>CAVHGF010000028.1:0-27842 GCA_963635625.1 Treponemataceae bacterium | reverse complement strand
CGAAGATTGCTTTTGTTGAGATGCCGTCAGCTTCCTCGCCGTTCAGGCATTTGGAACTTGCGCCTTCAGCCGCTTCGTCGTTGTCTGAAGTGCTGCCGGCAGTCAGCGTGATATGGTGAAATTCAAGTTTGTCCTTATTCCCGTTGCCCGTTTCGCCTTTCGTGCAGGCCGAGAATAGCATCGGAGCTAAGGTGAATGCCATAACTAATGTATGTACTCTGTTCATAATTGCGCTTTTGTGCTATGTTTACCAATCAATATCCTCAATATCGCCAGACTCTATGTCGTAACGCTTGCTGACCTCTGTTGAACTGCCAGCCAGGCAAATGCTTTCAATCTCAAACTCTTCCTCCTCTGCACAAGGTGCTTTGTAAATGTCTTTCATTTGTCAAAAAATCTCTAAAAATTCGGTTGCGAATTTACGTATTTTTTACAAAATCAAGGTTGCCCACATCTTCCTGCCCGTCAGAATAAATCATCTGGATTGGCGGTGAGGAAAGTTTCGAGGGGGATGCCGTCAGTGCCCACCGTGTAGAGACGGTGCGGGTGAAATTTGGAGTCGAACAGCGCCATTCCCTCATTGCTTGAGTCCTTGCCGCTTTTGACCTCTACGGCAATTATCCTGCCGCCTTTCTGAAGAACATAATCGACCTCGCGGCTGTTCTCATTCCAGTAATAGAGATCGAAATACCCTTCTCTTGCCTTGTTGAGCAGGTAGCTGCCAACAGCGGATTCCACGATGCGCCCCCATTCTTTCCTGTTGTCTCTGATTTCATCGAAGGTAAACTCACTCTGCGCACTGAGAAGAGCGTTGTTATAGACCTGGAACTTCGGTTTTGAAGCACGTTTACGGATTATGTCGCCGGCGAATTTCTCGAGACCGCACAGCAGGCCTGCCGCATCGAGAAGCGAAAGATAGTCGCTGAGGGTCGTCAGATTGCCCTTTTCCATCAGGTCTGCCTGAACTTTTGTCAGAGACAGTATCTGCGCGGAATAGGAACAGCCGATATTGAAAAGTTTGTGAAGCAGCGCAGGCTTGTTCACCCGCGTGAGCATCAGAATATCTTTTGAAATGCTTGTCTCAATCAGCGAACTTTTAACATACCTCTTCCACCTCGTCTCGTCCCCCGTAAGGTCTTCGCTTCCCGGGTATCCTCCGAACCACAAGTATTTGTCCAGATTCCAGCCGAAGGCGTCTCTCATTTCCTGATATGACCAATGCGGAATGAATATGCTCTCGAATCGGCCGGCGAGAGATTCCGTGAGTCCTTGCTGGATGAGCAGCGACGATGAACCGAGGAGTATGACCTTCAGAGGGATATTCTCCCTTGAGTCGGAGTCCCATTCCTTCTTCACGGTTTCGCTCCAGTTGGAGATTTTCTGTACTTCGTCTATCACCAGTATGAAATCCGCGCTTCCGCTCTGTTTCAGCAGCAGCCGCGCCTTGCCCCATTGTTCGCGAATCCAGCCCCCGCCCGTCTGTATGGTGTCGTCCGCCGTGACAAACAGATGGTTATGGGATGTGGAGGAAAGATACTGTTCCACCATCGTGGTCTTCCCCACCTGCCTCGGCCCGTAGAGAACCTGAATGAATTTCCGAGGTTCATCCATTCTTCCGGCAATGGTTCTGACATATTCTCTCTGAATCATAATTCCTGTTATATAATGATTTACGCTATATTACAGGCAAAGTTAATAATTTTATTAGATAAACCTAATAATTTTATTAGTGTAACCGGATAATTTTATCCTTGGTGCCGCGAAGTATTATGCCGCGTTTTTTATGCCGCGGAGCTGAACGCCGCATTCCTCGTCAATAAGGCAAAACACTTAGAAAAGTTTCGGTTATGATAGAAAATTTCTTACATTTGTGGAAAAGTTTCGGTTATGATAGAAAACCTGCTTCATATCGCACGCTACAACCCTTGGAATGGAAATGACATCGCCGAGGGATTCCGTCGTGAGCAATATCTTAAAAAAATTTCACAATACACAGGAAACAGGCTGATTAAGGTTTTGACCGGTCAGCGGCGCGCCGGAAAAAGTTACATACTTCGGCAGATTGTGATGGATTTAATCTCCTCGGGCGTGAAGGCAGAGAATATTCTTTATATAAGTAAGGAATTCACAGCTTTCAATTTCGTGCCTACCAATAAGGATCTTGACCTTTTGATTGAGGAATATCGAAATGAATTTCATCCGGAAGGGAAGACATATATATTTGTGGATGAAATTCAGAATATAGATGGATGGGAGAAGACTGTCAATTCCCTTTCGCAAGATTTCACCTGGCCGTGTGAGGTTTTTATCAGTGGCTCCAATTCCAAGATGCTGTCCGGAGAACTTGCTTCTCTGCTTTCCGGGCGATATGTGGAAATCGAAGTGCTGCCCCTTTCATTCAAGGAGTGGGCGGAGGCAAATTCAAAGTCTGAAACAAAGGAGGTTTTCGAGGAATATCTTGACGGTAGCGGACTTCCGGAGATTCTTCATCTCGTCTCAAATGAAGTTCGCAGGAGCTATGTCGGCGGGCTGAAAGATACGATACTGTTAAGAGATGTCATAGCGAGAAACAAGATAAGGGATGCTCAGGCTCTGGAAGACCTATTTACCTTTGTTGTGAACAACGCCACAAAGATGTTCACGCCGAATACTGTCGTAAAGGATTATAAGGCGAAAGGCAGATCCGTCAATTATGAAACGGTGTCATCCTACCTGTCCTGCATCGAGCAGACGTTCATTATTCATAAGTCCTTACGTTACAATATTCAAGGCAAGGAAACGATATCCGGCAACTGTAAGTATTATATAAATGACCTTGCGTTCTACAACTATCTTTACCGGGGCTTCGCCTACGGGTATGGTTATCAGTTGGAAAACATCATCTACCTCTCGTTGAGAAGAGCCGGCTATGATATTTATACAGGGAACATCCCAGGAAGGACGGGGGCGAATCTTGAAGTCGATTTTGTCGCAATCAAAGGAGAAGACAGGATGTATGTTCAGGTCGCTTATGAAATGAAAGATGAAGACACCCTTATGAGAGAGTACCGTCCGTTGGAGCTGATAGAGGATAATTATCCGAAATATGTCGTAACGATGGATTCCCGGCAGATGCCTGTCAAGAACGGCATAAGGCACATACAGGCCTGGTTGTTTGAAAGGGAACTGAGTGTAATCCGCTGAGAAAATACATAAAAAAGCACCTGCCAGCGGCAGGTGCTTTTTTATGGAACAGATTTGTTAAAAGTCTACTGAAGAGGAACTGTATCCTACTTTGATTTTTACATCGGCGGTGGCGGTGATGCTTCTGCCGAAGGTGTATTCTCCGGTGTCTTCATCCTCCGTCGCCTGGTATTTGGTGAGCGCGTCACCGACTTTCACTCCCACCCAGAAATTCTCACCGTACATATTCTGAACCGTGAGATAAAAGCTTGTTCCGGCATCCACGGTGAACCCTTTGCTGAAGTTCCAATCGAAATTCGTAGAACTCTTCACGATGAATTCTTCAGGATCGTATTCTGCGCTGACACTCACCGTCGACTCGCTTTCGAACTGGACTGACTCCTTGGTCGCTCCTATCTTGAATATGGTGTCATCGGTGAATACGAATGATTTGCCGAAGGACGCGTCTCCCATATCAGGGTCTATGGTGGCTTCGTAGTATGTCACACTGTCGCCCATCTTCACTCCTACCCAGAATGATTCGCCGTAATTGTCTACTGCATATATGTACAGAGTAGTTCCTTTAGGAACATCGAATCCGCTCTCGCTGAGTTTTTGATAATATGGCTTGGTTTGAGACACCACTGAATACTGATCGTCATCGAAGATGGCGCTGATATGCACGTTATCTTTCTGGTCTATGTCAGAGAAGGTGGCGGCGAGGGTGACATTGGCAGCAGGCATAGTGAAGTAGACGCTGGCATTGTCCAGGGTGACGGCTACGTCTGTGCCGTTGTCTGCTGTCGCGGTAACTTTCTCTATGGTCTTGCCGCTTGGCACATAAATGAGTGCGGTAACTGTTTCGCCTTCTATGTATGATGTTCCGTCAGGGAAGGTGAAGGTGCCGCTTTCTCCCGATACCGTGTAGCAAGGGGCGGTGGTGGCGGATATGCTGAAAGGTCCGTCTGCCTGCGGGAGGGTAACGTCAGCGTAATAACGGTACTTGTCCGTTCCGCTGCCGTAGATCACGAACGGGAATTCTTCCCCTTCGACTACTGCCGTAAGAGGCTTATATCCGTCGGCGGCATTTACGAAAAGGGAAACCGTCTCTCCCGGGATGCCTTCTTCTGTAGGCACGCCATAGTAAAGGTCGTGCAGGTCATATATCTTGGCATCGGTGATATGCTCGCTTTCAGAGAAGCTGACCGCGGCCTTCTTCTTGAAATTAAGTGAGATTTCCGTGTCTGAGGCAGGCATTGTGAACAGAACGTAAGAGCGGGCTCTGCATTCGAGCTCCAATCCCTCTATGTTTGAAGTTGCATTGTCCAGATAATAACCCGCTATGGTGTAGAAGGTGGCGACTACGCTTTCTCCGTCGATGGCTTCTGTCGGGAGATTCGGCTGTATCCAGCCTTCAGGAATGTCTGTGCGCAGATACTCCGTTCCTTTCCAGGAGATGGTGTAGCGGTGATGCTGCTCGCCTTTCACCCGTATCTGTACATCTTCGGTAAGATTCTGATAATTAGGTCTTATGGATACGTTGTAGAGCCAGTCGAAGGCCTTTGTGCGCTCATAGCTGCATCCGGCGATTTCCTCTATGCTCTGCCAATCCTGTGATCCTATCTTGACATCAATTCCCGTGATGGTATAGGCTTCAGGCGTGCCAAGGTAGCAGTCAAAGTACTTGTACTTTTTCTCAGGGTGTACGCCGTAAAGGATTATGTTGTCATCACTTTCGACAAGAGCGAGAGTGGCTCCGTTCTCGGAAAGCTGCTGCTGAACTGAGTATACTACGGCTATGTCGAAGGTTTCCTGCTCCGGAACGGCCACTTTGACCTGGATGCTTTGCACGGTTTCCTCTTCCGTTACAGGGAATTCCGGTACATACACGGTGTCAGCCACGTGCACGAAGATATGTTGCATATGGTACTCCGCAAATCCGGATGAAAGGATCTCGCCCGGAGTCAGTTCCAGAGTGAGCGAGTCTTTGTAGTTGCATTCATCGCCTTGGGACACGCCCGTAACGGACGCGATGAAATCAGGCGTGAGATTCAACAATTTTTCAACTTTGGCCACTGTCGGTGCAGGTGGCGTGTCGGGATTTGTCTTCTTGCACCCGACTAGGGCTGCGAATAGCAGGCAGCCGGCGAATAGGAATTTATTTTTCATAACTAACTAAAGATTTGCAGGATAATATGATATTTCGTGTAAATATAAAATTTTAATAATTAATTTAAAAAATTATGGCAATTATTTGTCGGATGTCGGACGTCAAGTTCTTGAAAACAAATAGTTCGTATCTTGCCGGGGTCGGACGGTCCGACAGAATTACTGACAAATTGTCACTGGTACATAGATTGCCTTACACTATATCGAACCTGCCAAAGAAGGCAGGGCGAAAGTAAAAGTTTAATTTTAAAGTATAAAGGAGATTTTAGATATGTTACCAGTAATTAGAAATTCAAGAAGAAACAATGAAAGCAGTTCGTGGTTACCTTCAATATTCGACGACTTTTTCGGGGATGAGTTTATGGGAATTCCTGTAAGCAGGCAGTTCGCTACTCCGGCAGTCAACATATCAGAAAACGACAAGCAGTATGATATTCAGATAGCCGCTCCGGGTATGACCAAGGGGGATTTCAAGATCAGTATCAATGAGAACAATGAGCTTGTAATCAGTCTTGAGAAGAAACAGCAGGACGAAAAGAAGGACGAGAACAAGAAGACCTGGCTCCGTCGCGAATTCTCTTACGCTTCTTATTCACAGAGTTTTGTCCTTCCTGAGAATGTCGAAGAGAAGAACATAAACGCCAAGATGGAGAACGGTGTGCTTAACATCATTCTTCCTAAGAAAGAAGAGGCTGAGCAGAAACCTGCAACCCGTCAGATAGAGATTCTGTAGTTCTCTTGAATTAAAGCAAAAGAGGATGTCCTCCTGAGAGGATGTCCTCTTTTTTTCGTATATTTGTGCTCCTTGTAAACTTTACGAAAACGATGTACAGAACAAACACTTGTGGAGAACTCAGACTCTCCGACAAAGGTAAGAAAGTAACCCTCGCGGGCTGGGTTCAGAAGTCCCGCAAACTCGGAGGTATGACCTTCATCGACCTGCGTGACCGTTATGGTATCACCCAGCTGGTCATCAAGGCGGAAGCTCCGGCGACGCTGGTGGAGACGGTGGAGTCCCTTGGAAGGGAATTCGTCATACAGGTCACCGGCGAGGTACTTGAAAGAGAGAGTAAGAACGCCAAGCTCCCTACGGGAGAGATTGAAATTGGCGTAGAGAGCATAAATATCCTCAACAAGAGCGTCACTCCTCCTTTCACCATAGAGGAGAACAGTGACGGTGGTGAAGACATACGTGCCAAATACCGCTATCTGGACCTTCGTCGTCCGCCTCTTCAGAGGGCATTGGCATTGAGGCACAGATTGGCGCAGGAGATAAGGACCTATCTTGACGCACAAGGTTTTATGGAGATAGAGACTCCGTATCTCATCAAATCCACCCCTGAGGGCGCGCGTGACTTCGTGGTCCCTTCACGTATGAATCCGGGCCAATTCTATGCTCTTCCTCAGAGCCCGCAGACCTTCAAGCAGCTTCTGATGGTGGCCGGTTACGACAGATATTTCCAGATCGTGAGATGTTTCCGTGATGAGGACCTCCGCGCAGACCGTCAGCCGGAGTTCACGCAGATAGACTGCGAGATGAGCTTCGTGGAGCAGGAGGATGTGCTCAATACCTTCGAGGGTATGATGCGTCAGATGTTCAAGAACGCCATAGGGGTGGAGATTGCGGAGCGCATCCCTCGTATGAGCTGGTACGACGCTATGGATTTCTACGGTTCGGACAAACCGGACATCCGTTATGATATGCGCCTTCACGAGATCACTTCTCTTGTCAAGGGTCACGGATTCAGCGTATTTGACGGTTGCGAATACATAGGTGCCATAGCTGTGAAGGGTGCTGCGGAATATACGCGCAAGCAGCTGGACGAACTTACCGAGTGGGTCAAGCGCCCGCAGGTGGGAGCCAAAGGCCTGGTGTATATCAAGCTCAATGCAGACGGGAGCATCAAATCAAGCATAGACAAATTCTACACCGCTGAGCAGCTTGAGCAGGTGGCCGCCGCTGTGGAGGCGGAAAAGGGAGACCTTATTCTCGTTCTTTGCGGGGCCAAGCGTAAGACACAGACACAGCTCGGTGTGCTTCGTATAGAATTGGGCAACAGGCTTGGCCTGAGAAAGCCGGGCGAGTTCGCACCGCTCTGGGTGGTCGATTTCCCGCTTCTCGAATGGAGCGAGGAGGACGGCAGGTTTTATGCAATGCACCATCCGTTCACGGCGCCTAAGCCTGAGCACGAGAAATGGTTCTATTCAGACAAGAAGGAAGATCTCGAAAGAGTTTGTGCCAATGCCTATGATTTCGTGCTGAACGGCACCGAACTCGGCGGAGGTTCCATACGTATCCACGATGCCGATATGCAGAGCCGTATGTTCGAGGTTCTGGGAATCAGCAAGGAGGATGCTGAATATAAATTCGGATTCATTATCAACGCTTTCAAGTTCGGAGCCCCGCCTCACGGAGGATTGGCATTCGGTTTCGACCGTGTCTGCGCTTTGTTCGGCGGTCAGGAGACCATACGCGATTACATAGCATTCCCTAAGAACAATCAGGGAAGGGATGTGATGATAGATTCTCCAAGCCTTATCGATCAGAGCCAGATGGAGGAACTCTGCCTTAAAAGCACAGTCCCTTCCGAGTAATGATAAGAAGAATTGAGAATTACGATTTGACGGCGCAGAATACCTTCAGAATGAAGGTGTCCTGCGCACTTTATCTTGAGTATGACAGCGCCCAGGATCTGAAGGAGCTGGACTTTGCCGGTCTCCCGCAGCCTGTGGTAAGCATAGGGGAGGGGTCCAATATCCTTTTTACCAAAGATTTTGAGGGTACGGTCCTCCGTTCGAAGATAAGTTACATAAAGTATTTCGATGTGGGGGCGGATACGGTCCCTCTTGCCGTAGGCGCGGGCGTGAGATGGGACGATCTGGTCCTGAAAACTTGTCAGGACGGTCTTTGGGGAGCGGAAAATCTTTCACTTATTCCCGGAACGGTGGGCGCAGCGGCTGTGCAGAACATAGGGGCCTACGGAGTGGAGGCGAAGGATATCATCGCCGGAGTGACTTGTTTCGATATTGAAAAGAAGGAAAAGACCGCTTTCAAAGTGGAGGAATGTCGCTATGGATACAGAGATTCCATCTTCAAACAGGAAGGCTTCAAAGGGAGATATATCATAACGGGAGTGCTTTTGCGTCTTTCCCGCAAGGCTTTGCCTAAAATTGAATATGGAGCGTTGAAATCCATCTTCGCGGACCAAACTCCCGAGTCGCCAATGCAGGTGAGGGATGCTGTCATAAAGATACGTGAGGCGAAACTCCCTGCGCCTGAGAAAATTGGCTCGGCTGGTAGTTTTTTCAAGAACCCCATAGTGAGCCCGGCGGAATTTGCCCGTATCTGTGAAGGATACGAGAGCGTGCCGCATTATCTTATGCAGGGTGGCTTCGTGAAGGTGCCTGCTGCTTGGCTCATTGAACAGTGCGGGTTGAAGGGAAAGGTTCTTGGAGGGGCGGCGATCTATGACAAGCAACCGTTGGTGATAGTGAATGGCAGCGGGGATGCTTGCCCACAGGACGTGCTTGCTCTGGAAAAGCACATTATTGAGAGTGTCAAGGATAAGTTCGGGGTGGAACTGCACCCTGAAGTAGAACATATCTAAGTTATGAGTTCATTTATTATAGACGGAGGTTATACCCTTGGCGGGGAGATCAAGGTGCAGGGTGCGAAAAACGAGGCCCTGGAGGTCATAAGCGCAGTTCTTCTTACTGACAAGACGGTGAGAATCAGTAACATACCAGAGATTCTGGACACGTTGAATCTGATAGGTCTTCTCTCTGATATGGGAGTGGAGGTCAGGAAGAACGCGAAGGGCGATTATAGTTTTACGGCATCGCACATCAATCTGGACTATGTGTTCAGCTCTGATTTTGTCCGGACCAGTGCCAAGCTTCGCGGCTCGGTGATGGTCGCCGGTCCGTTGCTCGCGCGCTTCGGTCAGGCTTATTTTCCGAAACCCGGTGGAGACAAGATAGGACGCAGGAGGGTGGACACGCACATAGAGGGATTCAACCGTCTTGGCGCGGATTACGCCTATGATACCGTCAAGAAGGCATATCATCTGTCGGCTCTGAACGGCTTGAAGGGCGCTTATATGCTTCTGGACGAAGCTTCCGTAACCGGTACTGCCAATATTCTTATGGCTGCTTGCCTGGCGGAGGGCGTCACCACCATATATAACGCAGCTTGTGAGCCGTATATACAGCAGTTGTGCCGTATGCTTTGTGCTATGGGGGCGAAAATAGAGGGGATAGGCTCGAACCTTCTGAAAATCACGGGAGTAAAGGCTCTGGATGGGACTGAACATACGTGCCTTCCGGATATGATAGAAGTAGGCTCATTCATAGGTCTCGCCGCCATTACACGTAGCTCCATAACCATCAAGGATGTTCATTACGAAGAACTTGGCATTATCCCTGAGAGTTTCCGCAGGCTTGGCGTGAAGCTCGAGCAGAGGGGGGATGACATATTTGTTCCTGCTCAGGAAAGCTATGAGATAGAGTCTTTCATAGACGGTTCGATTATGAGTATTTCGGATGCGCCTTGGCCTGGATTGACTCCTGACCTGCTGTCGGTGATGCTGGTTGTGGCCACTCAGTGCAAGGGTTCTGTTCTCATCCACCAGAAGATGTTCGAAAGCCGCCTGTTCTTTACTGACAAGCTCATAGATATGGGTGCGCAGATAATTCTTTGCGATCCGCATCGCGCCGTGGTGATAGGACATAACCATCAGCACGAACTGAAGGCGGGGACTATGACCTCTCCGGACATACGTGCCGGCATAGCGCTTCTGCTCGCGGCCCTGTCCAGTCCGGGAAGGTCCGTAATAAACAACATTGACCAGATAGACAGAGGCTACGAGTCCATAGATGAGCGTCTTAACGCACTCGGAGCTCATATTCAAAGACAAAACTAAACTATTATGAGACTTTTTCTCAGTTTTATTCTTTTACTGGTGGGGGCTTTGTCTTCGGGCACGTCACCGGTGCAGTGGAAGGTGGATCCGAAGACTTCGGCCGAAGCGGTGGTGCTTCAGGCTCAGATAGCCCCGGGATATTATCTTCATCCTATGGGGGATCATTATAATTCCGTTACGGTGGAGTTTCTTCCTGACGCGTCATACGAATTGGCAGGTGCTCCGGTGGAGACATACCGAAAGTCGGAATATAAGGGGGAGATCGTCTCGGAGGAGAATTATCAGATCACGCAGAACATCAGGCTGCTTAAGAAAAACGCCGTTATCAAGGGCGTTATCAGCTATCAGGTCTGCGAGGGCGACAATTGTTTTCCTCCCGATGAATATGAATTCACCGTGCAGGTCAGCGGCACTCCCGTAAAGGAGGCGTCTTCTGAAAGCCAATCTACGGGGAAAAGCCTGTGGGGACTGCTTCTGGAAGCCATCCTCTGGGGATTTGCGATGCTGCTCACACCGTGTGTGTTCCCTATGGTGCCTATGACCATATCGTTTTTCCTGAAAGGAGGTGACGACCCCAAGAAAGGAAGATTCCGCGCGTGTATGTACGGACTTTTCATAGTCCTTCTTTACACCATTCCGATATGCTTGATAATAGGCCTTACGTGGCTGCTCGGCGGAGATGCCGTGACGGCGGACATATTCAATTGGCTGTCGACGCATTGGCTTCCTAATCTGATATTCTTCGCGGTGTTTATGGTGTTCGCCGCGTCGTTCTTCGGGGCCTTCGAGATAGTGCTTCCGTCCAAATGGGTTAACGGAGCCGACAAAAACAGTGGCCGCTCAGGTCTGGGAGGAGTGTTTTTCCTCGCCTTGACGCTGGTTCTCGTGAGCTTCTCCTGCACCGGCCCTATTGTGGGAACGGTTCTTATAGAGAGCACTTCCGGAGAGTTCTGGACTCCTATGATAACGATGCTCGCGTTCAGCATTGCGTTCGCGCTGCCGTTCACCATATTCGCACTTTTCCCTTCGCTTCTGGACAAACTTCCGCAGAGCGGCGGTTGGCTTAACAGCGTGAAGGTGGTGCTGGGATTCATAGAAGTGGCGCTCGGTTTCAAGTTCCTCAGCACGGCGGACCAGGTATATCACTGGGGTCTGCTGAACCGTGAGGTCTATCTGGCCATCTGGATTGTCTGCTTTACGCTTCTGGGCTTCTATCTTCTGGGCAAATTGCGCTTCAAGCACGACAGCCCGGCGGAGTATATCTCGGTAAGGCGTCTGTTTCTCGCCATAGCGGACTTCGCATTCGTGGTTTATCTTATCCCCGGAATGTGGGGTGCTCCGCTGTCGGCCATTTCCGGCTATCTGCCACCGCTTGAAAGTCAGGAATTTGTGCTTGGTCAGAATGCTCCCGTTTCGTCTTCATCAGCGCCTTCCGTTCAGGCCAATTCCGATATGGTCCCGCTTCCTCACGGACTTTGGGCCTATGACAATATTGACCGTGGCCTTCAGGCAGCCCGCGAACAGGGCAAGCCTGTGTTTGTGGACATTTCGGGACACGGCTGTGTCAATTGCCGGGAGATGGAAGCCCGTGTGTGGTCGGACCAGAGAGTTCAGAAAATACTTCGCGAGGACTACGTTCTGGTGGTCCTGTATGTGGATGACAAGACTCAGCTTCCTGAAAGCAAATGGGTTACCACTTCTTCGGGAAAGGTTCTCAAGCAGATGGGTCGGGCCAATTCCTATATAGTCAAGGAGAGGTTCGGCGTCAATGCGCAGCCTAATTATGCGCTTTTGTCTTCGGATGGTGAATTGCTCGCTCCTGTCCGTGGGTATAACTTGGACGTGGACGGGTATATAGAGTTTCTCCAGAGCGGAAAGAAAAGGTAAATATTTATGAAAATAGGTCTTATAGTTGCGCTGGACAGCGAGTACGAGGCGCTTCGTGCGATCGGGGTCGGGAATGTGGTGCGCGCCGGCATAGGGAAAGTGAATGCCGCCCGTATGGCGACGGAGATGATACTTAAGGAACAGCCTGATTGTGTGATCAATTCAGGTGTCGCCGGCGGTATAGACAATTCTTTGAAAGTGGGGGATTTCGTGCTTGGCAATCAGGTGGCATACCACGACGTGTGGTGTGGAGAAGGTAATCTTCGCGGTCAGGTGCAAGGCCTTCCGCAGCGTTTCTGTGCGGACGCCGCACTTCTGTCCTGTGCCAGGAATATGGAGGTCGGCAATGCCCGCCTTCACGAGGGTTTGATCTGTACAGGAGATCAGTTTCTCACTACACTTGAAGAGGACCAGGCGGTAAAACGTCTTTATCCCGATGCGCTCGCCTGCGATATGGAAAGCGCTTCCATCGCACAGGTCTGCTATCATTATGGGGTGCCGTTCTTGGCGTTCAGGGCCATCAGCGACGTGGTGACACCGCAATGCAACCATCAGCAGGTGTACGATGGCTTCTGGAATGATCTTAAGGACAATTCTTTTCTGCTCCTGAAAAAGTTTCTGGAGATTTTATAGTTTCACCGTAGGTCCGGTAAGATAGACTTCCTTAAAACAACGCCCTTCGTGGTGAAACTCTACGTCCATCTCGTCTTCGCGGGTATGGATGTGTACGTGGGTTCCGGCTTTGCCGTCCAGGAACGTAGCTATCGCGCTGGCCACTACGCCCGTTCCGCAGGCGAGGGTCTCCGCTTCCACGCCTTTTTCGAAGGTGCGCACCTTTATGCTATCCTTGCCTGTGATCTGGACGAAATTGGCATTGGCCCCGATGGGAGCGAATGCGCTGTGATGGCGGAGGCGGGCCCCTTCCGTGGGGATGTCAATGGTCTCGACATCGTCGCAGAACTTTACGAAATGTCTGGTTCCGGTGTTCAGAAAGTATCCGCCCTCTATGGATGGAGAGAATTCGTGCACGTCGCACATCTTGAGTTTGACGGTCTTGCTTTCGCCTTCTTTTTTCAGAATGACGGCTTCGTGTGCTCCGTCCGGTGCCAGGAACTTGTAAGTATTCCCGTCGGAGGGGCTTATCCCCAGGAAATCCGCAAATGCCACGATGCATCTTCCTCCGTTGCCGCACATCATACCGCCACTGCCGTCTGAATTGAAATACTCCATCGCGAAGTCATAAGGCTTGTCGGCGGAGCGGAGTATCATAAGCCCGTCGGTGGAAAAACGTCTGCAGAGCCCGGTGATGTCAGGATTACTGAAGGAGGGTTCTCTTCCGTCCAGTACGACGAAACTGTTGCCTGCGCCAGAGTAGAGGTGTGCTGTCATAGCAGAGATGCGAGTCTTTTGATTCCTTCCTCCATCTTGTCTTTGTCCAGGAAGGAGAAGTTGAGGCGCATAGTGTTCTTTCCTCCGCCGTCGGTGTGGAAAAATGCTCCTGCCACGTAAGCGACTCCTTTTGAGAGAGCTTTTTCGTACAGCGCCACGGTGTCTATATCTTCCGGAAGGGTGAGGAAGATGAAAAGTCCGCCCTCCGGATGGGTCCAGCTTACGCCCTGAGGCATATATTTTTCCAGAAGAGATATGAGGTGGTCCCTCTTGTCCTTGTACAGTGCTATGCTTTTCGGGAGATTCTCATCGAGAATCCCGCTTTCCATATATTCAGCCATAAGATATTGGTCGAATATCGGCGCGCACAGGTCAAGAGACTGTTTGCATTCGTAGATTTTGTTCAGAAGGCTGTCCGGGCCAATGATCCAGCCGAGCCGGAGCCCCGGGGCGAATATCTTGGAAAAACTTCCCAGATGTATGGTTCTTTCAGGTGCGAGCGAGTAGATGGTGGCCACCTGTTTTCCTTCGTAGCGGAGCTCCCTGTACGGACTGTCCTCCACTATGATGAAATCGTATTTGCGTGCAAGCGAGACCAGTTCGCTTCTCTGCGCCAGGGAAAGGGTCTCCCCGCTCGGGTTCTGAAAATCAGGAATTATATAGAAATACTTTATCTTCTTGCCCGATTTGACCAGCGTTTCTATCTGCTTTTCCCTTCTTCCTGCGGCTTCGAACCCCGCTGTCAGATCCAGTCCGACGATTTCCGCCCTGTAGCTCCTGAAGGTCTGAATGGCCCCAAGATAAGTCGGGCTGGAAGACAGGACCACGTCGCCCGGGTCCAGAAGGATTCTCGCGCACACATCTATCCCTTGCTGGGAGGAAGTGCTGACAAGAATGTTTTCCACAGGGACGTCATAGCGCTTCGACAGTGCTTCTCGAAGTGGCGTGACGCCTTGTGTAGGGCCGTATTGCAGTGACGAAGCCCCGTATTTTTCCACGACTTTCGCCGCGAGCTCACTCATCCTCTCCAGCGGAAAAGTCTGTGCCGAAGGATATCCGCCGGCGAACGAATAGATCTTGTTGATGTCGACTTTCTTGAAAAGGTCCCTGACTGGAGAGCGCATAAAGTTATGCGCATCACGGGAAAAGAACTTGTCGTATTCCATTGTAAAAGTTATCGTAACAGTTCTTCGAGATTGACCGAAGAAGAGGTCTTGTCGTCTTTGTATTTGACTATGACAGGGCAGTAAAGGTTAATCCCCTTGCCTGCAGACTGTCCTTTGGTAATTGGTCTGCTTCCGCTTACCACTACGGCACCGCGCGGAACCACCACTCTGCCGTCTTCATTGCGCGGCACGAATTCGCCTTTCGTGGCGTCGAACAGGGCTGTACTCGACGTTATTACTACGCCGGAAGCTATGACCGCTTCCTCCTGCACAATTGTGCCTTCATATATTCCGCATCCTCCGCCTATGAAGGCGCCGTCTTCTATGATGGTGGGAAGTGCGCCTGCGGGTTCAAGCACCCCGCCTATCTGTGCGGCTGCCGCCACGTGTATGTTCTTGCCAATCTGGGCGCAGGATCCTATGGTCACGTGCGAATCCACCATAGTCCCTTCATCCACGAACGCTCCCACGTTGATGTATGCAGGCGGCATCACTATCACGCCCGGAGCGAGAAATGCCCCCCGTCTTATGCTGCTTCCCCCCGGAACTATTCTCACCTTGTCTTCAAGTGTGAATTGTCTTACAGGGAATGTGTCCTTATCAAAAAAAGAAAACTGCCCCTGGCTCATATCCTTTATCCGGCCAAGACGGAACCCGGCGAGAATTATCTCCTTTATCTCGCGGTTCACCTGCCATTTGCCTTCTTTCTTCTCTGCTACCCTCACCCTTCCGGCCTCCAGGTCGGCTATGGTCTTTTCAAAAAGTTCCAGACTGACTTCCATAACAGTTTTATTTACAGTTTTTTAATATGCCGCTGATGACCTGCTTGGTGGAGTCCGTTGCCGGAGTGAGCGGCAGACGCATCGCATTGCCGCACAGGCCTAATTGGCATAGAGCCTCCTTGGCGGGGATAGGGTTGGATTCCACGAAGCATCCTTTGAAAAGAGGCATCAGCGCTTCGTCAAGTTCCCCGGCCTTTTCGAAATCACCTTCAAGGGCGAGATGAACCATCCCTGCGACCTTCTCCGGAAGCACGTTCGAGGCCACGGAGATGACTCCCTGTGCACCGGCTTTGATGAGATCGAAAGTCATATCGTCGTCCCCGCTCAGCACGCTGAATCCTTCCGGGGCTCCGTCTATGATTTCTTTCACCTGATCGAATTTGCCGGAAGCCTCTTTGATTCCGATTATCCCCTTCACTTCACGTGCAATCCTGATGGCTGTCTGCGCACTCATATTGACACCTGTTCTGCCGGGCACGTTGTACATTATGATAGGGGCCTTGGCGTGTTCTGCCAGTGTCTTATAGTAGAGATACATACCTTCCTGGGTGGGTTTGTTGTAGAACGGCACCACTACCAGGAAGGCGTCTGCATCTTCGAAAAGGGACATATTCTCAAGTGTTGCCTCCACGCTGTTGCTGCCGCATCCTACCAGAAGCGGAGTGGACGGCGCGGCCTTTCTGGTGATGGCCCAGAGCCGGGATTTCTCTTCCTTGTTGAGGGTCGGTGTCTCAGCCGAGGTCCCCAGCGGAACCAGAAAATCAATTCCTGCATCCACTTGTCTTTTGACAAGCGTCTCGTATGCAGCGTAATCTATGCTTCCGTCCTTGTTGAAAGGCGTCAGAAGAGCGGTGGCGCAACCTTTGAAAAACATAGTCGTAACTATTTTATGGCGAGCATTTCCTTGAATTCGTGAACTCCCTTGAGACCTTCCGTCATCTGGGCTGCCACTACGGCGCCTTCGGCAAAGGCTTCGCGGCTGAATGCTTCGTGTGAAATCTTGATTTTGTCTACGTCAGACTTGAATTTTACGATGTGCTTGCCTACCACGTCGCCTTCGCGCAGCGATGTGATATCCGGAGCTACGCCCAGTTCGTGCTTAACTATATGTGCCAGCACTTTGGCCGTGCCTGACGGGCTGTCGAGTTTCTTGACGTGGTGTATTTCTTCGATGTGAGGAATATAGTTGTATCCTCTGAGCACTTCGCTTACCTTGTCCACAGCGGCGAATATGGCGTTGACGCCGATGGAGAAATTGGCCGTGTAGATCATAGGTGTGCCTGTGGAGTAGAAGTAACCGATCACGTCCGTTTTGACGTCATCCCAGCCGGTAGTGCCTACTACGACAGCTTTAAAGTTATCAGCCAAGAATTTATAATTGGCTTTGAAGGCTTCTGGCGTGGTGAAGTCTATACACACGCTTTCTTTCGCGATGGCGGGATCAATGCTGCATACGTCATCTGTGATGGCTGCGATTTCGATTCCGCGTTTGATGAGAACTCCTTCAATCATATGGCCCATCTTGCCATATCCGCTGATTACTGTTTTCATACGTTCATTTGTTTTAAGTGTTAATAAACAGTTTCGTAAAACTTTATGTTATTGGTTATAGCTTTGTCTATCTCGCTCAGAAGCACTTCTTCCTGCGCCGTGTGGGCGCTCAGGATGGATCCCGGACCGCAGATGATTTTCCTCTCGAATCCCTGAAGATGAGGTGCGTCACTTCCGAATGCGGCGCTTTTCCCTTTGAATCCTTCCGGCACGAAATACTCCTTGGGGTCGTCTCCTCCGCGTTCCGTTATTATTATGTTCGCGCTGTTTTTCTTGGACATCCATTTCTTTACGGCTTCGTGGCTGGCGAAGGTGGTCCTGAAGTAGATACGGCAGGTAAGTTCTCCGCTGAGAACGTTCTGCGCATTGTCGCTTCTCAGAAGCCCTACGTTCCAGGTGGTTTCCCCCAGAATCCGGTCGTGGGGGAATTCCGCTTCTATTTCAAGCTCCATCATAAAGTCCATCCACATCTCCACGGCGCTGCGCCCGTATTGCGGGTATCCGCTATGCACGCTTCTGCCTATGAATTTCAAATCGTATGATTGTGTGCCTTTGGTGGCGCTTACGGGGTGATTCTCAGTAGGTTCGCCTATTACCAGAAGCGGCGCCTGCAATTTGCCCGAGAAGGCCTTGGCCCCGAACGAACCGGTCTCTTCTCCGCTTACCAGCAGCAGGGCGAAATCAGTCTTTCCGTCCGCTTCCAGCTGTCTGCAGGCTCCATACAGAGCTATGATCTGTCCCTTGGCGTCGCACGATCCCCGTCCCAGCACGCGACCGTCGGAGGTGAAGGTCGGAGCGATAAAGGGAGGAACCGTGTCCATATGTGTGCAGAATACGACTTTAGGGGCGTCTCCCCATTTCAGAAGAAGGTTATGCGTCCCGTCCCCCACCTCAAACAGCTCCTTATGAGGGGCTTGAAGCCTCTCGTAGAGCAGGTGGCAGAGCGCATCTTCTTTACCTGAGGTGGAGTCCACTTCAAGAATGTCTTTGAAAAGGGTGAGAAGTTCGTCTGTCATTATCTCATTATATCTGCAAGTAATCGTGAAGCCGCCATCATAGCACCTTCCCCTGCACCCTGTATGATGAGCGGAGTCGGCTGATATGTGCTTGAGATGATTATCATATTTTCCGTACCTTTTATCCTTAACGCCGGATGCTCCGGTGCGAGGGTTTTCAGTCTGATGCCCGCTTTGTATCCCAAGGGCGAATCAGGGTCTTTTTCAAGTGAGGCCACGAATCTTTGATCCTTGCCAATATTCTCTTCCTTGACCGGCTCCACCTCTATGTCGCTTTCTTCGAGCTTGACCCCCGCTTCTCTTGCTAATATAAGCAATTTTCGTGAAGCATCGCGCCCCAATAGGTCGGCAGAAGGATCTTTTTCTGTAAGTCCCGCCTCTCTGGCCTTTTCAAGTGCCTCACGGAAAGGGAGTCCGCTTGTCAGGACGTAGTTGAGCGTGCAGCTGACGATAGCTTCAATCGAGAGGATCTCATCTGCGCTTTCTGTACTTGTCGCTATGGAGTCCAGCACAGGAAGGGCTGTCCCTACGGTGGTCTCGTATCGCAGGAACCTCCGTGCAAGGCGGGCGCTGCGTTTCATCTCGGCATAATTGGCATAAGGTACGCTTAACGCGCGTCTGTTGGAAGACACCACGTTAACTCCGGCTTCGAGAAGGGGGGCGTACCATTTCCAGATGGTTTCACTGTCCGTGCAGTCCACGAATATGCTGTTGGAAGCGGCTTCAGAGAGTACCTTTCGGAAAAAGGCTTCGTCTTCGCACTCGTGCTCGGAGATGGCGCGTACTTCTATCTTGGCGTCGCTCTCGTCTATGATTTTAAGAAGGGCCTGTCCTACGGCGCCTTTGCCCGCCAGGTAGATGTTCTTGTATTCGTCGGTTTCGAAGCAGTAGTAATGCATTGCGCATAAGGCGTCAAGCCCCTGGGCGGACGGGATTATGAATTCCGCGAAATCGTTCTCCACCTTTATGCCCAGAAGATTTATGTCCCTTCTGGACAGCCTGTCAGTAAGAGTTTCGATGTCAGATATCCTGATGCTTCCGTCAGCCACAAGAGTAAGGGTGCAGGCAGTTCCGTTGTCCACTTTTCCAATGCCCACCCATTCTCCTATGGCCTTTTGGCCGCAGTCTCTTATGACGGTGCCTTGAGAAGAAGGGGACAGGGAGTCGAGAATCTGTATGTCTATTCCTTTTTCCTGTGCGGGCTGAACGGTAGGCGCATAAAGCACTTTGGCTCCGTGTGAGGCGAGCGTAAAGGCTGAACGGTAACTCAGCTGCGGAATGGTGTGCGCTTCCTTGACGTCTTTAGGATTCGTGGTCATTATTCCCGGCACGTCGGTCCATATCTGCAGGACCTTGCTGTCCAGTGCGGCGGCGAACAAGGCTGCGCTGTAATCGCTTCCTCCGCGTCCAAGTGTGCAGACGTGTCCTGTCTCGTCGCTCGCGATGAAGCCGGGGGCCACGAAAACATCTATTTCAGGATGCACCTCTATGGCGTATTTGATCTTGTGGTAGGTCGTATCCCTGTCCACCACGCCATTCTGCACGCGTATCAGGTCCGGAGAATTGAGCCAAAGGGCGTTGATGCCTTCGGAGGCCAATTTGCGCGAGAGAATCATAGTCGAAAATATCTCGCCATAGGTCTGATAGTCTTCCCGCGGAGCATTGCGCAGGTCTTCGTCAATGTGTGAAATGGTCTTTTTCGTCTCGGTGCATTCGCGTCCCGAAAAAAGTCTTTCTATGATTTTGAAATGCTTCTCCTTCAAAGAGTCAAGCAGGGCGTCTCTTTCGCTTACCTCTGACTGTGATGCCCTTATAAGGAGGTCCGTGGCTCCGCTTATGGCGGAACTTACCAGCACTACCCGGTCTCTGCCGAGAGCGTCGAGCGTAATGTCCAGCACTCTTGATATGGCTGTGGCGTTCGCTACCGAAGATCCTCCGAATTTCAGTACCTGCATAAATTATCTGTAATCTTCAAACTCGGGCATTGCCAATTCTGAGATGAACTCCTGAATTTTGCTTTCGTCCCGAGGACAAATCATAAGGACATCCGGCGTGTCCACCACCACGAAGCCTTCGAGGCCTCTGATGGCTACAAGCTTGGATTTATCCTGAATATAAGTGAGCGTATTGGAGTCTTCCTTGAAAAGATGCTTCCCTGAAGTGTTGGTGGCGTTCCCGTCCTCATCTTTCGGAAGATTGTCATAAAGGGACTCCCAGTTGCCCATATCAGCCCATTTGAAGTGGGTAGGGATGACCGAGGCTTTAGATGTTTTTTCCATCACGGCATAGTCTATGGACACCCGCGGACAATCACCGTAGAATTTGTCCAAATCGGAAGATTCTGCCCACAGTTCTGAGATCTGCGGAGCATATTCCTTGATTTCGGAGACTATCAGCGACGCTCTCCATACGAATATTCCGGAGTTCCATAAGAATTCCCCGCTGTTGATGAATACCTCGGCTATCTCTTTGCCCGGCTTTTCCGTAAAGGTCTTCACCGGGGTGGGCACTCCTCCCTCTATGGCTTTGCGTCCGCCGGCTACCTGGATATATCCGAAATTCTCATCGGCTCTGGAAGGAAGTATCCCCAAAGTTATGAGCTCGTCTTTGTCCGAAGCGTATTCAAGTGCGCTTCCTATGGTATTTTCGAATTCGGCATTGTCCTCTATTAGATGATCGGCCGGACAGGCTACCATTACTGCACGCGGATTACGCTCCAATATCACGTTCGCGGCAAAGTAAAGACACGGAGCGGTGTTTCTGTTATAGACTTCGAGAAGGATGTTCTCTTCCGGAAGTTCAGGGAGCTGTTCTTTGACTATATCGTGATATTCCCTGAGTGTGCTCACGATAATGTTTTCGGGGTTTATGATCCGTGCCATCCTTTCGTAAGTCTGCCGGAGCAGGGATTGACTTTCTCCGCGAAGACATAGAAATTGTTTAGGAAGAGCCTTGCGGCTGATTGGCCAGAATCTGGTTCCGAGTCCTCCGGCCATAATGACACAGTAATAGTTGTTATCTTTATACATATGTTGGTATATATGCCTGCGGGTAGTACTCGACTGAGCTGTGATCTTCGTAAAAAACGATGCTGATCACATCGAAAACCACCTCCAGGTCTTGTGGTAAACTTTTTCTTTCCTCCGAATTCAGAAAAGCTCCGGCCGCGATGACCAGATTCTTCTGTTTGCGGGGGTTGACGTTAAGGACAGGGGCTGCCGTCACGGGAGCCGTTTTGCTCTTGACTTCCACTATATGCAGCACTCCATCCTTAATGCTTATTATGTCAATTTCTTTATGGGCGGCCCTCCAGTTCCTGTGAAGTATCACGTGTCCGTGTTCTTGCAGAAACTCGCAGGCTTGCTGCTCTCCACGCTTCCATGTATCCTGCCGCCTTTCTTTTTCCATCATAAATTATTCCAATGTCACTATCGTCACTCCGCTTCCTCCGTGGCGGATGTCTTCATCGCTTACGGACTTCACTCCCGGAACCGTACGAAGGTACTTCTGCAATTCTTCGTGCAGCACTCCGGTGCCTTTGCCGTGAATGATTCTCACCGACCCTATGCTCAGCATCAGCGCATCATCTATGTAATGTGTCACGATATCAAGGGCATTCTGCAACCTTTCGCCTCTGATGTCCAGCTCAGGGGAAAAATTCAGCTTGCGCGCCGTAATGGCAGGGTCGACTTTTTCATAGACCGGGGTCACGGTTTTTTTCGAGGCTTCACGAAACTCGTTCGCTGAGATTCTTTCCACTTTGTCCGGTGTCATCTTGCTGGCGATATTGCCTATCACCACGCGGATTTCCTTTGATGAAACCATCACTACTTCGCCCACCATTCCGTTGGATTTCACTCTCACCTTTTCGCCCAGTTTGAGCGGGGCGTTGCGGAATTCGTCCTTACGTGTCTGCTCCTCCGTCTTGACAGGCTTGCGCCGCTTGGCGAGCTGCTCCATCTTTCTGGATATGTATTCGTCGTGAGTCTTCTGCTGCCGGGTTTTGCTGCTCTCTATCGCCTGCAGGAAGCCCTGGAGTTCACCGCGCGCCTCTTTTGTCCGCTCTTTTTCCGCTCCGCTTTCCTTTATGTCACGTATCGTCTTCTCCACCTGCCTGTTAGCCCCCTTTACTATATCTTCGGCTTCCTTCTTGGCAGTGTCAAGTATTTCTTTACGTTGGGATTGGATATTCTCAAGTTCCTTCTGATATTTCTCTGTCAGCGCGTCGAGCGTTCTGTCCGCATTCTTGACTTTCTTTATCTTCTCATCCAGCACCCTGCGGCCCTTCACTATCCTTCGGAGGGTCTTCTCCATATCCACGAAGTCCTCGCCGGCGCGTGTCTCGGCGTCCTTGACTATCTGCTCCGGCAGTCCCATCTTCCGGGCCAATTCAAACGCGAATGAATTCCCGGGCAGGCCGATTTCCAATTGGAACAGAGGCTCGATTTTGGACGTGTCATAAAGCATCGCCCCATTGATCACGTGGGTGTTGTTCTGTGATGCGTACAGTTTCAGAGACGTGTAGTGAGTCGTGATGACGCCGTAGCATCCTCTCTTGTCGAACTCTGCCAATATGGCCTCCGCTATGGCTCCTCCCGCCGCAGGTTCCGTTCCCGAACCGAATTCATCTATGAGAATCAAGGTCCTGTCATCGCAGTTTGCGAGCATCTGTTTCATATCCAGAAGGAAGGAACTGTAGGTGCTGAGGTCATTTTCAAGAGACTGGTCGTCGCCTATGCAGACTTCTATGCGATTGAAAACCGGCAGTTCCGAGCTTTCGGATGTAGGGATAAGCATTCCCCATTGAAACATATATTGAAGAAGGCCCGTGGTTTTCAGGCAGACTGACTTGCCTCCTGCGTTCGGTCCCGATATCATAAGTATCCTCTTGTTCTCGTTAAGGTTGATGGTAAGAGGACAGATATGACGGTTTTCTTTTTTGAGCGAGCGTTCCAGAAGGGGGTGTCGTGCTTTTCTCAGCGAAAGCGATCCGTCAGATGAGATGACGGGCATTCCGGCCACAAAGTCGAGGGCCGTCTGAGCCTTGGCGATGAGAAAGTCCATCTCACCTATTTCTGTGGCAATCTGCAGCAGTTCAGGGATATAGGGGCGCAGAAATTCCGAAAATGCGAAAAGTATCCGGTTTATTTCATTGGCCTCGTCAAAACGCAGCTGTATGATGTCATTTTCCAGCTCAACCACCTCGGCGGGTTCTATGAAAGTGGTTTTTCCCGTGGAGGAGCAGTCATAGACGTATCCTGCCAATTTCCTTTTGCTGGAGGTGTTTACCGGGACCAGAAATTTGCCGTCGCGTATGATGATATTGGCCTCGGATTCCGTGAAACCGTCTTCCTGGGCTTTTTTCAGTATGGCCTGGGCGCGTTTGGACACCTGCTCCTGTTTGTTGCGCAGTTCCGTGCGTATGTGAAGAAGCTCCGGTGATGCGGAATCCTTAATGTCGCCGTATTTGTCCAGAATGCTCTCTATGCGTCTTCTGATTTCCGGATAAGTGTTTATGTGACGGACTCTTCTCTTCAACAGCGGGTAGACGCCGTCCTTTATGGAAGAGAAGAAGACGTTTATCTTTCTTGAGATTTCAAGCAGTGTGCTGAGCTTGCCGAGCGAGGTAACATCTATGCTGCTGCCGGTTTTTTCGAGCGGAAGCAGAAACGGGAGTGCGTCTATGTAGCCTGTCACGGGGAAATTGTCCTCGAACATCACGATGAGCCTCATCTCATCCGTCAGCGCAAGACGCTCCTTTATGATATTTTCATCAGACGAAAACTCCTCCTGTGCGACTCTTTGAGTGGCATATTCGGTCTGGCATCGGTCTGAGATAATCTCCCTGATCTTATCAAACCCTATCTTCGCTTCCAGTCTTGCTCTTGTCATCACTTATAAGAAGTTTCAGTGTGTTTACGTTTTTGACGGGTTTGAGTACGCCATCTGCCACGAATGATATGCCCCCCGTCTGTTCGCTCACCACTATGACGGACACGTCATAATGTTCGCTCACGCCTATGGCGGCTTTGTGTCTCATTCCGAAACGGGCGGGAATATTGGCCCTGTCCGTGATGGGGAGGGTGCATCTGGCCGCTACGATCCTGTCGTTGTTTATTATCATAGCCCCGTCGTGAAGCGGCGAATTTTTGAAGAATATGTTTTCAATCAGGCGTTTGCTGATATGTGCGTCCACTCTGTCCCCGGTGGAGATTATATCTTCGAGGGAAGCCTGGTTCGGGATCACTATCAATGCTCCCACTTTCTGCTCGCCCATTTCGAAGCAGGCCTGCACCAGTTCGTCTATGGAAGCGGCGGAGAGATTATGCCTGTCCTTGTAGAAGAATTTGCCGATTACGGAATTCCTCCCGCTGAAGGCTTTTCGTCCTATGTTGAACAGGAAATGTCTGATTTCCGGCTGGAAAATCACGACGAGAGCTATGGTGCCCACGTCGATGAGTTTGCCGAGCAGGGCGGACATCATCTTCATATTCAGGGCGTCGACCAGGAAACGAAGCAGCAGCAGTGATATGATGGCTATGAAAATATTCGCCGCACCGGACCCCTTTATCCATTGGAAAATGACATAGATGACCGCTGTCACCATTAAAATGTCCAGTACATCGGTGAAGGTGAAGTGGATGAAACCTATGTCTATCAAGGGCAAAACCATAACGCCACAAATCTACTAAAAAAGCCGTTATTTTCCGAGAGCTTCCCCTACAATATCAGATATGGCTTTGCGCGTGGGGATTATCGATCCTCGGTCATAGGGGTGTGCGGCATTGGTCAGGAATATGATGGACAGGTCTTCGTCCAGATCTATCAGTATGGAAGTGCCCGTGTATCCCGTGTGGCATACGCACTTGTCTTTAGACAGGTGTTCTCCCACGAACTGGGCGTAAGGGCTTGTGGCGTCCCATCCGAGGGTGCGCCCTATTTTCTTGTTCTGCACTTTGAACATTTTGTTGACGGTCTTCTCTTTCAGGATGCGTCTGCCGTACAATTGGCCTCCGCCCATCAGCGCAGAGCATAATTTGGCCAGGTCGTCGGCGGTGGAAAAGACTCCGGCATTGCCTGAATTCCCCATATTCAATCTTCTGGCCAGCGGGTCGTGCACTTCGCCGTGAAGCACATCCCATCTGCGGGTGCCCGGAGAAATCTGGTTCTTCGCCGTGCTCCCCGGAATCAGCACCTCCGTGGGGGCGATACGTATTCTGTACTGATTGTCTACGGGTCTGTCCAGAGGAAGATATCTGGTGTCCGACATATTCAGGACGTCGAACACGTGTTCCTGCACATAGTCGCAGAGTTTCTGCCCGGTGACTGCTTCCACGACATACTGAAGGCTTATGAATCCGACACAACTGTATATGCGCTTGGTCCCCGGCTTGGCCATACGCGGCAGGTCGTGTATTATGTAGTGCCGCAGGCTGTCGGTCTGGTGCTCCCCCCAGCATCTTGTCAGCGAATCGACATCCGCGTACGGAGCCAGTCCTCCTGTGTGCGTCATCAGATCCTTTATCTTTATCTTGACCGTCCTTCTGCCTTCCTGCCAATTCTTATAACCGGGAAGATATTTGTCCACCGGGGCGTTGAGATCTATCTTTTTCTGCTCTGCCAATTGCATCACGGCTATCGCAGTCCCTACGCATTTGCTCAGCGAGGCGAGATCGAACACGGTGCTCTCGGACATTATCTGCTTGGCCGGCACCACCTGTTTGTCCCCATAAGCTTTCTTGTAGATGATTTTGTCTTCTTTCACTATGCAAAGCACTCCTCCCGGGGCATTCTTATGGTGTATGGCGTCAAATATGGCAGAATCGCACCTGGCCAGAGCGGTGCTGTCTATTCCGTATTCGGAAGGGGATGTATGTTCCAGCCGTATGTTTTCTGATATGCCAATATGCCCCTGAGTGTTTTTCCACGTGGAGGGGACACTGCACCCGGACATCAGAGCCAGGCATACCAGGGTAGATCTGAAGGTATATTTCATAGTACAAAGATAAGCCTTTGTTTGTTGAATTCGATATATATATATATGCGAGACCACATAGAACTGATTTTATTATAAATAAGCAATTTTATGCAGCCAATAAGAAAAAATTACGTGGTACCTTCAGTGGAGGTCGTCACGTTGGAAATGGGAGGTATGATAGCCCAATCTGTAATGAGCGTCGAGTCTGACAGTATCTCTCTTTCCGGATACGAAGCAGACGAGGAGGCATTGTTCTAATTTTTAAATCCCGACCAGTATTATGAAACAAACTTTTCGCAATGCAGCGTTAGCGGCGCTGTTTTTAATGTCAGTAGCCTGCGCAAAGGAGGAACGGCAGGATTTATCAATTCCGGATCAAGGGGACGAGATAAGCACATTGACTTTCGGGCTTCCTGAGAATCAAAATCTCAAGACAAGTTTCCAGATGGGGACATCGGGAGTAAAATTGACCTGGGAGGAAGGAGATCTGATAGTAGTCAAGAAAGGGGAGAACTCTTATAAATACACATTGGAGAGTGTGGATCCTGACAGTGGGATTGGCACATTCCAGGCGGTGGGCAGAGGAATTCCTAATCTTACGGGGAATACGGAGAATGTCGCGATATTCCATTTCGGTAAGAATAACGAGTACCCGCTGCAGTATGCCAATATTACGCAGAACGGTAACGGGAGCGTGGACCATCTTAATGAAAACTGTATTCTTCAGAGGGTTACAACAACCGCGCCTGTCAGTGTGGAGGATTTGGAAGGCGTGCTTCAGGGAGTGAATTCCGTGATGAATTTCAAAATAGCTTATCCAGAGTGCGGACTGGGCGAAGGGGAGGTCCCGACCGCTTTTATTTTTACGGTGAAAAGTTGGAGCGCGTCGTTTATTGCATATCCTTCAGCAGCGGTGGATGGTATTTCTCTGTCCCCGTCCAGCGGTGATGGAGAATTAGTGAAAAAGATCAAGGTTGTTTTGTCCGGCGATCAGGAATGGAGTGCGACCAAGCCTTTGGAGGTTTATTTCAACCTCCTGATGTCTTCTTATGACGTTTCATCTTCAGACCAATGGATTTTCGAAGTTCAGACCAATACCGGAGCTATTTATACCGTGACAAAAGACATAAAGAAGAAGCCCGAGTATGGCAAATACTATTCTGCCGAGGTGAGCGGACTGGTAAAGGAGACTTCTTTCCCGGCAAGTCCTGTCAGTGTCAGCTTTGAAGATTATGTGAAAACCACGCTGACTGCATATTTCGGGACGTCTCCGTCGTGTACCCAGTATCAGACGTATCTTCGATCGCTTTATAATAACATTCAGATTTGTGAAGCGGACGGAACTTTCGTATCGGAATATTATGTCGAAGGCGGCAAAGAAGGAGACGGTAAAGGCGGCGACGGCAAAGGTGGTGCGTTTATGGGAGATGGATCACTTACCATGGTGCTTTATCCGGGCAAGGCATATAAATTCCGTCCGGTAGTCGTAGTGGATGGGGATGTGTCATATTATGGTGAATGGCAGGCATTTACCGTGCCGTCATTTACCGTATGCACAGATAAGGAAGTGGATCTTGGCCTTGACGTCCTGTGGGCCGGATGGAATGTGGACGCCTCCGCTCCTGAAGAAATCGGCGGGTATTACGCGTGGGGTGAGACCTCTCCTGTCACCGATTCGGATTATTCCGGGTATACATTCTACTATTATTATGGCTCCTCGAAATATTTGACAAAATATGTTACGGTTGGCTCTCACGCCAAGGACGCTTCGGTGGTGGATACCGAAAAGGTCACTCTTGACAGCGAGGATGACGTGGCTT
>CAVHGF010000027.1:0-27942 GCA_963635625.1 Treponemataceae bacterium | reverse complement strand
TGTCAAAGTCCTGGGAGGGTTTTACTTTGCCTGGGACGGTGGCGGTGGCGATGGGCGTATTGTTTTCCTCCCCTTGCCGGATCAACTCGTCCTGTATATCGTTTAGATTTTTCGCTGCTATGACGGTTTCCCCGTCCACATAAGTCAATTTTTCAAATGCCATAGCGCCGCTCCTTATTTCCATTTGCCCTTGATTTCCAGCCCGTCAATGTGCATTTGTGCGTCATTTTGGTTGCCAACAATGTAAACGGTCGCGGTCGTGGTATCGGCGTTTGCATAGGCATATCCAAGTCCGGTGCCGAGGCGCCCATTGGCTACACAGTGTTCGATAGATGTAAATAGCCCGGTAGGCAAAGCAATTTGGCGTGAGTAACCATAACCGCCCATTACGCTACCGATAGATGTACCAGGGTTGGAAATCGGCTTTTGCAGCCACGCTTCGGCAACGCCGCTATTCCACTTGCGGTATGCAAATGTGCCAGTCTCCCCGCGCTCCACAACAAAGTCATTTACCATGTTGCCGTCAATGTTTAGCGCGTTCACGCGGACATCGCCATAGCCCGCGGCAAGCACGGTGTATGTCTTGGTTTCCTCTGTCTCGTTGTTCTTCCAAATTTTGGTAATTCGGAAAAGGTTGTCCCCGTCAGTGGGCGCGACATTGAGTTTCCAGTTTATGGTAAAATTTATCGTCCCGGTGCCTTCAAGCGCTTTTCGCACAAGTACCGCATCACCGGCATCAAATTTGTTGTTTCCGTTTACATCCAATTTTTGCCAATCTTGCTGCGTCGGGACAATTTTACCCAGAGCAAAATTTCGCAGTCTCTCTAAATCATCCTCTGTGTAGTCCTCGGTTGTAAATGTGGCACCGCCTGAAATTGTATCAACTTTGGGATTAAAAAGATTCATTTCGCCGGTTGCAAGGTCCCATGTGCTCTTGCCGTCTGCCGACTGGATTTTTACGGTGGTAAGCGTACCCGTGGTGATGGAATCGGCTACGACTTGCCCATCCATCGTAAGCGCGATGTTGGAAATGGTTTTTCCGCCATCTTTGGAAAAGCCCAGGCCGCCAATAGACATGATCCACATACGAGTAATGGCTTCCACGGTGGGCGTGTCGCGCAGCGTCCAGCCGGTAGGATAGCCGTCTTTGCTAAGAGTAATGCTGTAATTTCCACCATCAGCGCCGATGATCTTATCCGTGGCATCCTGGTAGCCCTTTTTCAGACTATCATACATCCGCTGGAACTTCTGTTCCGTAGGCGACTGCACCGCCGTGTCGGTGTTATCGGGACTGTAACAGGAGGATTCCGCCGACATTCCACCCTTTACGGTCAGGCGCTGCTCCATGATGTAGGCCGTTAGCTCCGTGGTGCCGTCCAGGCCGATAACGGTAACAGCGTCTCCGGCCTCCAGGGCGGGGTTGCCGCGCCAATTGACTTTGCAGGGCATCATGGACTTGCCGGAGATTTTGGCAAACACCTCAGCGGCCACATCCTCCGTCATGTAAGGGTTTGTAGCCACAATGCCCGTTCCGGCGCCCACGCTGATGGGGTTTTCTTCCGTGCCGGTAAGCAAGCTGTTAATAGTAAAGGCGTTTTCGCGGGTCAGCGTCAGGCCGTCCATGTGCTGGGTGTCGCGGCCAATAGTCAGGCCGCTGTCGGCGTACCAGCAAAATACCAGGTTGCCCGTGGCGTCAAACTTTGCGTTGCAGCCGATAAGCCCGGCCAGCCATCCCAGTTGTTGCCGGAGAGAGCCGGTATAAGGTGCCGCTATTTGGATGTTCGGTAAGGTCACATTTGGGGCAGCAACATTGGCCTGCGCGCAAACATCGGCCAACATATCCGCCGGGGTCGCCGGGAAATCAATGGTCGGCACATAGTCCTCTGTAAGGCTTGCCATGCGGTCGTAACCGGTGACGGTAAGCCACAGTTTACCCTTTTGCTCCACGCCGTCAGCGGGAATGTAATACTTGCCTTTAGGCACAAATGTAACAGGGGAAACGGTGTTGACGATAGCCATGCCCGCCCGGGCAATGCCCACCACGGACACGCTTTCCTCGACATTGATTCCCACATAGGGGATAAAGGTTCCGTTTTTCAGATTCAGCGCCGGGGACTGCTTGTAAATTGTAACTTTACATTGGCTCGAGAACGCCGCGCCGATGGTCACGCCGTCCGTGCTGCCGAATTGCTCCGTGACATTGATCTCCTGCACTTCGGCTGCACCCAGCTCTGTGGCCCCGTTAAAAAGGATTTTTGTGGATATGCCGCGCCCGGGTGCGGCGCAGGCGTTGTTAAATGCTTTTGTTACAGGGTACATATACAATTACCTCTCAATGAAATTCATACTTAGCCCTTCCCATAACGGTTCATCTTCGATACAAGAGTACATTGGTGCTGTCCGTGGGCCGACATAGGCCGTCATTGTGCGATTATCCCCTGTTTCCGCATCAGGGTAAGTGATTTGGAAAAATTGATCTTTGACGGCATTGAGAAGTGTGCTACATTTGGACGGCGATAGCGGGGGCCAACTGCATTCGATTTTTCGCTTTGATGTTACTCGATCTCGAAAAAGGTCTCCGAGCTGATTTCGATTCGTATCCTCGGAATCGATGTCGTCAATGCCCCAGGTCAACTCCGAAGGATTTGGAAGGGCTACGACTGTTCCATCATTTTTCTTTACTGTTAAGATAGCCATAACCCCTCCTCATACCTTTAACGGAGAAGCCCCGGTTTGCCGAACGACATCGTTGTTTTGTTTCACAATTTGGCGGAACATCTCTTTGCCGTCCATTTGGACAACAATCGTGATATTCTTGTTGGAGCCTCCATTGCCACCTATTGCCTCTCTGACTGCTCGATATACGCCGCTGGAAACGGATTCTACAATTTGATCGTTATTAGCAACGGCGGCTCTGCCGCGAATACTACCGACCATCTCAGCGCCTGACTCTCTGGCAATAAAGAGTTGCCCTTCGTCAGGGAAACCACCAGCAGCATAAGCTCGAAGTTTTAATTCAACTGAACCGCTACTTCCAACACTGACATTTCCACGCAAGGCGGGGAAGTAACTGTTTTTGAAAGAGCTTGCAACCGCAGAACCGAGACGCTTGCCGAAGTCAGTTCCATACGAGTCTGCCATTCGATTTGAAAGGGCGTTGCCAAGGATGGATTTAATGCTGTTTGAGAGGTCGGAATATTTTGATTTAATTCCATCCACAAAACCGAGCACCAGATTTTTACCAACTTCTTTCATGTTGACAAACATACCGTTTGCGAGAGAAATGTTGTTGGTCTTGCCGGTAAGCCGTTCCAGTTCTTCAAGGAAGTTATAATAACTTCGCATTAGGGTGATTGCCGTTTGAAGTTCAGGGTTGGCCTGCCGAAGTTTCGCATTAAGATCAACGGCTTGATCGTACTGCTTTTTTGCATCGTCAGCCATAGTCTTAATAGGGTCTTTTGTGAAGAACTTTACGATAGCGTCAACCGTTGCGGAAAAACCGGAAATTGCGCTACTGCGAGAATAATCCACTACTTGCTGAGCAAAGAAGGTCATGAATCTCGTGAAGTCATCCATGTCTTCGGACAGCGAGGGGAGTTTGCCGTTTAACCGCTCTAAGGCTGGATGCAAATCGTCAACGAGAGAGTTTGCCACATCGACTAAAGAATTGTTGAAAGCAACGGTGGCCGCTGAAAGCTTAACGAGCATGGCCGTACCAAGGCCGATAGCAAGGGGAAGTAGACCTACGGACGCTACGGCAGCAACGCCCAAAGCGGCGCAAACAACACCGATACCAACCAGCAAACCCGTCCCGATTTCAATAGCTGTAGAAATCGTATCACCGTTATCCAAAACAGGTTGCCATGCTTTGCCGATCTCGTCCAGCCCCTTTCCGACAGCCCAAATCTCAACAAGGAACAGTCCGGTGGCAACGCCAAGCTCCAAGAGGATTGCGGTGCCGATTGCGATATTCAGGGCGGCAGTACCGCCGAGAGTACCAAGTCCATAGGCAACAAGACCCACGGCGGCGATTAGTCCCGCGCCAATACCGATAGCAATAGCAACGGTTCCAGCGTTCTCGATCACCGGCTGCCATGCTTTGTCGATTTCTCCCAGCATAAGGCCAATGCCCCATACGGCGCCCACAAAGAGTCCCGCGGCAATCGCGACTTCGCCGATGATTAGAATCCCCATGCCCAAGTTTTTAGCCAGAGAGGACAGCTTCGTTGATACCGTGGCGGTTCCGGTGGAAATTGCATTTAGATTGTTGCTGGCCGTATTCAATTCCGGGGTGGGAGTTCCAACCTTTGAATTGAATAGCTTGATTACGGTCATTATGCCCCCAGCACTCGTTAAGGCTCCAGCGAGGGTTGTGAGAACATTTTCAAAGCTCACACCCTCAGATACCATACTGGTTACACCATTTATGAGCAAGGTGACACCAATGCCGATTACGATACCGCCCAATGCACCTTTCCAACCACCGAGTTTGAACCCGATTCCAGCTCCCATAAGCGCACCACCAATGGCGCCCTCGATAACGCTTTTCCAGCTCAGACCTTCGGTTAAGGTCACTCTAACGGAATCAATGGTTAGGATTAACCCAGTGGAAAACATAAGACCATTGAGCTGACCTAAGAATTTTTTGGAGAGTTTCCATGCAAGAAACCCTGCGCCGATTTCGCTAACGATTGCGAGAATTTCTTTCGCTTTATCTTTCAACTCATCAGCGCGATTTTTTACAGCATCGCCGAGAAAATCGTATTCAGGAAGATCAAAAGTGAATCCGCCACCTATACCTCCCAAACTTTCGGAAACACCGCTGGTTGTTGAGGGCATGACATTAAGTTCATCGAATCCCGCAAGATAGCTATTTAGCTTTTTTGCGGCAGTAGTGGCATTATCGAGATTATCGGCTAACTCTCCTGCTCCAATACCGGCCTCCGTGATTCCTGAATAATCCACCTCGGCCAGTTTGAAACCTGCCCAGGCAGCGATAGAATCTGCGATTTCTCGAATTACCTTTAAGACTGCGATTGCATAAGGTAGAATAGCGTTTAAGGCCGGAATAAAAATGTTACCAATGGCGCGAGATGTTTGTGTAAGCTGGGCTTTAAGAATACGAAGCTGGTTGGCAGGAGCTTCCAGCGTTCTCGCCATATCCCCTTGAGCCGTTGTGACTTGAGTCATAACGGCGTAATAACGCAACTCAGCTTTTTCGGCCTGCGTCATGTTGGAGACACTTTCCTTGATCCCGAGGTTGAAAGCGGTCTGCTCCAACCGAGCCTGCGACAGATCGTAGCCTAACCGGCGCAGAGGTTCCAACTCGCCGGAAATACCAGATTGCAGCTTCTGCATAGAATCTTCGACCGAAATGTTGAAAAACGAGGAAATATCGTAACCAAGTTGTGTCAAATTTTTACTCATGAGCTGCGCTCGGTCAGCCGTATCACCAAACCCAGTTAGCAGAGTATTGAAAACACCTTGATTACGAAGCCATTCCGCTGGGTCAATACCCAAAGCGTCAGATACCTCATTGGCGTAATTCTGAGCTTCTGCGGCGTACTGCCCTAAAGCAACAGTGAACAGGTTCAGGTCTTCTTGATATTTGTTCGATTCTGTTATAGCTTTAGCAATACCGGTTGTTATTCTCCGAATACCAACGGTAAGTGCTGCTGTATTTAGAAGTTTTAGATTATCTGCAAACTTACTTGTAGTCTTTGATGCTTTATTTGCAGAGGTGCTATACTTTTCCGTGCTGGTAATTAATTTCTGGATTTTGGACGGGAATGCCGAGAAACCGTTGGACACCTTCTGCATTTCATCGGCAAAAGGCTTCATAGTGGCAGCAAGGTATTTCATCTGCCGGGTGAACTTCTCGATGTCCGCTGCTTCCAAATTCTCCATCACATTTGGCAATTTGGAAAGCTGGTTGATAAAAGAGGTCATATTGGATTTGCCCAACTCAGAGAGAGGGCGCAGGCCGTTGGCAAGGGCGGTCAGTTTGTCGCCGTCCGTCCATTTCAGGTTGTTAAGAGCGGTGTTGATTGCCGTGAGTTGGTTGGCGATGGAGGAAGAAATCTTCACATTGCCGACCTGACTCAGAGCGGTCAGCGCATTGGCAAGACGGGTGATCTTCTGAGAAGCGTCACCGCTATTCAAGCCTTTCAGGGAGTTGGAAAGTTCACGAATACCCTGAGCGGTCTTGCTCAGACCCATTGCGCCGCCGTTTGTAGCGGTTTTCAGGCGATTGAGTGTGTTAATCAGATTTTGGAGTCCTGCGACCGCCTGCGTACTGTCGTTTACGATCTGAAACTCTAAACCCTGAATTTCCACATTGTCAGCCACTTACGCCACCACCTTTCTCCTGAAATTTCTTGTTGACTGACACCATAAAGGCTTCCATGTAGGCTTTCGCTTGCTGGTCGTGCTTCTCCTGAATCTCCTTCCGCTTCGCCTTATGCTTCTTACCGAACAGCTCGTATGGGCTTTCTCGATACGGCGCGGGCTTAGTTCCCTTCTTGGCAAAAGCGCGGAGAACTGGGGCAGCATCAATGAGAGCTTCGTAGAAGTAAGCTCCTTGGAGCCATGCGTCCTGATTTCTCAGTTCTTGCCTGATTTGCGCTGCCTTTCGGTAATACTTCACCAGATCGCAGTCCTGCTCCCAAAACTGCTCATAACTCATGCCGATAGAGAGGTAGTACGGAAAGACCTCGTAAAACTTTTTCGTGTAAGCGTAAAGGGGGGCGGGGCGATGGCCGCCGTCGCCCCCTTTTTCTTCGGAAGAACGGTCGCTTACCAGCCGATCTTCCAGTTCAAGTTTCCCTCGTCGCCCTCCTGCTGTTCCGGCTCGTCCAGCAGACTCAGCAGAGGTTCGTTATACATCTCCACCAGAGCGGAGATCAGCTCGTCCTTGTGGTTCAGGCGAGCGTAGATGTTGTCGATCACATCACGCTTCACGAACCGATGATGGGCGAGAAACGCACCGGCGAACAGCGCCGGGAGCATGGTCATCGGCTTGCGCTGAACATCGTCAGCCACGAAGCCGCTCTTTTCCATCATCTCAACGGACTTGCGGGTGTATTCCAGCGTATAAGTTGCGCCGGAAGTGGGATCATTGATCGTAAGCTGCTTTGCCATGATAAAACCTCCTTATCAATACGGCTGTTGTTGGTGTCTTAGGTTGCGGAGAAGGTGATGGGGGTGGAAGGAGCGATAGTGATGTTCATGTTCACCACTTCGTTCACGCCGCCGCCCACGGGATACACGGACAGCTCACCGTCAAAGCTGAACTTGCCGTTGGAGCCATCGGGAGTGACGGTACCATCGCTCTCGGTACCGCCGAACCAGACCGCATAGCTCTCCTTCTTACCTTCCAGAGCTTTGAGGGTCTTGAAATCAGACAGGGTATAGTTGGCGGTGAAGGACAGACCATCAAGAGACTGGATACCAGCAATGTAGGTCTGCATATTGTCGCTCAGGGTGGTGGTTTCCAGCATTTCGGGTTCGCCGCCGAGGTCGGGGAACTCCTTAATGTCGATCAGCTTCGACCAAGTAGTGCCGGTATCGCCTTTCTTCATCAGAAAGACTTTATAGGTGGAGATAGCGATAAGTCATCATTCCTTTCTAAAATAATTCAGACATATTTCCATACAAAGCCAGCAGCCGAGCCGCGCTGACCCTTGCACACCTTCGAGATGTGTCCTGCTTGTGCTCCAGTTACAGCGGAAGCAAGTTTCGCACTCGGATAAACAGCAATCAACATTCCGGAGGTTGTATACTGTGCTACTGGGATTTCTTTTGATTTCCCTATCCGTTGACAAGTTTCAGGAGACCGTTTTAAGCCCGTATTTGATTCCGCAATTTTTCTACGGCGGTCTTCGGTAAAATACCTACCGAAGTTACCATTCCGTTTACCCATGTGAGACTCGCTCTGTCTCCTTCGAGTCGCTTCGAGAACTCGCTTAGAAGAACGCAAGCCGCCACCTTCTGTGTTGAAACCAAAGTCAGATTCAGTTGACCGATATTTCAGGATTAACATCTGTTCCAACTCACTGGCTTCGTCTTCCGTAAGGTCATGACCTACAACTTCTTTAGCAATAGCGTCCCAACCGACAGCGCGAACAATTTCCCACAAGGATCGACAGAAGCGATAACCGTTTCCGTGATTCCATCTTTTCTCCACAGGCATTGCAGTGGTTCCGATATACTTTCGACCGTCAGGAACAGTCAAAATGTAAACCGAGTACATACATTACCTCCTATAAAAAGTAGTCCCGTCCGTTTCTGCTTTGTACCGAGCTACCAGACGGTAGATAGTTGCGTTCTCCAAATTGGGAACGGGGGAAAAGGAAATGCGCCGGAAGTTCTTGGCGTACATGAGATCGTCCACGAACTTCATGATTTTGCGGCAAACGGACTTCTTTCCGCCTGCCTTGTCGGAGTAGACATTCACCTCGTACATCAGCGTGGCGAACCTCTCCGTATCGCCGCTGTCCATGTGGGCTTCCGTGGTGTAGTTATCCTGCTCCACCAAGCTCACATAGGGAAAACGGGATGGGGCATTGACATACTCGCCGCTGATCAGAATACCGGGGAACTGCGCTCTCAGGGCTTCCGCAATCGGCGTGTAGATTTGACTCTCCACATCAATCATGAAAACACCTCCCTCGCAATATCGGTGAGCCAGTCTTGCAGCTCCTTTACCGTTTCATACATCGGCATATTGGCGGGGTTGCCGTGGGTGATGACCACGAACCCGCCGTTCTTCTTCTCTTTCAGCAACCCGTTCGTACCGGGGTCGCCGTAGTAACCCCAAGACTGTTGCTTGCCGCGACCCTGACCGTACTCGCCACGCTTCATGCCAAGTTCTCCGGCTTCGGGGTGGTCATCAGGATAGGTCACGCCTGTGCCAAACTCGATAAACAGCGTTGCTCTACCGAGTGCGACCACAGCCCGAACATTGTTCCCACGAGGTTCCACGGTCACGGAAACATCGTTAGTGCCATCGTAGACAGCCTGCTCAAACTTGGCAGAAGCGACCTCCATACCCTCTTGGGCTACCCGGTCGAGAAAGGCCGTAGTGCGCTCTTGAAGCCAGTTCTTCCAGTCCTCAACCTCACGCAGCAGGCGGTCGATTTCTCTGCCGGAGAGCGTGATCGTAACTTTTTTCACGATACCGTCACCTTGCTCACCGCATAGGAGATGGAGTTGAGGGACTTGGCGACCCGCTTGACCATGTAATCGTAGAGCGGTTTCCCGTCCTCGTCATACACAGGCTCTTTGTCAATAAACAGCACGGTATTCTCGTCAATGGGGCAACTCAGGTCATCGGTGACGATCACCTTGTCGTACCCGGCGAAATTGCCGAACTGCTCCACCTGAGCGGAGCCAGTTGCCGCCGAGATGTTGGCCTTCATCGCCACGGCAGGCTTGTAGGTCACGATTTCCTCACCAGTCTCGTTGCCGTACTCGTCCGTAGCCGGAGTCTTACCGGCATACAGCAGATACCAGAAAGAAGACTTGTTTCTGTTCAGCGTCTTCACACTTTCAACCTCCCATCACGGAAGCAAAGGGAACAATGTCCCTCAGCAGCGTAGGCGGCACATCACCGTCTTCATAGGAGCGGGAGATACCATTCTCGCTGTGAGCGGTCTGCCCTTCGGCACCCCGCTTGTTCAGCAGATACACGGCGATCTCCACCTGAGTGTGAGCGTACTGGTCAGGAACAGCGGTCACGGTGGGGTCAAAGGGGTATGCCTTGCGGCACACCTTATTTCCGGCGATAGAAAGGTAGGCGGAAAGCGTGTCCTCGTCCGTTTCGCCGGTCATGGCTTTCACCATTTGGAGCTTTTCAGCGTCAGTCATGCTTTCCACCTTTCCTTTCTACAAATTACTGATTGAGCTGCTGGTTGCCGGGATTAACCGCCAGTAGAAGCGGTCACAGCCTTGGTGTTCACGGGATTGCTCTCGTCATTGGCGATGAACACGCTGCGGCTGTAAGTGGGAGCGGTGAAATCGGTAGAGATACCGGTGAACTTGCCGTGATACCACTCAGGGCCGTGGTCAAGGCCGATCTGACCAAAGAGCTGATACTTCTCACCAGCGCCGACCTTCGCCAGCGGCTCAAGGAAGAAGTTGCCCTTGCCGGGAACAGGCTGATACACAGGAGCGATGACGCTCAGGTTCAGCAACAGGGCAGTACCGGCAGGCAGGTACTCACCGAGGTACAGGTAGACAACGCCGATGGGCGTGACCACGCTGGACAGGGAGATACCGTTGATGTTACGGGCGGCGGGAACCACGGTCAGACCGTTCTGAACAGCGTCAGCGTTGATCTGGAACATGGTCACAGCGTCACACCACAGGCACAGACCCTCGGTGGGAGCGTGAGAGCCGTAAATCTTCTTCACCATGTCAGCAATATCCCACAGGCCGAGGGGCTTGGAAGCCATCGCCGTGACATTGGAAGTGATCGCAGGCACCAGACCACGGGTCTTGTTGATCTTGGTGTCATCGGTGGCCTTGTTGTAGACACCGTTGATGAAGGTGTACTCGATGTCGGCGTTGACCTTCATCATCTTGGCGGCGACCTGAAAATCCAGTTCGTTGATGGGGTTCGCCTGCTGGTTCGCCACATTGATACCGCTCAGAGTACCCATGTTAGACATCTTCCCGTAGGAAATGCCCACGGACTCCTGAAAGATCTGAGTCACATTGGTCTTCTGAGAGCGGATGACAACGGTAGCGTCAGGGGCGGTCAGAGACGCACTCTCGCTGATAGCGGGCTGTGCGCCGCCGCCAGAGGTGAACTCCTGACCAGTCACGAACTCAACATGGTTCGTGATCTTGGCACGACCGCCGATAATGGAACTCAGCGGAGTGCGGGTGTTGCCCTTGTTAAAGAGCATACCGGAGTAGTTGAGTACCCCGAAACTCATAGCGAGCTGATCTGCCATAGTAAAAACTCTCCTTTACTCGTTTTTCGCCTGCGCTTCCGCTTCGGCTTGCAGGCGGGTGTAGTAAGCAACGGAAGCGAAATCACCGTTCGTCCGTGCATCCTCAATCTTCTTGGTGTAATCCACCTCGCCAGTACCGCCACCGGCACCGGGAGTGGGCTTGGGGGTCTTTTTCAGAGCGTCAGCCTTGACCTGTTTCGCATACTCGTCAAGGAACTTCTGCTGGTTGGCAAACACCTTGGCAGAGTCACCATCAGCCATCGCCTTTGCGGTATCCTCGGCAAGAGCCTCGTCATAGCCCTGAGCAATGAACTTGGCCTTAAACTCGGAAACACGCTTGGCTTCACGCAGCTCGGAAAGCTCCTTCTCCATGTTGGCGAACTTTTCCTCCTGCTCCTGCTTCTTCTTCTCGTCCTCACCCAGCAGAGCGTTGTGCTTGCGCTTCCACTCAGCGGCTTCGGAATTGGCCTTGGAAACGGCGGCTTTCTGCTTTTCCAGCTCGGCGGCGTTGTCCTCGTACTCGAACGCTTCCAGAGCTTTCAGCTTGTCTTCCGCAGACATCTCCGCATAGCCTGTGATTTTGCTGGTGTCGATCTTTGCCATAATGATTACCTCCTGCGTTTAACAAGGCTGTTCACTCAGCACTATTTTCCGTTTTTATGGGTTGTCTCCCGTTTGCGATTAAGGTCTTCCCTGACCATTCAACGCCTTGCGGCGGTCAAATCGTTGTCTCCGCCTTTCTCATATCTCCGTAGAGATCGAGCTTTCACGGACTGTCCGCAGACTCCGAGGGCATTGGAGGAAAAAATAAAAGGGCTACCAATACCTTTTCGGTATCAGTAGCCCGTAGTGGCTGTCCCTATCGCCTACGCGATAGGCTGTTCATATTTCTTTTTGCTGCTGACCGCCCAAACGACCACTTTTTCATGCCGTTCTGCGATCTCAACAGTCTTTCCCGTAGTCAAGATTTCCTCAATCTTTCTGACTGCTTCCGGGGTCAGGCGAATTTTCTTCGCTCCCTCCATCGGGATTAACCTCCTTCTGTTTGGCGGCAAGTTCAGCGGCCTTTTTTTCCTGTTCCTCCGCATAATCTATGCTCATACGGTAGGCAAGCTGCGGGTCGGAAAACAGACCGCAATGGGTAAAGGCCAGAACCGGTGCGATCTTCGGATTAGCAAGCATGGCGGTCAGTACATTTGCCTTTTCCGTGATATTCTCGTAATTTCTGCGAGTAAAGCGGATTTCCAAGCCGCTGAGTTTCAGCGTCAGATCACTCAGGTCACGGCAGATACGCAGAACCAGTTTCAGGAACTCCTTCTCGGACTGCTTGAACATCAGCTCGGAGTCCTTGGCTCTGGCTTCGGCAGCAGACCAACCGTCACGCATGATGACCGCAGAACCCGTATCACTGGTGGAAGAACCACCATTGCGGTTCGGCATACCGCAGATCGTCAGGACGGTGTTATACATACTGTCCACGAGAGTCTGCGTCTGCGTCTGGTTCATCTCCGAAGTCAGATACTCGATTTCGGCCTTGAACTGAGGGTCAATATCCTTGAACTTGATAGCGCCCTCGTCCCGCAGCTTCTTGTAGTCATCGCTGTCGATGTTGACATTGTGGAACAGCATGAGCGCCTGAACGAACTGCTCCACACCATCAAGGCGGTTGCTCTCTACGGTGTTGATAGCGTCCAGCAGGGGAAGAACGATCTCAAAAGCACCCAGCCGAGCCTTATTCGCAGGATACTCGATGATGGGAATACCCAAAATCTGAGGTTCGCTCCGAATGACCGCCCAAGTATTCTCCACCTCGTAGTAGTGGTCACGGGTGTAACAACTGAAAATCAGGTTGCCGTTCTCGTCCTTCACATACTTCACGCCCATCATGGCAGGGTTGCCGAGGGCGGTGGAGTAGACCACGAACGCAAAGCGGGGATCGAGGGTGAAAATCTCGAAGGGAGCTTCATCTTCCTCCACATCAGCTTCCCCGTCAGGAAGCACCATACGGTAGGAAGTGCCGCCGATGTGCGACCAGTCTGCCAGTTCCTTGTCCTTGGCAGGCTTATCTTCGCTGAGAACATAATCGTTCAGGCGGCTGACCTCAGCGGCAACGCTTTCGTCATCGCTTCGGCTCACATACTGAACGGGTTCACCCATCAGGTAGCCGACCTTGAAGGACACGATCTCATTGGCTCGGTTCTCAACGACCTTGTTGCAGATTTCAGGCCGCACTTCCTTCTGGCGGTAAAGCACGGGCTGATCTCCACGGTAATACCGATAGAGGTAGTCAATGTCGGCGCTGTTTTGCAGATGGACGAACAGAGCCTTTTGCAGAACATCAATGATATTCCCGGCGTTGATCTCCGTCACATCGGTATAGATCACACGGCGACCGAACAATGCTCTCGCACCCACGCACAGCACCTCCTTTCCACCCTATCTTTCTCCCTTCATTATATCGTAGTGGCGAATGGTTGTCAAGGCTTAATCTTTAATTATACCATTCACCACGAAGAATGTCAAAAAGAACATCTTGTCAGTAGGGTCGCTTGAAGACTTCTACCTTGCCCCCGGACAGCATACGGATTTCGTTCTCCAACAGGGAGAGGGAGTCAGGAGCGTCATCATGCGGCACCTTGCCGGAGCGGGTGTAGGTGGTCACTTCCTTCATGAAGTTCCAATACTGGTCGCCTCGCTTGTAGGTGGAGGGGTGCTTGAAGTAGAAGTTCTTCTTGATGTTGTCGGAAGCGAACTCAATGCGGGTCTGCTTGTTGGAGATCGTGCGTTTCGTGCGGATACCCACGGAATATCCTCGATCTCGAATAATCTGGTCAACATCTCTGGCGAAATACTGACCGGCGTTGTTGGACTCGAAAACAGCGGAAGCCACCTTGTTCTCAATCAGGCACTTGGCGCACTCCGGCTTCGTCACCTCAGCGGGGGAGTCATCGAAGACCACATCCACGATATACACATCACTGCCGTAAATCTTCGCCACCGGCATAGAGGTCGAGTCCGAGCCGCTTTCCGCCGTATCGCCAACGGCAATGATGGTGTCCGGCTCACGGTCTTTCGGCAGCTCGAAGAAGTAGTTCAGCTCGTCCTTGTGGAACAGCAGACCCTTCGCTTCAAAGGGCTGCTGCTGGAACTCGCTCTCAAACTGCTCGGCGCTCAGAAGCTCCCGCTGCTCCCGGAAGTAGGCGGTGGTGAAGACCTTCTTGCCCTCCCGCTCGTACTCATAATTGCTCTCGTCCGTCACGAGATCGAGGGCGGGTATCTCAATGGCTCTCCATGCCCACCCCTCCCGCTGTGCGTGTTCCTGCACACGACCGATAGGGTCATACAGGGAGTAACGGGTGCCGGTGAACACCATCGGGGTCCCCTCAATGGCACGACCCATAATATCGCCGGAGATGACCTCCCACTTGTCATCGAGCCGCTGGCGGTTCTTCGCTTCCTCACGACCCTCCACGCAGTCATCTAATATCAAAGCGTTACTCGCTTCCGACAAACCGACCTGTCTTGCATCAATAGATCGGCACATGACGGTAGGAAATCGGGATTTATTCAGAAGGTTAATGGTCTTTGTGTCAGCGTTGGTCTGAACCAACGGGACAGCAGGGAAAATATCGTAGTAGTTATACTCGTTTGGAGTCTGCAAATATTCAAGACAACCGTTGTAAAAGCTCTTTACAAGGTCATCACCTGTACCCTCCATGAGTGTAGATTTATCAGGAAACCGCCCCGACAGTAAAAGTGTAAACAATATCTCGGTCTGACTCTTACCGGCTCTTTTGGGCATAGAAACGGTCAACAGGCGCAGCTTCCCGTCCAGCACATCCTGATAGCCCTGTACCATCGGACGAAGATAGTGGCGGCGGGGGGCATAAAACCTCTTGTGGGGAGGGCGGTCGATCTCGATTGCTCGTGCGAAATCATCCAAACAGTAGGGGGCTGAATAGAAAAGCTGCTTCCTGAACACATCATGCAGACTTTGAATAATCTTTGTTTGTCCGTTTTCTTTGGCGATCAGCATAGATTTTGCAACTCGGCTCATTAGCTGATGATTTAACTCACAAGCGGTTGCAATATCAACCTCACCCTCGTTTCTCAAACATGAAAAAGCGTCCGTGTAGAGAACTGTATCAAGTGGACTATTATCCATTCGAGAGCAGATAGCGTTAAAGATTATCTTGTTGTCCATTCGGTTACACCTCCAATGCCTGTTCGGGAGTCATGTGTTTTTGATGAATGCGGAACGACACCGTATGGTAATTCAGCCCCCGTTCTCTCGCCCACGCAGACAAAGGCTGAGTTTTACCGTTGATGGTAACAAGGTTGTTGCTTCTGGTATTTTCATTTTGTTCCGCTCTCGTTACCCAGCGACAGTTTTCAGGTGAATATCCTTTACTGTTGTCTATCCTATCAATGCTTAAATCATCTGAATAACCATTGGCGAGCGCCCACTCCTGAAAAACGGCGAAAGAGTGAAGCCATTCATCACAAATAGTAATCCCTCTCCTGCCGTAGTTCGGGTAACTGGCCTGCTTCTCATTGTAGCAGCGATTTTTCATGCCGTTATAAATGCGATAAAGACGAGAACTGCTCTGACCATGCGTTTTTGACGCTTGACTGGCCCTCTCTTTCTGCAAGCAACCACAAGAAAGGGTATGCCCGTTCTTCACTAAATACGGACGGACTTTAACCCATTTGCCACAATCGCATTGGCAAATCCAGAACCATTTGTGACGCCGTTCAGAATACTCAAACTCACAAACGGTCAATCTTCCGAAACGCTGACCTATCCATTTTATATCGATTGCACTTTCTCTCATATTTTCTCCTTTTCGGAAAAGGGCTACCCGTGTATTTCTACACAGATAGCCCGTTATGGCCGTCACTCCTGCCACTACAGGAGCCAGTTATAAGATTTTTGGTATTATGAGCGCCAGAACTATTGCGATGAAGAAGAACAATATACAATACCCGATTATATCAAGAAAAAACTTCATATTTTCAGCCCTCATACTCGGCAACTGTTTTATTCTCCCAATCCAGAACCGCCAGATAGCCGCCCTCTGTGTCGGAATACAGATCAACCGCTTTTTTCGTGTTCGCTGTCTTCCATTTCACCTTGCCACGCCAGTTCAAATAGGCTTCTGTTTTGGTATCAGGAATACCCGCCAGTTCCACATAGATAATTTGGTGGTCTTCCAGCGTCACATTAAGTTGCAAATCCTCGCTGTCATAGATTTTACCACAAATCACGGTCATTGGGTCATTGTCTACGATAGTGACATCATGAAAATCCTTCACGCCCACGGTGTCGAAGACTTCCCGGTAACTTTCAATTTCGTCATCGGTAAACCCTGCTTCGGAAAAAGTGGTGTCCCACGCCACGGGTTCCGCCGAATCCTTCTTAGAACACCCGACCAAAGAGAAAACCATGATAGCCACCAAACCTATCAGCCATACCGCCTTTTTCATTACCCCTCAGCTCCCTTCAAAATCGGCTCATGAACACCCCTGACCCAGTTCATGTCACCATACTTATACATTCCCTCGTACAGAGGGTGGTTGCCGAGAATACTCTTGATGGTGGACACCTGAAACCGCTTGCCGGAACGGGTCTGGTATCCTGCCTTTTCCAGCAGCTCCGTGATACCCAGCATGGAAACGCCGTCCTCGTGCTTCTCGAAGATGAACTTCACGATAGGAACTTCCTGCTCGTCAATGGTGAGAACCCCATCGACCACCTTGTAACCGTAGGGGCGGCGACCACCGCTGTACCCACCGCAGGAAGCCTTGATGGAGCGACCCTTGCCGGTTCGCAGAGCGATGTTCTTTCTCTCCTGCTCTGCCACGAATTGAAGCAGCGCACGGTAGATGTTGGCGAACTCGTTGCCCTCGGTAAAGCTCTCCTGCGTACTCAGGAGCTTGATGTTCCGCCGTTCCAACACATACAGGTAGTAGAAGTACAGCTTGGTATCACGAGCCACACGGTCATTTTTGAACACGATCACCGCTTCGTAGGGCGGATTGGTCACATCATCGCCGTACAGAATGGCGTTCAGGCCGGGACGGTCATCTTTGACACCGCTGATCTCGTCGATCTTCCAGTCCACGATGTTGTAGCCGTTGTCGTTGGCGTAGAGAAGAATGGCCTGTTTCTGGACTTCGATACCGTATTTGTCATCATCCGCCTGCCGCTCGGTGGAGACTCGAATATAGCCGATTGCGTTTTTGAATGTCATCATGGAAATCACCTCTTGCATATAAAGTAGCATAAGTAAATGTAATTGTCAATAGGTAAATGCAAATTAGCCTTTTTATTTTTTGCGGATTTTTGAGCCGGGGGCTTTCGGCGTAGTCAAGGCTTCCTCAAAACTCATGCCTTTCTTCTTCATACGGTATTCCACAGCAGGAACCGTAATACTGTATTCCGCACACCACTCGGACAGGGGCTTTTGCACACCGTTAATCACATATACTCGCTTTCCCATGTTTCCCTTAAAATCAAGAGCTTCCTGAAAACTCAATCCTTTCCCCATTCTTTTTCGCATGGTGTCAGTACGCACACCAAACGAATTGCAAGCGGCAACAAAGTCATCTGCTTTTCTCTTTTCGGCAGCGGACTTCACAGCGTCCTCAAAAGGAATACCTCGATGCAGATCGGCAGAAACCCGCTCATAGGACACATCATGTTCCAGACACCAATCGGGAAGGGTCATGCCGTCATAGAGCGGAATATTCCGCTTATTCTGGTTCTGCTCATAACGGGTAATCCAGCGGCAGTTTTCGGGAGAATAGCCTTTATTGTTTTCTTTGCGGTCAATGGTCAGCCCTTCACGGTAGCCGTTTTCCATCGCCCAATCCACAAATGCCCAAAAATCATACCGCCACTCGTCACACATGGTAATGCCCCGACCGCCGTAATTGGGGTAATCCTTGTCGGTCTTACGATAGCACCGTGACTTCATACATTCCCATCGAGAATAGAGAGGGTGTTCCTTCATAATTGCCTTTTTATTTTTTTGCGGTTTTTCAGAATACAGCTTTTTGGTGTGCTGGCATTTGCAAATCCCGTGGTTCTTGCCCTTAGCGTAATCTTTGCCATTGTAGGTCTGTTTAATCAATCCACAATGAACACAGCGGAGCGTCCAGAGCTGCCGCTTCTGTTCGGGGTCGTATTCCACATCGGTCACTTCAAAGCAACCGTAGACCGTGCCGATACGCTGATTGTAGAAAGACTGCTGAATTTGCTCCGTGTAATTCATGTTATCACCTCATGGATAGTATAGCATATTCCTTTTTATTTTTCAAGAGTTTTTGTAAGTGTAGGGGGAAGATATATAAATTGAAATCGCCACTCAGCCCTCACCCCGCCTGTGCTGCCGCTGACATATCCCCCGCCCCCGGCACCCGTTCCCGCCGCCCCAATCAGCCCGAAAAAGCGCAAAAAGAACCGCCCCGGAATAGCACCGGGGCGGGGTATCACTTATTCAATTTCAATATTTCAATCAAGATTTGAAACGGCAGCAAGAGAACCAGAAGAATGAAATACATCGTTATCACCTCCTTAGACCCGGCAAGGCTTCCCGCCCTGAAATAGCTTTCCAATGCGACCGGGCGACCCATCTTTATTGCTATAGCAGAAGATTTCTATTGTATTCCGGTTATCTCTGCTGCTGTCTGCGGGGTGATCGTACCTGAAATAATGCGCCCAAATATTCCCGCCGTGGCTTTCGTCTGTGATTTCCCACCCGCAACGGGCAAGCCGTGCGGCAAGCGTTTTATAATATGTCATATTCTTTTCTCCTTCACCAGTTCCGACCCGTGGCGGCGATGTATGCGAGATTTTCCACCGCTCCGCCGTGGGTGATGTTCCACAGCCTTTGCAAATGCCCTCTCAGGCGCTCAGAAGCGCACCAGAGCGCCGGAACGCCCTCCGGGGTCATGTAATACACCGACCCGCCAGCGTCCACCAGAAGCCCCGCAGGGGCTTTATAACGGTACTGCTGAAATACACCGTTCCAAGGCTTCATATTTACGCCCCCTTCCGCTCTATGGTGTAGTGGTTGAAACGGCGACCGCCCGCAGAAGTGCGGCAAATGTACCCGCATTTAATGAGGATAGACCAGAAGCACGACACACCCACACCGCCTTCAAAATACGGGAGAACATCATACCCGGAGCCGTAGCCCAGCACCTCACGCCACGAAATGCACCCGCTCGAAAGTGTGGTGAAGCTCTGCCCCGCTTGCAAAGCAGCTTCGGCAGCTTCATACAGCACCCGCAGAACGGCGGGAGACTGGTTCAGGGCGCTTCCCACGGCGGCGGACTCCTTATCATACCCGCACCCGGAAGCGTGGCCGGTGGTGGTGCCATCGTCCGCCCATGCGGTTACGGTGGGGTTGTTGCCCCAATAGCTATTCCGTTTCCATTCCACATCTACAGAGAGGAACGAGAGGACAGGGGCAGCGGCGACGCTTCTCAGCTTCTCGACCTGCTTCGCTTCCCACTTCTTCACATCGGAAAAAGCCCGCTCCACAGCCAGCAGCACAGCCGCTTCACGGCTCAGGGTTCCGGCCTTGTATGCGTCCCATTTCGCCGGGGTCAGGTACTCCCGCAAAGCCCGATCAGGTTCGCCCCGGTGTTCTGCCGCCCATGTCCGGCAATAGCCATTTTCAATATAGAACTTCTTCCCATCCATACGGGAAAGGGCTTCGGCGTGAACGGCTTCGCAGAGCTTCGGGAACTTCTCGGCGGCGGGGTCTTCGGGTTCCTCGGTCTTCACATTCAGGAAGATATACCACATTCCATTATGATCTTCGATTTCCCAAGCGTAGCCGGGGAAGGGGTTCCGGGTTCCGTCCGCCATCATGTTATCATTCATCTGAAAATAACCGTTCTCGGCGCTCTCGCTCATGTCCTCGTACCAGCCGGACACCTCCGGCACATTCGCCAGAGCTTTGAAGAAGCGGCGCAGCGCCGTTTTATAACTCTTGCACTCGGTCATGAGATCACATTTGACCCAGCCATTTTCACGAACAACGGTAACTTCTTCATAATTGCCAGCGGTGCCGCTCATGTCGAACTCTGCGAAACTGTCAAAAAATCTGGTCTTCATGTTTCATTCTCCTTTTCTGCCCTGTCGAGCTGTCGGTGGTTTGATTTGCATTTACTCCGGGAAAGTAATTGTAATATAGCACGATTGCATTTACATGTCAAGCGTAAATGCAAAAGAAAATCAAGATTTTTTGCAAATAGGGCGGCTATACATTATAAAGGCCGAAAAAATGTTGCACCCGCCGCCGATCAGGCCGAACCCCGGCAGCGCCCACCAGCACCCGCCGCCCCGCCTGCCGGGAGAGAAAAAGCCGCCGACCCCGGAGCGGGGAAATCTCTGATTTTTCTATGCATTAGTGCAACCTCCTTTCTGTTTTGCTTTGGTTTTGCTCTATGGCTATAGCATACGACATCATATACTTCTTGTCAATACGACATCATATACAAATATGACATCGTATATTTGTGTAGTTATACGACATCATATGCAATCACTTATATTTATAGGATGTCGTATATTCGGGGTGCCGTCTTGACAAATACGACATCAGATTATATAATGTCGTATATAATATATAGGAGGAACCCGAAATGAAAATCAAATTGCCGCCAACCCCCGAAAGTCGCTCGATAGTCGCAGAGCAAAAGTCGCTCGATAGTCGTGAGAAAGTCGCTCAGTATGATCTTGACAGCCTGTTAAATATTCCCGATCAGGCCGAAGAACCCGCTCCCATAGTCGTAGAAGCTCCGGTGCAGAGAAAGACCAGTGCAGCGCAATTAGCAGCCACGAAGAAATGGAACGAAAAACAATATAGAATGACCCTAAGAATTAGCCCAGAATTAAAAGCCGAATTAGATCAATGCGCCGGTTCAAACGGGGTAAGCGCTACAAAGTTTATTGAACAAGCAATTAAAGAAAAAATAGCTCGTGAGAGTTGATGTCGTATATATGATGTCTTAATCTATATGTCGTATATAAAAACCGCCCTGATAGTCGTTGACTACCGGGGCGATTTTTTGTGCCTTATATTTGTGCCTTATATCCTCAAAGTCGTTCGCTTTCCAGCCTTTCAAAAAGTCGTAAAACAAGAAATCGCCGTAAAGGGCTTTTAAAGGCTCTCTACGGCGTTTTAATTTTACTGGTATAGTTTCATACCTATCGCTCTAAAGTCGCTCAGAACGGCTCTCAGGCGGCTTTATGGGCATTTCTATGCTATAGTCGCTCAGTCCTCCGAGTCATAGTCGCTGGACGCACCCACCACATCTTCGAGATACTTCTTCTCCAAGTCCTCGGCGGGAACCTGATCTCCGAGCTGCTGGTTGGGAGTCAACACGACCTCCTGCTTGTCCGCATAGCCCATGTTGTTCTTCATCAGGAAGATACCGGCGACCGGATTGATCTTCCCGTTCTGCATATAACTTTCCATCTGAGCGTTCAAAAGTTGATACGCCTTTTTAATCAAGTTACGGCTTTCGGCGGGTAGCGTCTTACTATCTACTCCATTTGCCCATGCCCATATCGTCTTTCTGTCCACTCCAAATGCCAATGCCATTCCTGCCACACTTGGCTTCATATCGTCCTGAGCGCACAGAGCAAAGTACATTCCCATACGCTCTTTGACTTGTTCAGGCTCTCGCACATTCACATCAGGCCAATCCAGCATGACCATCGAATGTTGCAGATATTTTCTATTGTCACCCGGTTCTGTATGGACACTCAGGGCTTCCTTACGATCAGGCCGGGTGCGCTTCTTCACAATTTCATCTGCCATAGTCGTATTCTCCTTTCAACATTCAAACTTTCATTTGGGACACATGATACGCTACTTCTTTTATTTCTTTATATATACTCTCTTTTTAACTCTATATTTTACCCTCTATATATAAAGGTAAAGAAACAAAGCGTCTAAGCGTATTACTCAATCAAGAAACACAGCAATTTCAAGGCTTAGAGGGTGATACAAGAGTGATACGATTTGCATTTCAACTTGTATCGATTTAATGCTATCCGTATTAATTTCCATTAAATAACCATTGGCGATTGATACATTTCGGTTGATTTTAACACAGGTAAATCTTTTATTCGTATCACTCCCGTGTCATCATTTGTGCCTTATACAAGAGGGATTTTCCCGTTCGAAATGCTCCATGACGGTTTCGGCTTCATGCCAAAGTAACCCCGCAGTCGTTTTCCATCGCCAACTGGAATATTATTGGAATATTTAACACCATACTTCTCACCATTGTCAGTTAGCCACATAGAAACGGCTTTCTGCTTCCATGGGTCAATAGAGTTCTTGCCACACCACCAACGATATACACTATACAGCTCTGCACTTGTCACGGTAGCGTCTGCGTCAAAGTCCATAGCCCCATCCATAAAGTCGGGCATATGGTTTCCTGCGCTCTTTTTCTGTCCCAGATAGTCTTTCGTCCGCTGACTCTCGTACAACACCCAATTATGGTTTTGCAGTCGAATTAAACCCATCAGCGCCCACTGAACAATACCCTTGACCTCTGCTCTGAGTTTGCGGTCAAAGTCTCTGTCCGGTACAAAATCGGCTCTCTTGGGCTTTACCACGACCGGCAGTAAGCGGCGATAAAAACCGTCTGTATTATCGTAGGTAGAAGAAAGCATTTGGTTACAGCAGCTCACCAGCTTTGTATAAGGCCGGAACTTAAAAGGCTGTCCGTACTTCCGATCTGCTGTGATATACAGGTCATTGGTGACGAGTTTTTTGTAAATACCCGTCTTGTCCAATGCCGCAGAATCAAGGTCATCGTCATAAAGGACAAGGCAGTTTTCAAGCTCTGCGAGTTTGAATTTGTCCTTCATGAACTCCTGATAGTCGTAGACAGACACCATCGCTTCGCCTAACATGGCTTCCAAGATACTACCAATACGGCTTTTACCCGTGCCGCCCTCACCAACAAGGAATAGTGCCTTTTGCGCTCTAGTGGTAGGAACAAGACAATATCCGAGGTATTCTTGAATGGTCTGAATGTCTTCATCATAGAACAGGTCATGAAGCCACTTATTGAAATAGGGCATATCCTGAAACTCTAAGGAAAGAGCCACGGGTAGCCTATATGGTGTAGGCGACTTATCGAATATCTTGTAGGTCATTTCCTTTACATACAGATCACCGTCTGCAAAGGGGATAATGTTAGAGTTCGCTTGCAGCTGCTCGACTGTACTTGCCCGTTTGACAACCCCCAGCAACTTGTTCACCGTCTTGTCAACATCACGGTTAATCCCTACATCGGCGATTGTTTCCCAAATATCACGCATGACCATTTCCTGTGTCATGTGATGTTCTTTGGTGTAGAAAAGACCGTTGCTGTAAAGCAGATGGTTGATGTCACGAAACGCTTTAGCAAATGTGTTCTCGTTAAGGAGTCGCTTATCCTTATCTACCCACATATCGTCCTCATATTTGGACATTATCTCAGCGTCTGTCGGTGGAGAAGTTACCTCTGTGGTAATACCGAGTATTTCAGAAATATCATTATTCATTGGTCAGTTTCTCCTTTTTGGAATGCAGAGATTTGATTTCATCCTTGTCCCATACCATTCTTGCACCACACGAACCACAATAATTGTCATCATAATCGTAGGTAGCTCCACAGCAGGAACATTGATATTTGCCGTTCTCGACACATATCCAACGAGCGTCATGTGTTTTGTTGGTGCTTCGAAAGTAATCTTCAACATCGGCTTGTGTGTAGTAACGCCTATCTGTCGGGGTGCGCTTTGCTGGTAAAATACCTTCTCTGTCCCATCTTTGTAGGGTCGAAACAGAAACTCCGATTTTTTCAGCAAAGTCTTTCGGCTTAAATGTATTCATAGCAAAACCTCCCGCTTATATTTGAATACATTTTAACACATTTTTCGATGACTGTCAACTGCTTCCTTAATCTGACACATCACACGGGACTGAGCTTCGTCCATGATATAGCGACCATTGGAGAGCTGAAAAAGCTCCTGATCTTCTTCGGGGGCAGTCATAATTTCATCAGCCATTAAATTACCTCCAATACTTGAAGCGGTCATAGTAGTCCGTCTCTCGTGCCTTTTGGCGCTTTTCCAACTCTTTCTGCCGCTCATGTTCTTCTCTTTCACACTGGTATTTCTTGCATTTCGCATGACAGCCAGCGTATCTGTCAGGGCAACCGAGACAACACTTGATAGCACTCATCGTCTGTACCTCGTCACTGAATTTACAATTAACTCAATCTCCGATTGTGGCAGAGGGGGCTTACAGGCTTGGGAGTTGGCATACAGCAGCTCTTTGTAAATCTCTGCTTTGGTGTATCCTTGGTTGTGAAGCTGACCCGCCAGAGAAGTCAGGCTGAGGTTCCGGCTCCCCGGCGTGATAGGCGGATATTCCGGCTTCAAGGTCAGCTTGCCGTTTTCAGGGCGGCGGTAGATGGGAGAATAGATACGCTGAGGGGCGACCGTGCCGGAACTGCTTTCCTTCGGGGTGTCGGGAAAATACTTTTTAACAACGGAGTCAATAGCCGCTTGATTTTCAACGATTTTTTCAAAAATCAGGGCATTTCCGGTCATAATGAAGTAGCGGCTTGCCTTGTAGATTTCAACGGCTTCTCGGTTGTTCTTTCCCTTAAATGGAAGATCACCCTTCACCAAAATGTGAACACCTCTACCACTTCTGGATTTTTCGGTGTATGAACCGCATTGACGGATAATGTCTGCCGCCAGCGGGTTCAGAAGCCCATCAGTGAAACCATCATCAATGTCGATACCTACCAGACCGTCATCACAGAATACATAGCCGATACCGTCATATACACCCCGCTCGACAGCGGAAACAGCGTCCTCGAAGGTAGACCATGTATTCGGGTCAGAAGCAGAAGCGGCTTTTCGCACGGTACTTTGCATGGGTACTTTTGAGGTATTCCACACATTGACCCAACAGCGTTTTTCTCTCAATTCCTGCGGTATTTTCTCATACATGGCGGCTACTCCTCCGTCTCCGGTTGTTGGCTTGCTCTTTCGGTGTAGCCCATCTACAATTTTCAGGAGAGTAGTTTCCATCATTGTCGATACGGTCTATCGACAAATCAGGTCGGTAGCCATTATTCATAGCCCACTTGTAAAATTGCTCGAAATTACCATGCCAGTCATCGCAAATGACAATCCCTCGCCCACCGTAATCCTTGTAATAGACACAGTTTGGGTTGTAGCACCTCTGCTGCATATTCTGATAAATGTGATATAGGCGTGTGTGATAGTGTCCATGCCGAGTATTGGCGGAAATTACACTATCTTTTGCCGCACATCCGCACGAAGGGCATTTCGATCTTTTAATATGGCTGGTATCTCGGTACACGATTTGACCGCATTCGCACCGAAACTCCCAAATCATGTTCCCATAATTGTTTTTTTCAGGGCAAGGTCTAATCGCTGTCAACTTTCCAAACACCTGACCTGTCAAATCTAATCGTGTCATTATCACACCTCAGCTTTCATACGGACTCGGTAAAGACCAGTCCCATCTATCACCGCCACGGTAGGCGTTGCGAAAGTGGTTTCTCTCGCCATCACCGGAGAACCACAGGTAGTCGGCAGGGAGGACACGACCGACCTCAGCCTGACCTTCTCTCTCTGCATACCAGCGGGACAACACATCTTCGCAGAGAGCTTTCAGATCATCGTCAACAGGATTACTCTCCGTATATCCGACAAACTGGCGAGGGGCGGTTACAACTATCGTTATATCTCCGTAGCCCTGATCGACACGGTTGAGAGCGCACCACACACAAGCGGCTTTCTCGGTGTCAGACTTGACCCCTCTGGCTTCTCCCCACAGCATTTTCGCCAGCAGTACCACTTCCTCGTCTGTCCACGGCTGAGGTGTCACCTCCGGCTCTGGCTCCGGGGTGACTACCTCTACCACCTCGACAACGGGAGAGGGTTCTTCGACCTCAACCGTGGGTAGTTTCAGACAGAGGACAATGACAATGGTGACGAACCACAGGAAGATTGAAAATCTCAGCCCTCGCAAGGGGTCTTAGCTTTGCCGGACTTAGGCTTTGTCGAGGTTCCGGCAAAATAGAACTTGTCATCTACGCAGATGGGGAAATCGGGAAAGAGCTTGCTGGTGGTCTGCGTTCCACGGGAGCAAATCTGCTCTGCCGCCGCCAGCGACATTTCGTCCTTCACGAAGTCCTTTCCGGCAGTCATGATATACGGCACCTTGCCGTTAATGCTTTTCAGTTTCATGTTCGTCCTCCTTGATGTCCTCGAAGAACACGGGATAGGTCTGTTTCAGCAGGATCAGGAGCATATTGGCAACGACCCGCATATCGGGGTGAGCCGCCGCAGCACACCGCAGTTTCAGAAAATGACGCCATTCTCTCAGGTCAGCAGTCATGACCACTTCGGTCTTCAAGCTGTTCGGCAGAACAGACCGTGCTTCCTGCGGGGTGCAACATTCGTTCAACAGGTCGAAGTAGGCAACCTCGGCGTGTTCGCACGACCGCTTCCAGATGTGGTAGGTCGAGTCGGTCTTGGCGAAGGTAGAGGGGCGAATGACGGTAATCTCGCCGCCGAAGCCCTCCTTGCCGTAATTGCAGTACCGAGTAGACTCCTGACAGAACGCCGCCAGACGGTGACGGACGATCTCGTGGCTCACGCCCCGGTCGCAGATGAAGCGGACTGAGAGAGAGCCATGCTCAATGACAGCTTCGTGACCCCGCTTGATAATGCCCCGGACGAACTTCTCTGCGCTACCGTCCGAGATTTTGTCCTCGGACTTATAACAGGTGCGCCCTGCGGCTTCGATGGTGGTCAGAAGGGTCTTATAATCGGGAGCGTTGATAAGCTCCACAGAAGGTTCAATGATTTTCACTTTCAGACTTCCTTTCAATGCTCTATGCCGATGAAGTCCAGAACCTTGGCAAGTCCAAGACCTCCCTCGTTCCACGGCTTCATGCAATAGCGATATATTGTTGGGTGTGTTTGTGCCATGCGCTGAAACTTGTTCGGGGAAGGTTCCATGTGACAGCCGTACATACAAAACATACAACCTGTGCGTTGACAACCTGTCGTTTTCAAGCCATTCTTTTCGTCCTCTACAATCTCACCATACACAGACGCATAGGGGACATCGTAGGTAAGCAGATATTCAAGAACATCACACTCAGTCCAAAAAGACATAGGACGGGACATGGGACGCTTCATGCCGAAAGCGTTACACCCGTACTTTAACCATGATTGCTTTCGTAGTTCGGACTCTTCTGCCATCGTTGCAACAATAGGGTGAAAGCCGGTTGTCTTCTCGTATTTACGAAAAGGACGCTTTTTCATCACTTCACAGCACTTATGAGACACCTCAAAAGGTGCATCAATTAGGAATTTCCATCTTTCGGCAATTTTTGAGCTTGGATGCCCTTCGCCGTAAAGTCGTATATTCCTTAGTTTCTCGGAGTGAGTGTGCCGCACTTCGTAAATCTTTTGAGAAGTTTCTTTGCTTACCACGGGATAGCCGTAGTTTTCAATCACCTTACGAAAATTCATTTCTGGTTTCAGCCAAGTCACATTGTCAATGGTCTTAACAAACTCCCGAAGCTCAGGGTATTCCAAGCCGGTGTCGCAGTACACAGCAGGTATATCAGGGTAAAGCTGACGAGCAATGTGCAACAATACTGTCGAGTCCTTTCCTCCTGAGAAAGAAACATACACATCGCCGCCATGAAGCAAATACCATTGCTGTATTCGCATTTTGGTCATGCTAATTTTTATATCCAAGGGAAGTGACTGTTTCTGAGCCAACTCCCAAGCGTAGTGCTGACTCACACTTACACCCCCGCAACATGGCTTGCCAGCATATCGGATTGGTGCGTCCACAGCACATTCGGGTACTGGTGGACTGCTCTGGTGTAGTCGTTC
>CAVHGF010000026.1:0-28855 GCA_963635625.1 Treponemataceae bacterium | reverse complement strand
CAAAGTCGGCGGGATGGGATGTACCTCCTGTGCTGTAAGGGTGAATAAGGTTCTTCAAAACGTGGAAGGCGTGAATTCCGCTTCTGTCAATTTTTCTCTTGCGAGAGCGAGCGTGGAGTATGATGAGACCAGATGTTCCGCATCTGATTTGGTGAAAAGCGTGGAAGATGCCGGATACAGTCTCTTCGAGGTGGAGGATGAAGATGATCTTGATGATGACTCCGACCGGAGGGGCGCGAAGAAATCATTGAAAATAAAGGTCATAGGTTCAGTGCTTATTTCTCTGGCGCTGATGCTGACCTGCTCTTTTTCCTGTTGCCCTCCTGCAGGTTATGTGCAATGGGCTCTCACTACGATTGCTCTCGTGTGGTGCGGCGGAACATTTTTCAAAAACGCTTTCCTGCAGCTGAAACACGGTATGTGCAGTATGGATACGCTCGTGTCCTTAAGCACTGGCATATCATATATTTTCAGTGTGTTCAATCTTCTGTACCCCTCATTTTGGTTGGAGCGCGGCGTGCAGCCGCATCTTTATTTCGATTCGTCGGCGATGGTGATTTGTTTTGTCTTGATTGGCAAGTATTTGGAGCGGAACGCCACATTCAAGACCACGTCGGCCATAAGAAAATTGATTGGCCTGAGGCCCAAGGAGGTGGAGATTATGGCGGACGGAGTGCCGGTAAGGGTGGAGGTGTCGCAGGTGAAGAAAGGCGACTTGGTGATTTCCCGTCCGGGGGAGAGGATAGCGGTGGATGGGATTGTGGAGGAAGGTCATAGCCGGGTGGATGAGAGTATGCTTACCGGGGAGTCCGTTCTCGTATGTAAGGAGAAGGGATCGAAGGTGTATGCGGGCAGTGTCAATATGGATGGCAGTGTTCTTTATCGTGCGCGGCAGGTGGGGCAGGAGACGGTCCTTTCGCAGATTATAGCGCTTTCCCGCAGGGCGATGGAGAGTAAGGCCCCCATACAGCGCAAGGTCGATAGGATAGCCTCTGTCTTTGTGCCAATCGTACTGTGTGTAAGTGTGTTGACTTTGGGGCTATGGTGTCTGTTCTGCCCTGGTGAAGGTTTCACCAGAGGGCTTATGTGTGCCGTGACGGTACTTGTGATAGCTTGTCCGTGTGCTTTGGGTCTGGCTACTCCCACGGCCATAACGGTGGGGATGGGCCTTGGCGCGCAGCACGGGATTCTTATCAAGGATGCACTTTGTCTGCAGCAGGCCTGCAGTATTACGGATATCGTTTTCGATAAGACCGGCACATTGACCGAAGGTCTCGTTCAGGGGCAGGACAGGATTCGTCCGGAGGCGTCAGGAGCTGTCAAGACATTGAAAGATATGGGATTGGAAGTGCATATTCTTTCAGGGGACAAGGCGGGGACCGTGAGAAAGGTCGCCGGGGAGATTGGCATAGAGAACGTGCGCGCGGAACTGCTGCCCGAGGCCAAATTGGCATATATAGAGCAGCTGCAGGATGAGGGCAGGAAGGTGGCTATGGTGGGGGACGGAATAAATGATTCCGCTGCTCTTGCCAAGGCTGACCTCGGGATAGCGATGGGACAGGGGACTGATATAGCCATCGACAGTGCCGGAGTTACGCTTGTGGGATCGGACCTTGGAAAAATCGGCAGTATGCTGCGTCTTTCACGCCTGACGGTACGTACCATCAGAGGGAATCTGTTCTGGGCTTTTGTATATAATGTTATAAGCATTCCTGTCGCGGCGGGCGTGTTGTATCCTGTGTGCGGGATTATGCTCACACCTATGCTGGCAAGTGCCGCTATGGCCCTCAGCAGCGTGTGTGTGGTTACAAACAGTCTGCGATTGAGACGGAGCAAAATTTGATTCCGCATTGACGTTTTTGACCTTTTCAAAAGAATTTATTAACTTTGTAAGTTTTACTTTTTTAAAGAAGAGGTTAAAAAGTAGTAGGTTACACCTTAGTGGGAAGGTCATTTAAAAGATTGTCGTTAATTGCATTGGCTGGCTCGATGCTGTGTTTTTCGTGTGGACTTGATTATGATTCGCACGAGGCCGGTGTGGAGGTGGCCCTGGGAGTAAGCGGCAGTTCTACAGATACGAGGACCAGCCCCAATAGCGAATATAACCGCTTTTTCTGGGACAAAGGCGATAAGGTGGCTGTCTGGGCGAAGTCCGAAGACGGTACCTATTCTTTTGAAAATTATACATTTCGTCTTCTTGCTTCGACTGATACGCCCAGCAGTGTGGCGTGGTTTACATCCACTCTTCCCGCGGCTATGGCGGAGGGAACGTACACTTATTATATGTGTTATCCTCTGCCTGAATCGGTAAGCGGAACGGTGGCTGCTTTCACCGTCCCGTCCGTGCAGAACGGCGATCTTTCCGGTGGAAGCGACATAATCGTGGCTGTCCCTGTACAGGGATCGGCTCTCGGGCCAATTCCCGAAGACGGGGTGGTCGGAGATGAAGTGCTCGTGAAGATGAAGCATATGCTGCATTTCCTGCGGTTCTATATTCCGGAAGGAGAGAATATTCTGGGAGAACCGGTGGAGAGGATAGTTTTGACTATGCCCCAAAGCGTGGCGGGGAAATTGGCTGTGGATGTGAGTGATATCTCCAACCGTACGGTGACCGGAGGGAAGTCTGTCATCAGAATCGACCTGGCGGACAGTCTTGAGGAATCCACTTCTTCAGAGCGGCACTATGCCGGCGTGGCGATTCTGCCGGCTGACAGCGTGTATTCTTCATCGGACAGTATGCAGGTGAAAATCATTTCGCGGAATTATTATTCTGCTCTTACCTATTCCCTTGACGGAAGGAGCTTTGAACCGGGTCACGTTACATCTGTGGCGCTCAGACCTGAGGGACTGGAAGAAAAATACATTCTCGACTTTGTGCTTGCGTCCAATAATCTCGGAGAGGATGTCAGGAGTCTTACTTTGACTCTTCCTTCGGGGGTGAATTGGCCGGGGACGGAGTCGAACGTCTATGTTTATGCCAAATCTGACGGCTCTGTCATAAATGTTGGGGATACTTTCCGGCTTGGAACCAGTGAGGAGGAAGAATTCAAGGCATTGTCATCCAAATCGGTAACTATTTCGTATGATTCGGAAAGTGCGCTTGTATCGCAGACACTCACTTTAGGCGATTTATCCGGAGGAAAGAAGGTGGAACTCAGTCTGGACTGTCCTTATCTTTTCTTTGAGGATTTTTCGGGCGTGGAGAGCTTCAATTCCGGTGATAAGCATTCTAATTCCAATGCCGGAAGTAAAGACCCTAAGGTGTTTGACGGTTGGAGTGTGGCCAGGGCCGGAGCGCAGGCCGGAACCGCCATCAGACTCGCCTGCCACCGTGAGACTGGATTTGCCAATTATCCTGCCAGAGGAGATTCTCCGTTTCTCAGCGGCCTGAAGGAAGGCAAGACAGTTTCTCTTGATGTCCAGTTCAATTATTCTATGGGCAGGGAGGAAGGCGGACTAGGGAAAAAGCCAGAGGCTTCACAGACGGTTTATCTGGGATATATCACCACCAGTGATAACTTGAAGAGCGGCGATGATACCGGTACTTTCCCTACCAGTTTCACTCTCAATGAGACTACGGGCTCTTATACTAACATCAATCATCTGTCACAGCACACCTTGACTGATGTACAGGCCCCTATCCGTTTGAGTTGGAGAACGATCACGGAGACTGTTTGGGATACTTCAAACAGCACCTGCTGGCTTTATATAGACAACGTAAAAGTGAAAATCAGTAAATGATATTAATAAAAAAGATGAAAAAAACGATCATTCTCGCACTTTTTGCATCTCTGATGGCAGTGTCCTGTTCTCAGAATGCGGAGAGCGGCGTCGGATTCATTAATTTAGGTGTGAGTTCCGACGAATCTGTAGTCGAGGTCAAAAGCAGCGTGTCCGATTTCACGACACTTCCTTCTGCCGACGACTTCACACTTGTGCTTAGCGATCAGGAAGGAACCGAAATCTATTCCGGTCCTTTGAAAAACTACAGCAGCACCACCGCTGTGAAAGCGGGTAACTACACGGCCCTGGCTTATTATGGGTCAAGCTCACAGGAGGGCTTCGAAAAGCCGTATTTCAGCGGATCTGTTTCATTTACGGTCGCTCAAGGCACTACGAGCGATGTCATCGTGCCTGTCAGTCTGGCCAATTCAATAGTGAAACTTGCTTTTTCGTCAGTGTTCACTTCGTATTATACGGACTATGATTTCACGTTGAAGACAGGTGCCGGAACGGAGATTTCTTTCCCGAAGACGGAGACCAGAGCGGCATTCATAGACGCTTATTCATTCACGCTTTCAGGCTCTCTCACATCCCAGGGAGGCAAGACTCAGGCTTTCAGCGCCAGCTATAAGAACCTGGAAGCAAAAAAATGTTATACCGTATCTTTTGACGCTTCCAACGTGGGCAACGGCACTATCACCATCACTTTCGATGACACCGTAGAGGACGTGCAGTTGGAAGACATAGACTTAAATGAATAGAAGATGAAAAAGATATCCATAATCTTGATCAGCGCCGTCGTTCTTCTGGCATCTTGCTCAAAGGACGCATTCAATTACGGCAACAAAAAGACTGGGACACTTTCATTCTCCGAGATGGCTCTCGTAGTATCGGAAGATGTCAATTCAGTGACCAAGGCTGATGCCGCCGGTGACGAGTATGTCATCTACGTATATGACGCGGCTTCCACGCTTGTAAGCCAGAAAACTTGGGGGGAGATCCGCACGACACAAAGTATGCAGCTGCCTGCAGGAGAATACACTATGAGCGTGCGCTCAAGTTCGTCTTCCGTTCCTGAAGCCAAATTCAATGCTCCAGTATACGGGGCGTCCAGCAGTTTTTCCATCGTCGCGGGAGAGACCACTTCCATAGGAAGCATCACTTGCACGCTGCTCCAGGCAGTGGTTACGGTAAGCTATAATGATGCTTTTCTGGAGACCGTCACCGGAGACGGCAAGACTGCGGTTGAACTGACTTCGGGCTATCCTCTTGAATATGCTCTGTCTTACAGTGACGGCAATGCTCAGTATGACAGAAGATTGGGTTATTTCGCCGTCAATAGCGACAATGCCACTCTGTCCGTAACGTTCAAGGGTTCCATCGAAGGGAAATCCCAGAAGATGGCCACATCGATAAGCGGTGTCAAGGCGCGTGATTGGCACGTCATAACCTTCCTGAAGAAGGTGGACGCTGACGGTAACGCTTCTTTTGCCGTGGAGATAGACGGCCTTGTGGAGGATGTCGAGCTTGAAAATGACATCGATGCGCAGGAAGATGGCGATGGACAGGATCCGGAAGCACCTCAGGGCGATGGCGGAATTGAACTTGTAAGCACTTGCTCTTATGATATCACCTCCGAGATTGTTGTCCCTGCTGAAGGTACTGAATTCCCTCTCACTATGACAGCCAAAGTTCCTAACGGCGCACGCAAATTCACCGTGGACATCGCTTCCACCAATGAAGATTTCATCGCGTCTGTCAATACCGTGGGCGGTACGACACTCGATCTTATCAATCCGTCGGATGCGGCGCTTGGAATATTCGACATCGTTCCTTTCCCTCACGGAAGTGATCTCGCAGGAAAGACAGAGATAGATTTCGATCTTTCCGGAGCCCAGACTCCGCTTCTCGCATTCCCTGGGACGCACACGTTCACTATGAATGTGGTGGATGCCAAGGGTTGCAAAAAGAGTATTCCTATCAGTCTTAAAGTAGAGTAGTGCTATGAGAAAGAGATTATCATATATATTGTTTGCTCTCCCGGCGTTTTTCGCGTGCACTTCCGAGGAAGTGAAGAATGAGGGGAGCGGAGTGGTTTCTTTTTCGATTGGCGTGGAGACCACCAAGGCGGAGATGACTCAGGAAGAGCTGCTTTCGACTGCAGTTGTCAAGATATATAAGGCGGATTTTTCCGGAAAGGTGAGGGAGTACGTCTACTCTCAGATGCCTTCTCAGATATATCTTCCTTCAGATGAATACAGAGTGGACGTGCAGGCAGGCGAAATCGTCAAAGCTTCGGCTTCCCAGGCATCTTGGGAACAGAAAAGCTATACGGGATCGCAGACTTTCAAGATAACTGCCGGCAGTTCGAGTGATGTCCAGGTGGTGGCCAAGGTGTGCAACGTCATCTCCAAAGTCACTTTCGATGCGAGCGTAGACGAATTCTTTGCTGACGGCTATACTTGCAAGGTGTCTTTGAATGACGACGCGAGCCTCGTTTACGACGCCTCCAAGAATGGTGCAGACGGCTTTTTCATAGCGTCCGGATTCGAGCCTTCCCTCAACTGGACTTTCTCGGGTACGCTCGTCAAGGACGGCTCCGCTTTCACCAAGAGCGGGACTATCAGTGCCGTGGAAGGAGGGAAAAGGTATAAATTGGGTCTCAAGTACATAGAGAAAGACGGTACTTTGAGCCTTGACCTTCTGGTGGATGACAGTACGAACAATATCTACGACAATATCATCTTCATCCCTACATCCACGGGCGTGTCAAGCACTCCGTCTTATGAGGTATGGGCCGGGCATTTCACCGCTCACGCTGATGTGGACGAGAGTCAGTACGACTCGCAGAAAGTTTATTTCGAAGTCTGTGCCAAGGGAAGTGATTCGTGGATAAGGCTTTCAGCCGAGCGTGAGGCTGAGGGTACTTATAGTGCCGTCATCTCGGGACTCGCTCCTCTTACCGAGTATGAATACAGACTTGCCGTGACTTCTCTCGAGAGCGGCGAGGAGGAATATATGGACGCATCCAAGACCATTACCACTGACGTGGCCGCAGCTATTCCTAACGGAAGTTTCGAAACCACTTCCAATGCGGAAAGCAGTAAATACAAGTCTTTCTATGACCCTTCGTCCAGTGATGAGAGCCTTCAGAGCAAATGGTGGGACAACGGTAACAGCGGTTCTACTATGGTGGGGGCAAGTTCTGTGATATGTTATCCTGCGACAGATGCCTTTAAGGATGGAAGTCAGTCAGTCTGTCTTCAGTCCCGCTATGTGGTGGTCAAGTTCGCTGCAGGTAACTTGTTCAGCGGACATTTCGGGGAACTTGTGGGTACGTCAGGCGGTACCGTTTTCTTCGGACGTCCGTTCACGGCCCGCCCTACGGCACTGCGTTTCTGGATGAAATACACAGGAGGCATAATCAACTATGCCAATTCCAACGTCCCGGAAGACGGCAAGAAGGGCAATTACGATAAGGCAAGCGTGCGTATCGCTCTCGGAACTTGGGATTTCAAGAAATATGGCGGAGATGCGGACAGCCCGGTGTGTGTCAACACCACGGATACCAGCACTTTTGTAGATTATTCTACAGACGCTTCCACCATTGCGTTTGCGGAAAAAATCGTATCTTCTGATTCCACCAATCCCGCTACGGATTGGATACAGGTGACGCTGCCTATCGAATGGAAGGACGAGACCAAGCGTCCTACGCATATTATAATAAGCTGTGCATCAAGTATGTACGGTGATTATTTCGCCGGCTATTCAGAAAGCAAACTCTGGCTTGACGGAATGGAACTTCTATATGAATAGAAAATTACCGGCACTCCTTTCATTTCTGCTCCTTTGCTCTTTGGCATCGGGGCAGAAAATGGACAGGGGGATAGATCTGAGTTCGCAACCCGTTTTCGTGTCCCGTGGCACGTGGATGGTGGGCGGAGGCGCCAGCTATTGTCTGCAAGACAGTGAGAATGCCGATTTTCTGCTACTCAGCGGAGTCAATTCTTCGGGATACAGCATTTCTTTCAGTCCCGCTTTCTGTTATATGATAAAGGATAACATTGGCGTGGGTGCCAGAGCAGGCTACAAGCGCGGGATGTTCCTGCTGGACAGCGCGTCCCTTGACCTCGGAGATATCGCCAATCTGGAATTTTCGAATTATCATAAACTGAGCCAATCCTTTGAAATCCAGGGAATCACCAGATACTACATCCCTATAGGCAATCTCAAGCGCATAGGCCTTTTCAATGAAGTCTCTCTCGGTTATTCCTTCGGACAGGGCAAGGTTCTGGACGGGCGGGAGAATGCCATCAACGGCACTTATGAGATTAACCACGCTCTGGGCCTGAACGTATGTCCGGGATTCATCGCTTTCGTTACGGACAAGCTGGCGATAGATGTGAACGTGAATATGCTCGGGCTTCAGTTCGATTGGACCAGGCAGACACATAATCAGGTGGAAACCGGTTCCAGACGCACCAGTTATATCAATTTCAAGATAAATATCCTGGCTGTAGGATTCAGCCTTTATTATTATATTTAAGTATGGCTGAATATCTTAAAAAAACAATTCTGCTTGTCTGTTGCATTTTGGCGTGCTCACTTTCGAGGGCGCAGAATGCTGCAGACAGCACGTCATTGGCCGTCAAGAGAGGACCGGGATGGGTGTTTATGCCTAAGGGTGACGTGTCTACAGGCATTCAGTTCTTCCATCTGAATCTTGACAGTTCGAACAGTGAATTGGCACTTATTCTTCAGCATCTTGATGCCGATGGCGAGATTCTGTCCATCTCCCCATATTTCGATTACACCTATAAGGACAACAGATCCATAGGTATGCGTTCGAAGTTCTCGAGTGTCAGCGGTGGCGTGTCCAATGCGGACTTGTCTATGCTCAACGAAGGCTTCGAAATGTCGGTGCAGGATATCAGCGCCAAATCGAAGATCCTTCAGTCCGAGATTTATCACCGCTCCTATGCGGCGCTCGATGAGCGTGGAAGGTTCGGTGTCTTTATGGATATGGCTCTCAGCTGGTCGCGTACCGACACTTCGTTCAGCTATAACGCCAAATCGCTTGACACGAGTTCCATAGCGCAGAAACTTCGCGTGGCGGCGCATCCGGGGCTGATGATATTCGTTATGAACAATCTCAGCACACACGTGTCCATAGGCATAGGAGGAGCCCAGATTACCAAGACGGAATATTTGAAAAATGGTGAAAAAGTAGGTAAGAGTTATGTTTCCAAAGTTAACTTTATGATAGACATACTTGACATCTCCTACGGCTTGAGTCTGCACTTTTAGATATGAAAAAATTTCTTCTGCCAATATTGGCTCTCGCGCTGGGCTTTCTGAGCTCGTGCATACGCAATGATATTCCTTACCCGACGGTGGAGGCCCAGATATCCGCACTTACGGCGGATGGCGCCAAGGAGGTGACCGTCTATCCGGACTCCTGGCTTGTGGTGATCTCCCTTATGGAGACAACAGACATTAAAAACGTGAATATCACCTCTGTGCGTTTCAATGACAGCCGTGTCAAGGCGAGCGGAAAGATAGAGGGCGTGCACGATATGACGTCTCCTTTTACCGTGAGTCTGAGCGTGTATGAAGATTATCTCTGGACCATCAGGGCGGAGCAGAACATAGAGAGGTATTTCACAGTCACCTCCGGAGTGGGAAAGTCGGTGATCGACGCTCAGAATTTCAGAGCCATTGCCAATGTCCCTGTCGGGACGGACCTTTCGAAGGTCAGTGTCACCGCCTTGAAACTCGGTCCTTCGGAAATTACGGCGTACAACCCAACCATTTCTCGTCTTACGGATTTTTCACAGCCTCAGAAGGTCAGTGTGATGTATCGCAGCAGCGTGGAGGAGTGGACGCTCTTTGTCAATGAGGTGGATCAGAGCGTGGATTTCACGGGCGTGGATGCCTGGACGGCAGTGGCTTGGCTCAAGGCTACGGGTAAGGAGGGCGAGGTCAACGGTTTCAGGATAAGAAAGGCAGGGAAGAGCGAATGGACTGAGGTCGAGGGTGTCAGCACTGATGGGACGTCGTTCAGCGCGGCTGCGGACGGACTGCTTCCTCTTACGGAATACGAGTGTGTGGCTTATAGCGGAGAGGACGTCACTGAGACAGTAAGTTTCACCACACAGGCCGCAATCCAGCTTCCCAATTCAGGATTCGAAACGGTGAGCCACGCCGAGTCGAACAAATATTATTCTTTCTATGACCCTGATTCGAGCGACGAGACGCTCCGGAGCAAATGGTGGGGAAGCGGCAACAAGGGATCCACTACCGTCGGATCGGATTATGCCATCACTTTCCCTGACGAGACGGACAAGGTCGAAGGAGAGAGGTCGCTTAAAATGGCTTCTCGTTATGTCATCATCAAGTTCGCGGCGGGCAATGTCTTTTCAGGATCTTTCGTTCAGACGGTCGGGGCTTCCGGCGGAATCATACATATGGGGCGTCCATTCACTCTGAGGCCGCGCAAACTCACGTTGTATCTGAAATATAAGAGCGGCATAATAGAAGAGAAGACCATAGGTGACGTTCCCGAAGGGGATGATGTGAAAGCCGGGGACAATGACCGCGCTTCCGTATGGATAGCTCTCGGAGACTGGACGCGGTCCAAATATCACGGAAGTGACGAAAGTCCGGTTGAAATCAACACCACTGACAAATCCTCGTTCTTCAACCCCAAGGGGGAGAATGTCATAGCTTATGGAAGTTATATAGCTGACCGGAGCATAGATGAATGGACCAAGGTGGAGATTCCTCTGGAATATGTTTCGACTTCGCGTGTGCCTACGCATATCATCGTCTCCTGTGCGGCAAGTATGCTCGGTGATTATTTTACTGGAAGCAAGGACTCGATTCTGTGGGTGGACGATTTGAAACTCGAATACTAAAAAGAAAAGGGTGGAAGTTTATTCCATCCTTTCTTTTATCAGACGTTTCATAAGGTCGTTCAGATGTTCCACCTGATATTGACCGACAGTAGGTTTGAGATGCTCTTCTCCCACTCCGCTGTCATCCGTGAGGAATGTGAACGTGCCACCGGTGGCGATAGCGAGCAGCCTGAGCATAAATTCCGTATTCTCATTGGCTCCGCTGGCGGCTACTCCTATGATGCTTATTCCGTTTTCAGCAAAAAGCCTTACGCTTTTTCTCAGGCTTTCTTTGACCTGCTCGTCACTATGTGCCGGAGCGTCCAATATGAGGAAGGCGATGCGGCTTTTCGCATTCTCGTTCCAAGACAGATTCTGCAGTGCGCATTCAAGTGCTGTGTGTACAGCCTCAGGGTAATCTCCGCCGCCTTCGGCTCTCTGTTTCTTGACATATTCCGCCGTTTTTTGTGCATCGTCGGTGAAGTCCTGAAACTTGGTCACGTAGTCGTCGTCCTGGTCCCTGTAGAAAACGGCGGCACTTCTCAGTGCTGTAGTCTTGTTATAATCAGAAGCGTTCTCAAGTATGTCGACAAGGTCAGACTTCAGAAAATTGATCTCATCGGACATCGAGCCTGTCGCATCCACTATGAAAGCCACATCCACAACATCTTCCGTTTTGACATCTTCTGAAATGGTGATTTCATTGATTTTCAGATTATCATCCTGATGGTGCGTGAAGTCAAGCCCGGCATCGTAAAGCTTGCCTTCGACGTAGACTTCGACTTCGCGCACGTCAATGGTTTTCGAAAGATCGTCCAGTCCAAGCCAAAGCGAGGCTTCGCCTTTGTTGTCAGTTATGGCCTGCCAACTGTATCCATCCGCTTTCAATTCCAGTCTGACGCCTGCGATGGCTTTGCCACCCGCATCCACCACTTTGACAGCGGCTCTGTTGTCCGTATCATATCCCCAGAATGTGCAGCTGTAGCGATAGTCCGAATCGAGCATAAGTTTGCCCCAGAAATCCCAGTTTTTCAGATCATTCCATTCTCCTGCGGTGATTATGCCTTTCCAGTCCTGTCCGGCAGGGGTGGATTGTGATGTGCCTCCATCGTATGCTGTATCTCCGCCTACTTCGAAATCGCCATAATTTGAACAGCTTGACAGAAGTGAAAGCGCGCAGATCGGTAAAAGTATACGTTTTTTCATTTTAGTCGCTTTGAATTTATAGCCTTGTAATAGATGCAAAAGGGTGGAAAAAGGTTGCATAAGGGATTTTTTTCGTACCTTAGCACCTATGGACATAGTGATTACATATGTGGACGGGAATGATCCTGTCTGGAGGGCGAGTTACGCGCAGCATACGAATATACCGGTAATGACCAAGAGATTCCGTGACTGGGGTACCTTGCCTTATCTTTTCCGCGGGATAGAGAAGAACATCCCTTTCGTGGGGAACGTGTTTCTGGTAGTGTCGGGCGACTCTCAGGTCCCTTCCTGGGTGAACCGCCAGGCGGTGAAGGTCGTGCGCCACGAGGACTTCATCCCTTCGGAATTCCTGCCTACGTTCAACTGTAATCCGCTCGAAATGTATCTTCATCGCATAGAAGGTCTGGACGAGCAGTTCCTGTATTTCAATGACGATATGTATCCCGTTCTGCCTTGCTCTCCGGAGGATTTCTTCCGTGGCGACAAGTCCGTCATACATTTTTCTTCACATCTGTTCGTGGGCGGCAATATGTACAAGCAGATATGCAGGAATTCGGACACGTTGGCACGCGGCGCCGCAGGCCTTGGCAGGTCGCTGCGCTTCATCCGTCCGCAGCATATATGTTCTCCTATGCAGCGTTCGCTCTGCGAGGAACTGCTCCTGAAAGTGGAGGATAAGGTCAGGGACTCCATTACTGTCACCCGTACCGCAGGAAACTATAATCAGTATATGTATCTCGATTATATGTTCTATAAAGGCAGGATTCTGGACGAGAAAATATCCAACAAGCACATATCCGTAGCACTTGCCAATCCTAAATCGGTGTCGGATTTTATTTTGAATCCTTCACGCAAACTGGTATGCATCAATGATGTACACCTGGGTGAAAAGCACTATGAGACTATGCGTGACGCCATCCTGAAGGCGTTCGATGCGCGTTTCCCGGAAAAAAGCCGTTACGAAAAATAGACTTTCACCGGTCAGAATTCCGAGCGTATGTTATAGTGGTTTCTTTCGCTGGAAGATCGGGCTATCATTTCGCCCAGGAAGCCGGCGAGGAAGAACAGCACGCCTATCACTATGGCCAGAAGCGCCAGGAAGAACAGTGGCTGGTCCGTTACAGGTCTGTAAGGCAGGCCTTTGCCCTGGGCGATAAGTTTGTCCGCTATGACCCAGATTGTAAGTACGAAGCCTATGAGAAAAGTGAAAATCCCGCTGTAGCCGAAGAAGTGCATCGGCTTTTTCCCGAATGTGCTCAGGAACCACAGGCTCAGCAGGTCCAGAAAGCCGTTCACGAAGCGGTTCATTCCGAATTTGCTTTTGCCGAATTTGCGTTTGGCGTGGCGTGTGGGTTTTTCTGTGATGCGCGTATATCCGGCATTCTTGGCCAGATAAGGAATGTAGCGGTGCATCTCCCCATAGACTTCTATGTTCTTGACCACTTCCTTTTTATAGGCTTTCAGACCGCAGTTCATATCGTGCAGCCTTATTCCAGTAATCCTGCGTGCCGTGGCGTTGTAAAGTTTTGAAGGGAGGTTCTTTGTGAGTGCGTTGTCCTGACGATGCTGTTTCCATCCCGAGACTATGTCCCAATCCTGCTCCGTTATCATTCTGTACATTTCCGGCACTTCCTCCGGGAAATCCTGCAGATCCGCGTCCATCGTCACCACCACATCCCCTTCGGCTTTCTTGAATCCGCTGTACAGGGCGGCCGATTTGCCGTAATTGCGTCTGAATCTGATTCCGTGTATGGCCGGATTCCCCTCAGCCAATCTTTTAACTTCCTCCCAAGACCCGTCCGTGGAGCCGTCATCCACCATTATCACTTCGTAGGACAGGGAGTTCTCCTTCAGGGTCTTGTCTATCCTTTCTGCCAATTCGGCCAGACTTTCACGCTCGTTCAGAAGTGGAACGATTACAGAGATATCCATATATGTCCTATTCTTTAAAAGGATCTGAAGGGGCGATTCTCGGTGCGAGAATGAGCGAGAGCACCCATCCGTAGAAAAGGCACCATATGAATTGGCTTATCGTCACGACCGTAGCGAAATTGGCCTCAGCCCATTGGAGGGCGATGCGCGAGTTCTCGTCGAGAGTGGCGCCCATCTGGGTGTAGACCTCGTCGAACATCGTTTTCACCGTATCCGGGAAGAGATGCTGATAAGCGACGTAGGCGAACACGGCGGTTATTATGGCAGAGAACAGGGCGATGAGTGTGCCGTAGCGCCGCAGCGACCGTGTGTTCACACCTTCGTATCTGTTCTGAAGGCTCCGCATACAATATCTCATAAGCAGAATCAGTCCTATGAACTTGGCCAATTCAAGAATATAGAGGATGATTTGTGCGTTCAGCAGCACCTGCGAGAGTATGATATATGCTCCTGAGACCAATCCGAAAACGATCGCCGATCTGGCGGCTTCGTTGCTTATGATTTTTTTGTCTATTGTTTCCATAACTGTGCAAAGATAGGAAATTTTTAGTTATCTTTGTGGGCTTTATAAACATACGATATGGCAACTATAGCATTTACAGACGGAACGGTTCGTCCGTGGGAAGACGACGAGGCCAAGAAGATTTTCTGGCACTCTTCTGCGCATTTGATGGCTGAAGCCCTGGAGGCTTTGTATCCCGGCGTGAAATTCGGTGTCGGTCCTGCCGTGGAGACGGGATTCTATTATGACGTGGATTTCGGCGGGCAGCAGATCAGTGAGGCTGACCTTAAGAAGATAGAGGACAAGATGATAGAATTGGCCAAGACCAAAGAGACATTCGAGAAGGTGGATGTTTCGAAGGACGAGGCTATGCGCTATTTCAAGGAAAAGGGCGACCCATATAAGTGCGAGCTTATAGAGGGCCTGGATGACGGTACCATTACTTTCTATAAGAACGGTAATTTTACGGACCTCTGTCGCGGACCTCACGTAAAGCACGTGGACGACATCAAGGCGGTCAAGCTTACTGCCATAGCCGGAGCATATTGGAAGGGCGATCAGAACCGTGAGCAGTTGACCCGTATCTACGGCGTGTCATTCCCTAAGAAAAGCCTTCTGGACGAGTATCTTAACCTTATGGAAGAGGCGAAGAAGAGGGATCACCGCAAGATAGGCAAGGAGATGCAGCTCTTCACGTTCTCTTCACGTGTGGGTCTCGGACTTCCTCTGTGGCTTCCACGCGGTGCGCAGATGCGTTACACCCTTGAGCAGTTCCTCCGCCGCAAGCAGCAGGAACTGGGTTATCTGCCTGTAGTGACGCCTCATATCGGAGCCAAGGAACTTTATGTGACTTCCGGCCATTATGCCAAGTACGGCAAGGATTCTTTCCAGCCTATACATACCCCTCAGGAGGGAGAGGAATATATGCTCAAACCTATGAACTGCCCTCATCACTGTGAGATTTACCGCAGCGAGCCGCGTTCATACAAGGATCTTCCTCTTCGTTTCGCCGAGTTCGGAACAGTGTATCGTTACGAGCAGAGCGGAGAGCTCCACGGACTTACTCGTGTGCGCGGTTTCACCCAGGATGACGCTCACCTTTTCTGCCGTGCGGATCAGCTTCAGGAGGAGTTCGAAAAGGTGATCGATTTGATTCTTTACGTGTTCAAGACATTGAATATGAATGAATATATGGCTCAGATCTCACTTCGCGACCCGGAGAACAAGACCAAATATATAGGTAGCGACGAGAATTGGGAGAAGGCTGAGAACGCCATCATAGTGGCTGCCCAGAAGAAGGGGCTCAAGACCGTGGTCGAATACGGAGAGGCCGCTTTCTACGGACCGAAACTTGACTTTATGGTCAAGGATGCCATAGGAAGAAAATGGCAGCTCGGTACCATTCAGGTGGATTATAACCTCCCTGAGCGCTTCCAACTTGATTATGTGGATGCAGACGGGCAGAAGCAGCGCCCTGTGATGATACACCGCGCTCCGTTCGGTTCCATCGAGCGTTTCACGGCTGTCGTTCTCGAGCACACTGCCGGCCATCTGCCTATCTGGCTTTCTCCTGATCAGGTGAAGATTCTGCCTGTCAGCGAGAAATATTCAGAATATGCAGAAAAAGTTTGTAATTTGCTGAAAAATTCCGAAATTCGCGCTTCCATCGACGCACGTAACGAGACTCTCGGAAAGCGAATCAGAGATATAGCTGCTTTGAGAGTGCCTGTGCTTGCGATCGTGGGAGAAAAAGAGGCCACTGAAGGCACCGTTTCTGTCCGCAGGGAAGGTGTTGACAAGGGCTCTATGAGTGCAGAACAGTTTGTTGAATATATAAAATCAGCGGTTGCTGAAGAATTAGCTTAATGCCGGGACCTTACAGACCAAAGCCAAGCGGGCCGCGCCCTCAGCAGGGACGCAGACCTGATCCTCGTCAGCAGAAAGACGAGTTTGAGCTTCGTATCAATGGAGAAATAACCGCTCCGCAAGTTCGTCTGGTAGGAGACAATATCCCTGAACAGGGTGTCTATCCTATCTCGAAGGCGATAAGACTTGCAGATGACCTTGAATTGGACCTTGTGGAAATCAGTGCGAAAGCAGATCCTCCCGTATGCAGGATAATGGATTACGAAAAGTACATCTACCAGCAGAAGAAGAAGGCGAAGGAGATGAAGTCCAATTCTGCCAAGATTGTAGTGAAGGAGATCCGCTTCGGCCCTAATACCGACGAGCACGATTTTCAGTTCAAACTCAAGCACGCTCAAGGCTTTCTTCAGGAAGGCTCCAAGGTTAAGGCTACCATATTTTTCCGCGGACGTTCGATTATGTTCGCAGATCAGGGAGAAAAACAGCTTCTGAGATTCGCAGTGGAACTTGAGGAATTCGGACGTGCCGAGAATATGCCGGTTCTGGAGGGAAAGCGAATGACGATGATGATAGCTCCGTTAAAGAAAAAATAGACCGTAGAGATACGGCAGTATTTATAAATAATTATTAATTAAACATTTTAACACAATGGCAAAGCTTAAAACGAACCCCGGTGCCAAAAAGCGCTTCACGCTTACCGGGTCGGGCAAAATTAAGAGGAAGCACGCTTACCACAGCCACATCCTCACAAAGAAGACCAAAAAGCAAAAGAGAAATCTTGATCATTTTGCAATCATCGAATCTGCAGACATCAAGAGAGTGAAAGAAATGTTGGTTCTCTAAAAAGTATTGAATTATGCCAAGATCAGTCAATTCAGTTGCCTCAAGGGCACGCCGCAAAAAGATTCTTAAGAGAACTCGCGGTAATTTCCTCGCAAGAAGGAATGTATGGACGGTAGCAAAGAACACTTACGAGAAAGGACTTACCTATGCTTACCGTGATCGTAGAGCTAAAAAGCGCAGTTTCCGTGCACTTTGGATTCAGAGAATTAATGCAGCCGTACGTCAGTATGGTATGACTTATTCTCAGTTTATGGGAGCGCTTGCAAAGCAGAACATCGGACTTAACCGTAAAGTGCTTGCAGACCTCGCTATGAATAATCCTAAGGCATTCGAGGCTATCGTTAAATCTGTTAATAAATAGTAATTGTGAGCCTGAAGGAATTTACCCGTAACAAATGGACAAGGTTCGCGTTCTGGGCCTTGATTTACATCTGTTGGGTGATTTGGCTTGGCAATTTCTGGTTCCTGATAGGACTGGGTGTAATATTTGACATATTCATCACCCGCAAGGTCCACTGGAACTTTTGGAAGAAAAGATATAAGGAAGGAGAGAAGCATTCCGCTTTCAATGATTGGCTCGATGCCATCATATTCGCGGTAATCGTGGTCACCTTGATAAACACTTTTCTGTTCCAGGCTTTCAAGATTCCTTCACCTTCGATGGAGAGAACTCTCTACACGGGAGACCATCTCTTCGTAAGCAAATTGACATACGGACCAAAGTTGCCTCAAACTCCGCTGACGCTGCCTTTTACCCACAACGTCGCTTTCGGTAAGGAGTCTTACTCCAAACTGATAAAGAACGATTACAGAAGGCTGAAAGGCATACGCAGTGTAGAGAGGGGAGATGTGGTGGTTTTCGGGTTTCCCAACGGAGATACCGTTTTGAGAAAGGCCCCTGCAGAAGATTATTATGCATTGTGCCGTTTCTATGGTAAAAAGACGGTCGTTTCCAAGCTTGGACCGGTTATCGCACGTCCTGCAGACAAGGTGGACCATTACGTTAAAAGATGCGTGGCTGTCGCCGGAGATACTCTGGAGATAAGAAAAGGCCTCGCGTGGGTTAACGGAGTGAGAGAACCTATGTATTCGGGATTGCAGATTTCAACCAACCTTGAGGAAACTCAGAGAGATTATCGTGAAATCTTTCCGTTCAGCGCTGATTACAGCTGGAGCAGAGATGAGTTCGGTCCTGTCTGGATTCCTGAAAAAGGGGTTACCGTAAAGATTGATTCGCATACGCTTCCGCTCTATAGGAGGGTAATAGAAGTTTATGAGAATTCATCCGTAAAGGATGCGATTGAAGCAGGTGAGTACACCTTCAAACAGGATTACTACTTTATGATGGGAGATAACAGACACAATTCCTTGGATTCGAGGTATTGGGGTTTTGTTCCGGAGGACCACATCGTGGGTACGCCAGCAATAATATGGCTCTCGACAAATGCTGAAGAATCTTTCCCGCGCAATATACGGTGGAACAGATTTCTGAAGCTGGTAAAAGATTAATAATAAATAAAAAAGAATAATTATGGCAAAGGTTTGTCAAATAACCGGAAGGAAGAGAATGAAAGGTAACAATGTTGCCCATTCCAAATTGCGCACCAAGCGCGACTTCTCTGTGAACCTCAAGAACAAGCGCTTCTGGAGCGAGGAGGAGCAGAGATTCATCACCCTCAAGGTGTCTTGCAAGGGTATGAGAATAATCGAGAAGAATGGTCTTGAGGCCACTGTTCGCGATGCTCAGAAAAAAGGATATGTTAACCTTGTTTAATTTTTGATAATATGGCAAAGAAAGCAAAAGGCAACAGGGTGCAGGTCATCCTTGAGTGCACAGAACAGAAGGCAACAGGCGTTCCGGGAATTTCCCGCTACGTGACCACAAAGAACAAGAAGAACACCACAGACCGTCTTGAGAGAAAGAAGTACAACCCATTCCTCAAGAGAGTGACTGTACATCGTGAAATTAAATAATCTGAGGAGGATATAATATGGCAAAGAAAGCCGTCGCAACATTCGCAGCTAAAGCCGGTGCTAAGAGCATGGTTAAGTGCATCCGTATGGAAAGATCTCCAAAGACAGGAGCTTATGTTTTCACTGAGCAGCTCGTCGAGGAGTCACAGGCTAAAGAGATGTTCTCAAAGAAATAATCCTTTTTAGTTACAATGCTTGAAAAGAGAGTGATTTTCACTCTCTTTTTTTGTGTTTATACGGGGTATTTTGTTTATATTTGTGGGATATGGCGATTAGTTTCTTTCAACGGATCAGCAGAGCGGTGATGGGCAAATCAAGAGTGGATGACAGCACTCTTGACGCCATCGAAGAGGCTCTTGTGGAGTCGGATATGGGAGTGGATACCACGCTTAAGGTGGTGGACGCATTGGAGGAGAGAGTCTCCAGGGACAAGTTTATGTCCAAGGAGGAGCTCTTTACTATGTTAAGGGAGGATATTTCTTCTCTGATGCCTGATTCTGCGGCTCCCGATACTTCCGTGCGTCCTTATGTGATTCTGGTTGTCGGAGTCAACGGTGTAGGCAAGACTACCAGCATAGGAAAATTGGCTTACAGGTTCCGCAGTCAGGGGAAGAAGGTGGTGCTTGGTGCGGCGGACACTTTCCGGGCGGCGGCGGTGGACCAGATAAGTGTCTGGGCGGAACGCGCCGGTGTGGAGATAGTCCGTCAGCAGATGGGCTCAGATCCTGCGGCCGTGGCTTATGACACGGTCAGCTCGGCTGTGGCGAAGGGTGCCGATATCGTTCTTATAGATACTGCGGGTCGTCTGCATAACAGGGTGGACCTTATGAACGAACTTACCAAGATACGTAATTCTGTGGGAAAGGCTTTGCCCGGAGCTCCGTCTGACGTAATGCTCGTTCTGGATGCCAGCACGGGGCAGAATGCGTTCCAGCAGGCCAAGGAGTTCGCCCGCGCCACGAACATCACTTCTTTGATGCTGACCAAGATGGACGGAAGCGCCAGAGGAGGTGTGGCGGTAGGTCTGGTGGACCAGTTCGGGATTCCTATCCGCTATATCGGTGTAGGTGAGGGGATTGAAGATATAAAAGAGTTTGATAAAGAGCAGTTTGTGCAGACTCTTTTTGACGAGGATAATCTGAAATAAAAATTAATATATATGAAGCTGGAATATAATTGGCTTAAAGATTACATCAAGTGTGATCTATCCGCGGCTCAATTGGCCGAGATTATGACTTCGATAGGTATAGAAGTCGACAGCGTAGAGGAAACGGAAGTTATAGAAGGGGGTCTCAAAGGGGTCGTGGTGGCTCAGGTGCTTACTTGCTGTGAGCATCCCGATTCCGACCATCTTCATATCACGACAGTCGATGACGGCGGTGCTGAGCCTTTGCAGGTAGTGTGCGGAGCTCCCAATGTGGCTGCAGGACAGAAGGTTCTGTTCGCGAGAGTGGGGGCGGTGCTTCCGGGGGATTTCAAGATAAAGAAATCGAAAATCCGCGGTGTGGAAAGTCTGGGTATGATCTGCGCCGAAGATGAATTGGGGATAGGAGAGAGTCACGACGGTATCAAGGTCCTTCCTGCAGACGCCCCTGTCGGTGTTCCTGCCAAGGAGTATCTGAACATACCGACTCACGCGGTCATAGAATATGAGATTACTGCCAACCGTGTGGATGCGGCTTCGCATTATGGTGTCGCGCGTGACATTTATGCTTATCTGAAACTTCGCGGCATCCCTTGTGAACTTTGCCGTCCGCAGGCCGGAGCTTCGCTCAGCGGTTCTGAAAAATTGCAGGCTCCCGTTACGGTAGACGTGAAGGACGCTTCCGGTGCGCCTCGTTATATGGGACTCACCATAGAGGGCATAAAAGTCGGTCCTTCTCCTAAATGGCTGCAAGACAGACTTTCAGCTATAGGAAGCCGACCTATCAATAATGTAGTCGACATTGCCAATTATATACTTTTCTCTTTCGGTCAGCCTCTCCACACTTTCGACGCCGACAAGATTATCGGAGGAAAGGCTATCGTGCGTAGAGCTCTTGCCGGAGAACACATCCGTACTCTTGACGGGGTGGAGCGCGAACTGCACGATTGTGATATGGTCATAGCCAATTCGCAGGGACCTATGTGTATAGCCGGAGTGTTCGGCGGACAGGAAAGCGGAGTTTCTGACGAGACCGTCAACCTGTTTTTGGAAAGCGCATATTTCGACCCGGGCAGCATAAGAAAGACCAGCAAGACGCATCAGCTCTCTACTGATGCTTCGTTCCGTTACGAGAGAGGATGCGATCCTCAGATATGTCCGTTCGCTCTTGAATACGCAGCAGATCTGGTCGTGGAATTGTGCGGAGGCAAGGTCGTCGGAAAGGTACAGGAGAATTATCCGGCCCATGTCGAGAGGAAGAGAATATCTCTTGACTATGCCCGCATATCTTCTTTCATCGGTAAGGAGATAGGGGATGAGAAGATAGACATTATCCTTAAGGCGCTTGGCTATGAGTTCATCAGCAGGGAAGCAAGATGTGCCGAGGTGCTCGCGCCAAGTTATATGGTGGATGTGTACAGGGAGTGCGACGTGGTGGAGGAGATTCTCAGAATCTACGGATATGATAATGTGGAACTTCCCAAACAGATGCGTATGTCAGTCAACGCCACTCCTTCTCCGGAGCCGGAGGCTGTGCGCAGCATCATATCCAATTTCCTCGCTGCCAACGGGTTCGTGGAGACTATGAACAATTCTCTTACTAAAGGGGATTATTATGCAGACCTCAAGACTTTCCCTTCAGATCACCTTGTGAGGATAGTGAATCCTCTCAGTCAGGATCTTAATGTGATGAGACAGACTCTTGTTCTCAATGCATTGGAGGTGGTGTCCTATAATATCAACCGTCAGATGTCTTCAATGAAGATTTTTGAGTACGGGTCCGTATATCAGAGGCTTCCGGAGAAAAGCGGAGAAACTCTCGAGGGCTATGAGGAGCATCAGAATTTCTGCCTTGCCATTACCGGAGGAAAGGAAAAGACCTGGCGTTCTGCGGCGGTCAAGTCGGATTATTTCGTTCTTAAAGGTTATTTCGAACTTTTGCTCAGACGTTTCGGGGCGGATATCTACCAGTTGTGGAACGAGGCTGCGCCAAGCGACATTTACAGCGAAGGTATGTGTTATAAGCTTCCGGGAAGCGGAAAGACGCTTGCCGTACTGGGTAAGATCTCACCTGCTCTCGCCAAGAAATTCGGCATAAAGCAAAGCGTCTATGTGGCGGAGATTTCCTGGCCTGTACTTTTTGAACTTATTAAGCGTAATAAGGTGTCGTTCAGGGAATTGCCTAAATTCCCCGAAGTCAGGAGAGATTTGGCGCTGCTTCTGGATGAAAGCGTGACTTATGCCGATCTTCGCACTACGGCTTTCAAGCAGGCGAAGAAACTTTTGAAGAATGTTTCGCTTTTCGATGTCTATCGTTCAGATAAGATTCCTCAGGGAAAGAAGCAGTATGCCTTGAGCTTCACTTTGCAGGATCCTGAAAAGACTCTTACCGATCAGGATGTGGAAAAAGTGATGAACACCATCTTGGCTTCATTCCAGAAGAATTTTGGGGCTCAATTAAGATAGTTTTTATGCGCAGGCATAGCATATCGGGCTTTTTATGTGTGGCGGCAGTGTTATCTGCCGTCGTGATGTCGTGCTCAAGGTCAGGCAGGGTGATACCTGCCTCCAAGCTTTCCGATATCTATGCCGAGATGTTTCTTGCCGACCAGTGGCTGGTTTCGCATTATTCTGAGCGTAGAGTAGCGGACACGACCCTTTTCTACGAACCTATCTTCAAAAAATACGGTTATACTCTGAAGGATTACGATGCTTCCGTGCGCCATTATATAGAGAAGCCGGATGATTATGCCAAGATATTGAAGACGGCCTCACTTAAACTGGACGACAAGGCCAAGTATCTCAGAAAGGTGGATGATTACTACAGCAAGCGGGTGATTGTTTCTTCTTATCAGGAAAAATCGTTTGACCTGGAGTCGCTTATCGCGGACGACACTTTGATGCTGTGGCATTATCCCGATTCTCTTTTTGTACGCGACAGCGTTAAAACAGAGACATTCACTGAAGTCGTGGCGGATACCGCCGTTGTCGTCGTGAAACCTATGCCAGCACTTATGCCGGATACCGTTGCCAGGAAGAATTTATTGAAAGTAATTGATTAATAATAGGATTATATGAATAACATTGATGTTTTGAAGGAGTGTTTCGGTTTTATGGATTTGACCACACTTCGTCCGGAGGATACGCCGAGCAGTGTCAAGGCGTTGGTAGAAAAAGTAACGGAGTTCCATAAGCAGTATCCGTCTTATCCTCTTCCGGCTTCAATTTGCGTATATCCGAATTTCGCCCACGTGGTCAAGGAGAACAGAGTCAGTGAAGATCTTCACGTGACTACCGTGGCCGGGTGTTTCCCTTCTTCGCAGAGTTTTTTGGAGGTGAAGAAGGCGGAAGTCGAGATGGCGATAAAGGATGGTGCTGATGAAGTGGATATTGTCCTCGCGCTCAATGCCTTTTTGGATGGCGATATTGACAGCGCCTCACGTGAGATAGAGCAGATAGCTCAGATATGTCATCAGAATGGAGTGGTCTTGAAAGTCATTCTTGAAACAGGTATACTTAAGACTGAAGAACTGATTTACAAGTCATCGATCCTTGCTATGGAGGCAGGCGCCGACTTTATCAAGACCTCTACCGGCAAGGTTAGCGTGAATGCGACCCCGGAAGCTGCCACGGTGATGTGCAAGGCCATAAGGGATTATTATGAGAAGACGGGGCGTCGTGTGGGCTTCAAGGCTGCCGGAGGTGTTTCTACTGCCGAGGAGGCTCTGCAGTATTATCAGATAGGTCTTTCGATTCTCGGACAGGAGTGGATGAACAAGTCCCTTTTCCGCTTCGGAGTGAGCAGACTTGGCAATTCGCTTCTCAGCGCCATAGAAGGGAAGGAGATAAAATTCTTTTAATAAGCCTCTTAAGAATTAGCCGTGTAAACTCGTTTTTACACGGCTTTTTTTGTATACATTTGCAAGAAAAGAACTGAACTATGAAAACTGAAAAATTGTTTCTTGCTTTTTTGGCATCATTGGGCCTGCTTTCGTGCACGCACGATTCTTTCAAGGATGATGTCCCGGATTCCGATGAGTTTGAAAACGTACCTCACGGAATGATAATTTTGGGCGAGAGGCTTGAAGACCCGTATTCCCTGGACAATATCACCAAGGCTCTCGCTTCGCTGTATCCTACCAAGGCCGGTACAGTGGAACTGAGCGCCACAGATCATTATGTCAGACTCCTGCCTTCCTGTAAGGAGGATCTCGACGCACTCGAGGAGATGGGGGTGAAGATGCTTGATCATCCGCTTGATTATCAGATAGTAGAGGAGGGTGACTATTATCACGACCCGCAGATTCCTCAGGGTCGTTGCACTTGGCAGTATGCCGTGGTTCCTCCTGATTTTACTGCTCCGGCGTCCGTCAAATGCGAACTTATCCATAAATGTTATCTTGCCGAGGCCGAGAATGCCACAAAAACCGGTCTGGAATGGGTGGACTGGGATGCCGTGGAGATGGAATCGTTCCGTCTCACCGGGAATGCAGGGATGCTTGACGTGCAGACCAAAGGGGAGAAGACGGCATATATTCCTCAGGGGACGATACGTATAGTGGACAAGGATCATTTTCCGGATACGGTAGGTGTGTCCGGCGTGCAGGTGTCGTGTAATGTATTTGTCAAATTCGACAGATGCTTCACAGACAAGGACGGTAATTACAAGATGAAGAAAAGCTTCAAGTCGAAGCCTCGTTACCGTCTTGTTTATACCAACAGCAAGGGATTCACACTCGGATTCAATGCCGTGTTCGTCAAGGGATCCATATCCACTTTGGGCAAGCATTCTCCGACGGGATGCAGCATAACGGTCACCGAGGACTCCGACCACGGTATTTTTAAAAGGTGTGCCATCAACAATGCGGCTTATGATTATTACGAAAGCTGTTCGTCTTATGGCGTGAAGATAAAGACTCCGCCTGCCAATCTTACGATATGGAATATGGGCATTATGGAGAGCAGTGCCACTCTTATGCTTCATCAGGGGGCCATTTTGGGTATGGATGCCATAAGCGGGATATTCGGGGAATATCTTCCCATAGTCCAACTTTTTTCGCCTGATATCTTGCTCGGAACCAAGAACTACGTGACTTATAGCCAGATATATCATTGTGTGCAGCACGAATTGGCCCACGCCAGTCATTATATGCAGGTGGGTAATGATTATTGGAACACTTATGCGATGTTCATCCTGGCTTCATTCACTTCTACCGGAGGAGTGACTTACGGAACGGGTGCGGAAGACAATGCCGGGTATTGCGAAGTAGGGGAGATGTGGGCTTATTATATGGAGAACATACTTTACCGGGAGAGGTATGAGAACTGGATCTATACTTACGGGACGAAGTACTGGTTCCGCCCTGAAGTATTGATATATTTGGACAACAGGGGATTGAACAGGTTCAAGATCTTTTCGGCTCTTATGGCGGATGTGCATTCGAGGGATAACCTCCGCGCCCGTCTCATTACACTTTACCCTGAGTGCAAGAGCATTATCAACGAGGCCTTTTATAGATATTTATAATATAAGTATGCAGAAGGTGTTCATAGCTTTTGCGGTAGTGCTGCGCTTGTGCGTAGCACCCGCTTTTGCCCAAAACAAAGTGGCGTTGTCGACTAATATCGCGGATTATGTTTCCGGAGGGACTCTCAACGTGGATGCTTCAGTGGGCCTGTCCGAGCATTGGAGTGTGGGGGCGGGCGCCAGGTATAATCCTTATTCCCAAACGGACAAACAGCGCAGTTTTTCTCTTGGTGCGAGATATTGGCCCTGGTATCTTTATGCCGGCTGGTGGATAAGCGCCGATGCCACATATCAGGAATTCAGCCAGATGGACAGTTATTTGCGTGAGGGGGACAGGTACGGAGCCTCGCTCTGGATAGGTTTTTCCCGTCTCTTGAGCAAACATTTCAATCTTGATGCAGGATGGGGCTTGTGGGGTGGTTATGAGGCGTATAAAGTGTATGGATGTGAGACCTGTTCGAGGATAAGGGAGAAGGGTGAGAATTATTTTCTCTCTCCAAACAGGATTATTTTCAGTATATCTTACATATTTTGAATAATTTTACTATATTTGCAGTCCCTCTTGCGCGGGTGGCGAAATGGTAGACGCGCTAGTTTCAGGAGCTAGTGTCATTACGACATGTGAGTTCGAGTCTCATCTCGCGCACTATGAAGTTGTCCTTGTGGCAGCTTCGTATTTTTTAGAAGTGACAGGAACGGTTCAGCAGAGTCCTGTCGCTTATTATTCAAGCAGTGTATGACAGACATCAGAAATATAGCGATAATCGCGCACGTCGACCACGGTAAGACGACTCTCGTGGACAGAATGATTTACCAGGCTAATCTTGTACGCCAGCCTGAGAATCTTGGCCAGCTCATCCTCGATAATAACGATCTGGAAAGGGAAAGGGGTATAACCATTCTTGCAAAGAACGTTTCGGTTACTTATAAAGGGGTAAAAATCAACATTATAGATACTCCTGGTCACAGTGATTTCGGCGGAGAGGTCGAAAGAGTGCTCAATATGGCTGACGGAGTGCTTCTTCTGGTGGACGCTTTCGAGGGATGTATGCCGCAGACACGTTTCGTCCTTCAGAAAGCTCTTCAACTGGGTAAGAAACCTATAGTGGTGATCAATAAGGTGGACAAACCCAACTGTCGTCCGTTCGAGGTTCAGGAAGAAGTCTTCGATCTGATGTTCAATCTTAACGCCACTGAGGAACAGCTTGATTTCAAGACGGTTTACGGTTCTGCCAAGCAGGGTTGGATGTCTCTTGACCCGGCCAAGCCTACCGGGGACATCATTCCTCTTCTCGACGTGATACTCGAAGAGATACCTGCACCTCAGATAGTGGAAGGAACTCCGCAGATGCTTGTTTCTTCTCTTGAGTACAGCCCTTATGTGGGACGTATCGCCGTGGGCAAGATTACACGCGGATCTTTGAAGGTAGGCCAGAACGTGAGCCTGTGCAAGCGCTATGATGTCATACAGAAGCAGAAGATCAAACAGCTTATGGTTTTCGAAGGGCTCGGAAAGAGCCAGGCCGAGGAGGTCCATTGCGGAGATATCTGTGCGGTGGTCGGCATAGACGGTTTTGAAATCGGTGATACCATAGCGGATTTCGAGAACCCCGAGGCACTTCCGCCTATAGCGGTGGATGAGCCGACTATGAGTATGCTTTTCACCATCAACAACTCTCCTTTCTTCGGCAAGGACGGAAAATTCGTCACTTCGCGTCACATTAAGGACAGACTTGACAAGGAATTGGAGAAAAACCTCGCGCTTAAGGTGAAACCAGGTCTCACTGCAGATTCTTTCGTGGTTTACGGACGTGGAGTCCTTCATCTTTCAGTGCTGATCGAGACTATGCGTCGTGAAGGCTTCGAACTTCAGGTGGGTCAGCCAAAGGTTTTGGACAAGACCATAGGTGGACAGAGATGCGAGCCTATCGAGGAACTATCCATCGAAGTACCTGAACAGTTCGTAGGTGCGGCCATAGAGATCGCGACACGCCGCAAAGGTGCTCTTATCCATATGGAGCCGCGCGGGGACAGGACTCTGCTTGAGTTCGAAATACCTACCCGCGGACTTATGGGATTGAGAAGCAATCTTCTCACCGCATCTCAGGGAGAGGCTGTAGTGGCTCACAGGTTCAAAGACTATCAGCCATATAAAGGTGATATCGACCGCAGAAACAACGGTTCGTTGGTTTCTCTCGAGACAGGTGTGTCAAGTGCATATTCTATGAACAAGCTTTTGGACAGAGGCCGATTCTTTGTGGAGCCGGGAGAGGAGATTTATGCTGGCCAGGTAGTCGGTGAGCACACCCGTGAGAGGGATTTGAACATCAATATCTGCAAGACCAAAAAGCTGACGAACGTGCGTGCCGCCGGATCCGACGATAAGATTATCCTTCCTCCTGCCATCAAATTCTCTCTTGAAGAGGCGTTGGAGTATATCCAGGAGGATGAACTGGTGGAGGTTACGCCGCATTATATGAGAATTCGCAAAATCTTGCTGGACCCGTTGGCCCGTAAGAGAAATAGCGACAATATAGATTGATATTAGAAAAATTTTGTTAACTTTGCAACCCTTTGTAGTAGACCTTAATGGTATTGGCACTGGTGTGAAAACGCTCAGCGCCATTGCTGACAAGAAGTTCTTTGAAAGTTTCGGGAACACTGATATTCTTGATGGTGAAGTGAATGTTGAGTTCAGCATCAGGAACAGAGGCACCAGTGTGGATGTTGACTGCCATATGGAAGGAAATGTCGTGGTATGTTGCGATCTTTGTCTGGAACCTTTGACTTTGGACGTGGCTACGGGATTCAGTGAGAATTATGTTCCTGAGGGAAAAGAGATCGATCTTAGTCAAGACGTGTATGACTATATCGTGACTTCGCTTCCGCTCCGCAGAGTGCATCCGCAGGGCGAGTGTAATGAGGAGACTACAAAGTTTTTAAGTAAATAATAATTTAAAATAATAAGAAAATGGCACATCCAAAACACAAATTCTCTAAACAGAGAACAGCCAAGAGACGTACGCACGATTTCGCGCCTGTACCTACTCTTGCTACTTGTCCAAATTGTGGCGCTACAGTAATCTATCACCGCGTATGTCCTGAGTGCGGATTCTATAGAGGACGCCAGATAATCGAGAAGAGCGCTGAGTAATCAGTACTCTCTTATGGTCTCTTAGTTCAACGGATAGAACGAAGGTTTCCTAAACCTTAAATACAGGTTCGATTCCTGTAGGGACTAC
>CAVHGF010000025.1:0-29766 GCA_963635625.1 Treponemataceae bacterium | reverse complement strand
AGTGCCGCACAATGCTGAATGACAATAAATTTTATTACTTGCGAAACTTGAGTGAATAATTTTTTAAAATATTGCATCACTGACAAAAGTTGTCAAAGTCCCGTGGTATCTTTGCACTGTCGAAAGTTGAACGATAAATTATATTACTTATAAAACTTGAGTGAAGATATGTCTAAGGAAGTTAAAAATTGGATTGAGGATTCTTCTGAAATAGAGGCTTTGATAGGGGAGCTGGAATTGGAGTTCGTCTGTGAGTTCGAGTAGCATTTTGCAACCCGGTTGCAAGTCTTGTTTTCTAATTTTGGTTGTTTTCCGGCAGGCACGGGAAAACCTGCCTGCCGGGTTTTAAAAACAGGATCATTATCAGAAATATAGCGCGCATATCGTTTTTGGGGATTGCAGTATATATGCTGTTTGTGGCATCGTTCGTGCCGCATCATCACCATAACGGATGGATTTGTGTGGATTCTGATAAGTGCGGGACTCTCTTGACGGATTTTGGCGGGGACTGCGATTGTGCCCACCACGAGGATGGTGAGGATGCCCTCTGTCTTAAGTTTGAGCAGTTCCTGATTTCCAGATATTGTGAAGTTTTCACCTTGTCTGAGCCTCTATTCTTAAATATTACGCCTGTAATCTGCGCGGCGGCTTTTGATTTGCCGGAACGTACGCTTACAGGTTTTCTTTATTATGACAGGACTCGAAGCATAACGCATCTTTCGGAGCTTTTTTCTCATCCGTGGTCTTTGCGCGCTCCGCCTGCGGGATTTGTCCAGGCTATCTAACTTTTTAAACAAATCTCAGAATATCAATATTATTCGGGTTTCGCTGATGATGTAGTATAATCTGCGGAACCCGGGCAGACGTAAAGATGAAAATGAAAAACAGACATTACTTTTTGGCCGGCGCGCTTATGGCAGCCGTTTTGGGGTTCACCTCGTGCGCTAATTCACACGGTTCGGCCGGAAAACACGATATCCATAATGAACACGAGTCTCACGAACATCACGAGGACCATTCTTCGGATGTGCATTTCTCACATTCACAGGCGCAGGCGTGCCATCTGGCTGTGGAGGAAGTTAGGCCTGCCGGGTTTCATCCTGTACTCCGTGCAACAGGGCGCATAGATTTGCTCCCGGGTGCGGCGGTGACCGTGGTCGCTCCAACCGGAGGAACGGTTTCCTATCCTGATGTGCCGATTCTCAGCGGGTCCAATGTCAGCAAGGGGGATGTGCTTTTTTATGTATCCGCAGGGAATCTGGCCGAGGGTGACCAGATGGCAAGAGCCAAGGCCGAATATGATGCGGCCCTGAAGCAGTACACACGTGCGCAGGCTTTGGTGGAAGACAAGATCATATCGCAGGAGGAATTCGAAGACATCAAACGGCGCTATGAACTGTCAAGCGCCGCCTATGCCGGGAAGAATGGATCTTATTCCGAAAAAGGAACGGCGGTAATATCGCCGATAGATGGATATATACTTGACCTAAAAGCGAATGCAGGTGATTATGTGAGTACGGGTTCTTCTCTTGCGGTAGTTTCCGACTGTGGCCGATTGGCACTTGTTGTGGAAGTTCCTGTGTCGGATTATTCATTTTTGAAAGACGTCGAGTCAGCTAATTTTTCCCTGTCGGGTTCGGAAACTCTTTATAGTCTTGACAAGTTGAACGGCAAGGTGATTTCCCGTTCGAGAAATGCCGATGGGGCTTTTGTAAGTGTGATGTTCGCTTTTGACTCAGAGCCGGATATGATTCCGGGCTCTTTCGTCAGCGTTTATCTGCTCGGAAAGAGCATACGGAACTGCATAAGCGTTCCTGTAGGGGCGATAATAGAGGAGCAGGGGGTGATGTCGGTTTTTGTACAGGAGGAGGAAGAAGTCTTCAGAAAGCAGGAAGTGACTCTTGGACAGAGTGACGGCGACAGAGTGATGGTCCTGGGCGGTCTGTCAGAGGGCGAAAATGTAGTGGTGAGAGGGACATATAATGTGAAGCTCGCTTCACTTTCCTCAGCTATCCCCGGTCATACACATAATCATTAGAGACTATGCTGGATAGAATCATCAAGTTTTCGCTCAATAACCGTCCGGTTATTCTGCTTGCGGCCGTCCTTCTGACCATAGGTGGCCTGTACACGGCCTCGAATATGGATGTGGACGTCTTCCCGGACCTTAATGCTCCTACCGTAGTCATTATGACGGAGGCCAAGGGTATGGCGCCGGAAGAGGTGGAGAGACTGGTTACTTTTCCTGTGGAAACGGCAGTCAACGGGGCTACGGATGTGCGTCGTGTACGTTCGTCTTCCACTACGGGTTTTTCTGTCGTTTGGGTTGAATTCAATTGGGGAACGGATATTTATCTGGCTCGTCAGATAGTCTCCGAAAAGATAACGGCTGTAAAGGAGGAACTTCCTGACGGTGTCGGGAATCCTACACTCGGACCTCAGTCTTCCATCTTGGGAGAGGTTATGTTCGTGGCTCTGACCTCAGATTCCACTTCGCTGAGGGATCTGAGAAGCATTGCGGATTGGACCATAAGGCCGCGTCTTCTGAGTACAGGAGGAGTTGCGCAGGTGGCCGTTATGGGCGGAGATATCAAGGAGTATCAGATTCTTCTTGATCCCGGCAGGATGAAGCACTTCGACGTCTCGCTTTCTGATGTTCAGCAGGCGGTGGAGAATATGAATCAGAATACTTCCGGGGGAATTCTCTATGAATATGGCAATGAGTATATTGTGCGCGGGATGCTTTCGACTTCCTCTCTTGAGCAGTTGGGAGGAAGTGTAGTCAAGAAAGTGAAAGGGAAGCCGGTCAGGCTGTCGGATATAGCCGATGTGAAGATTGGCAGCCATTCTCCGAAGATGGGTGTGGCATCGCACGACGGGCGTCAGGCAGTGATGATCACCGTGACCAAGCAGCCTAATGTGAGCACCATAGAACTGACGGACAAGATAGACGATGCTCTTGATGAATTGCAGAAAACTCTTCCTGCCGACGTGCATCTTTCTACGGACATATACCGTCAGGAGCGTTTCATCAACAATTCCATAGACAATGTAAAGAAGGCACTTCTGGAGGGTGGACTTTTTGTAGTCATCATTCTGTTCATATTCCTTATGAACGCCCGCACTACGGTGATTTCACTGGTGACCATTCCGCTTTCGCTGCTGATCACGATTCTTGTGATGCGTGTTATGGGGCTCACCATCAATACTATGAGCCTTGGAGGTATGGCTATAGCGATAGGCTCTCTGGTGGATGATGCCATAGTGGATGTGGAGAACGTATTCAAGCGACTGCGAGAGAACCACGCTCTTCCGGCCTCGCGCAGGGCATCCACTCTGTCAGTGGTTTTCGAAGCTTCCCGTGAGGTCCGTATGCCTATTCTGAATTCGACGCTCATCATAATAGTGAGCTTCATTCCTCTCTTTTTCCTTTCGGGTATGGAGGGGAAACTTCTCGCGCCTCTGGGAGTGGCGTTCATAACTTCGCTGTGTGCTTCCACTCTGGTGGCTCTTACCCTGACCCCGGTGTTGTGCAGTTTCCTGCTTGGCAAGTACAAGACTGACGCCATTGACAAAGAACCGGCATTGACGACCTGGTTGAGAAGGATATATGCACGGGCATTGGCGTGGACCCTCGCGCACAAGAAAGGGGTGCTGGGAGCTACTGTGGCTTGTTTTGTGGCTACGCTCTTCATATTCACCACGCTCGGCAGCAGTTTCCTGCCTCCTTTCAATGAAGGATCGTTCACTATAAACGTAAGCACTATGCCCGGAGTATCCCTGGAGGAGTCGGACAAGATAGGCGCCAAGGTGGAGGAGATTCTGCTGAGCATTCCGGAGATTCAGACCGTTGGACGCAAGACCGGACGTGCTGAACTGGACGAGCACGCGCTCGGGGTGAACTGCTCTGAAATAGAAGCACCGTATGTACTGGGCAAACGCACGAAAGACGAACTCTCGGCTGAAGTCAGAGAACGCCTGAAAGTGATTCCGGGGATCAATGTCGAACTCGGCTCTCCTATCACGCACCGTATCGACGCTATGCTTTCCGGCACTCAGGCCAATATAGCCATCAAGATTTTCGGCACCGACCTCAATCATATGTACCTTATAGGTAATCAGATAAAGCAGAGCATAGCCGGGATAGAGGGCGTTACGGACCTGAATGTGGAGCAACAGGTGGAGCGTCCCCAGCTTCAGATAATCCCCAAGCGTGATATGCTTTCGCGTTACGGAATAACCATCCCTGAATTCGAAAAAATGGTGAGTGTCCTTCTCGCGGGGGAGAAGGTGTCGACGGTCTACGAAGGGAATCAGGCATTCGATCTCATTCTTAAGGTGGATGATTCTCAACGCTCTGATATGCAGAGTATAAGGAATCTTCTGGTGGATGCTGACGGCGAAAAGGTACCCCTCGGATACATCGCCGATGTCGTATCCACGTCAGGACCTAACACCATAAACAGGGAAAATGTCGCACGCAAGATAGTGGTGTCGGCCAATGTCGCAGGCCGTGATCTGGGGAGCGTGGTGGAGGATGTGAAAAGCACCATTGAGAACGAGATAACTCTTCCACAGGGCTATCATATAGAATATGGCGGCCAATTCGAAAGTCAGGAAGCGGCATCACGCACCTTGCTTTTGACTTCGATCTTCGCGATTGTCATCATATTCCTTCTGCTTTTCAAGCAGTTCAAGAATGCCAGGCAGTCACTTGTAGTGCTTGTAAATCTGCCTTTGGCACTGATAGGAGGTGTGCTGGTGATATGGCTGTCGGACGGTACGGTCAGCATACCTGCCATAATAGGATTCATATCGCTTTTCGGCATAGCGACCCGTAACGGAATGCTTCTGGTGGCGAGGTACAATGATTTGCGTGACGATGGCTTGTCTTTGGAAGACAGCGTGATGACAGGCTCTGAAGACAGGTTGAACCCCATTCTTATGACAGCGCTTACATCGGCTTTGGCGCTGATTCCTCTTGTCGTGGGCGGCGATCTGCCCGGTAATGAGATTCAAAGTCCTATGGCAAAGGTCATCCTGGGTGGTCTTTTTACCTCGACACTTCTCAACGGCTTTATCGTGCCGATAATGTATCTGATTACTAACAAGCACACTAAGAACGAAAAATCATTATGAAAAAGGTATTCTGCATATTGACTTCTTTTGTGATATTCTCGGGAGCCGCTATGGCGGATCCGGATGGAATTAAGGATTGTCTGGAAGAGATAGAAAGCAATAATCTCACTTTGAAGGCTCTGCAGGCATCCTTGCGTGCGCAGGAGATGGAGAATTCTCTTTCGGCTACTCTGGAGGACCCGCAGGTCGAATATAATTATCTGTGGGGGAATCCCTCTCTCATTGGCCCGCGTCAGGACTTTTCTGTGAGCCAATCTTTTGATTTCGCCACCATTACCGGAGCGCGAAGAAAGGCCTCACGGAGCAGGAATGAGTTGGCTCGGAGCGAGTACCTTGCGAGCAGGCAGGCTCTGCTTATGCATGCGCAGGATCTTCTTCTGGATGTCATTTACTATAACGCACTTATCTCCTATATGGAGAAGAGGGTGGAGGTTGCCGATGAAATGACCGCGCTGTATGAGAAGAGATTTTCCGGCGGGCAGGTCAATCAGCTGGAGTATAATGACGTTCTGCTCAAGTCTTCTTCCCTGTCTCTGAAGATGAAGCGCCTTATGGTGGAACGGGAGGCTCTGCTTACGGAACTCCGTTCGCTTAACGGGGGACAAGACATAGGATCGGATCTGGGCGGCGAGTACGATTGCATATTGCTTCCTGACAGTTTTGAAGAGTGGGCGCAGGAAGCGTCTTTAAAGAGCCCGGCCCTTTCGTATGTAAGGGCTCAGGTGAGATTGAGCGAGCAGGAATTGGCATTGAAGAAGAGCGAGACCGCACCGACCGTATCGCTGGGTTATATGGGTGAATTCACTCCGGATGAAAAGTTCCAGGGCATCTCTCTGGGCGTGTCTGTGCCGTTATGGTCTGCCAGAAGAAGCGTTCAGCAGGCCAAGGCTTCGCTCAATGCCGCACAGTGCCGCGAACGGGAGGCTCAACTGACTTTCTATCACTCTCTTGAGGTTCAATATCAGAACACTGTCGGTCTGGAGAAGGTGGCTACGGCCTATATGATGTCCATCTATAAAGTGTCGGAAAATGTGTCGCTCTTGCAGCGTGCCGTGGACCGTGGAGCGATATCGGTGTTGGATTATATGCAGCAGATGGAGCTTTTTTACGACTCTCTCGAAGAAAGTCTGGATGCGCAGCGCGCTTTTCAGAAGTCATTCGCCCAGCTTACCGCGTTCGAACTGTAAAGACTGTCTGCAAGTCTCGCACAATGCTGAATAACAATAAATCATATCACTTGCGAGACTTGAGTTATGATTATAATTCGTCTGAGGCGTAGAGATATGGAAGCAGGGGTGTGTCGTACTCGAAGTAGTCCTCTTTATCAAAGAAACGGTCCAATTCCGCCTCTGCATTCTCCAGACTGTCCGAAGCGTGTATCACGTTTTCCTGGTGAGACACACAGTAGTCACCCCTGACTGTGCCCGGGGCCGCTTTCCGTCCGTTTGTGCAACCTGTCATATCGCGGACCACGCTGACGGCGTCCACACCTTCCAGACACATAAGAATGACCGGTGCGGCCATCATCGAAGATTCTATGATGTGATAGAAGGGCTTCTGCGTGAGGTGGGAATAGTGCTGTGCGCATTTCTCCTCAGTGAAGCGGTACATCTTGAGAGCCACTATCTTGAGGCCCTTCTTTTCGAATCTTGCGATTATCTCTCCTGAGATGCCTCTCTGCAGGGCGCAGGGCTTGATTATTACGAGTGTGCGTTCCATTTTATTGGGCAAGAAGGTTTTTTACTATCGTCGAGATGACTTTTCCTTCTGCCAATCCGGCAAGCTCCTTGGTGGCCACGCCCATAACCTTTCCCATATCGGAAGGTTTGCTGGCGCCAACTCTTTCCACTATTTCCTTGAGCCGGGCCTCGACCTCAGCTTCGCTCAACTGTTTCGGAAGATAAACTTCCAGCACTGCTGCTTCGGCCTCTTCGTTATCTGCCAATTCCTTTCTGCCTGCTGCGACATATTGCTCGGCGGCTTCCTTCCTCTGTTTGGCGAGTTTCTGAATGATCTTTATGATATCGGCGTCGGTGAGTTCCTTGCTCCCGCCCTCGGATGTTTTGGCCAGTAGAATAGCTGACTTAATCGAACGGACTGCGTTGAGTCGGACCGTATCCTTCTCTTTCATAGCAGTCATAATGTCTTTCTGAATCTGTGCTTCAAGTGCCATAATAACTGATTTTTAGTGGAGCAAATATACTTTAATTGTCAAAGTTTAGCAAGATGAGCCGAATTATTCTTAAATTTGTCCGGATTTTGGATTATGCGTAGGAGTTTTTCTTATATCCTGGTGCTGTGCATCGTGTCTTTGTTATGGACAGGATGCCGTCGCGATGTGGTGCAGAGTGAAAGACTCAGGCAGCTGGATTCAGCGCTTTCCAAGAAGAAAGATTACGACAAAAGGAAGGAAAGTGGGATATCTGATCTGCGAAAGGAGTATTTTGCTTGCGGAAATGGAGTTGAATCTTACGCTTTGGCAAAAAGACTTTACGAGCAATATCAGGCATATCAGTTCGATTCCGCTTCCTCGTATGCTTCCCGTATGCGTTACTGGGCGCAGAAAAACGGAGATTCGGTCTCAATCGCCCAGTCGGATATGGCACAGGTCTTCTGCCTTATTTCTTCCGGCTTTTTCAAGGAGGCTTTCGACGAGATAGACAGGATAGACGAGAAGATTCTCATGGGGGCGAACAGGAAAGAATACCTTAAACTCTGCATTCGTCTGTACTATGATGCGGCAAATTTCAATGACAAGCAGCCATATCACGACACTTATCTGAGAATTGGCCATCATTACAGTGACGCTCTTTTGGCACTGCTGCCCGAAGATAGCGCTTATTGGCATTATTATCAGGCCAATAAATATATGAAGGCGTCGGATTTCTCCAGAAGCATAGCGGAGTTCGAACCCTTGGTCAGCGATGATCGGATTTCAATTCACGACAAGGCCATAGTGACTTCTTGTCTGAGCTGGATGTATCGCGTTCTCGGAGAAGATGAAAAGGCTATAGATTATGCCGCTACCGCAGCCATTTATGATATCCGGGGTTCGATAAAGGAGACAACGGCACTTCGTATGCTTGCCGATCTTCTTTCGCGTGAGGGGGAGATTGACCGTCCGGCACGTTATGCCAGAGCGTCGCTGGAGGATGCTACATTCTATCAGGCGCGTATGCGTATGCTTGAGACGGGCGTGGTCCTTCCGATAGTGGAGCAGAATCGCTTTGATGACATTACCCGTCAGCGAAATACGCTTCTTGTAGCTGTTGCCCTGGTGGTGCTGTTCATAGCCGTCGTGGTAGGTGTCCTGGTATTTGTCAAGGAGAAAAACCGCAAACTCAGGGAGGCCCGCCAGATAATAGAACAGCGCAACAGGGAACTGGAAAAGTCCAACGCGCTTCTGCTCGAGGCCAACAGCATCAAGACCGAATATATAGGTACGTCCTTTTACATCAACGCCAGCTTCATCGAGAAGATGTCCGAGTTCAACAAGATGGTGGAGCGTATGCTCTCCACCCATCAGTACGAACTGCTCAGGCGTTCGCTGAAGGAATCGGCCATAAGCGAGACCAGAGACAGGATGTTCGAGTCTTTCGACCATACTTTTTTGAAGATATTCCCTTCTTTCATAAACGATTATAACGCATTGTTCAAAGAGCCGGAAGATTGGGCCCAGGACGGCAGGCTTACTACAGAGATGAGAATATTCGCTCTCATCCGTCTTGGAATCACCGAGACAGACAAGATCGCGATGTTCCTCGACTATTCTCCTCATACGATAAACACGTATAAGACCAGGGTGAAGAATCGTTCGTGGGTGGAGAATGACAAGTTTGAGTCGGAAATTATGAAGATAGGGACAGTCAGTTCCATATAGGTAATTATGAAATCAGACATTATAGTGATAGGTGCCGGTGCTTCGGGACTTATGGCGGCTTGTGCGGCTGCTGAAACTCTTGTAAAGGCGGGTTCGAGTTGTCAGGTGACACTTTTGGAAAAGATGCCGCGTGCGGCACGCAAGATTATGATAACCGGCAAGGGGCGGTGTAATTTCACCAACCTCAAGCCCTGGAATGAGTTCAGCGCCCACATACGTTCGAAAAATAATGCTGTTAAATCTGCCTTTTACGCTTTCACTCCTGAAAATGCCATCGAATTCTTTGAAAGGCACGGACTTCCGTCGGTGGTTGAAAGAGGGGACAGGGTGTTCCCTCAGTCTCACAGGGCATCGGACGTGGTGGACACGCTGGTGTCGGCTTGTAACGGTAACGGTGTCAAGATAGTCTATGAATCCACGGTGAAGGAAGTCTCTGAAAAAGAAGGAACCTATATCGTTCTTCTTGAAGACGGGTCATCGTATTCGTCATCAAGACTTATAATTTCCACAGGCGGTCTGAGTTATCCGACAACGGGATCTACCGGAGATGGTTATCTCTGGGCGGAGAAGCTTGGTCATAAGATCAATCAGACTTTTCCGTCGCTTACAGCCCTTGTGCCTGCGGGATATAAGCAGACGGATTCGAAACAGCTTCATATTCACAGGAGTACGCCGCTCGGAGATCTTGGCGGGAAGCTCTGCTCACAGAGTCTGAAAAATGTCGGAGTCCAGCTGCTTGTGCAGGGAATCGTGGCTGAGGATGAATTCGGAGATCTGGATTTTACGGATGGAGGCATAGAGGGTCCGATAGGATTCCAGGTGAGCCGCAAAGCTGTAAAGGCGCTGATCAACGGTTCCAAGGTGAAACTTAATATCGACCTCAAGCCAGGCGTGGATCTTACGGAATTGACCGTCAGAGTGAAGGAACTATGGTCCGAGATAGATCGTGATCCGCGAAGCCGTAATCTGAGGGAAAAGGAAAGATGTCGTGTGCTTCTTGGAAAACTTCTGCCGTGGGATCTTATTCCGGCATTTATGGCGTGTCATCCGGAGATTCTTACTCTTGAGAGGCGTTCCCGTACGCAGACCAAGGTCTGGGTCAATCTTGTGAGCATAGCCAAGGCCCTCAAGTGCTGGTCTTTCGACATAGCCGGTTTTGTGGGCTATGAGAGGGCCGTAGTGACGGCCGGGGGAATAAATACAGACGAGATCATAGTCAAAACTATGGAATCTCGTCTGCATAAAGGATTGTATTTCTGCGGCGAAGTGCTGGACGTGGACGCTGATACGGGAGGGTATAATCTCCAATTGGCATTCAGTACCGGACATTTGGCCGGTGAAAGCTGTGCAAAATCGTTGGTATAACGGATATTTTTGCTATATTTGCAGTCCCAAAAGCCACTTTAGCTCAGTCGGTAGAGCAGCGCATTCGTAACGCGCAGGTCGCGAGTTCGAGCCTCGTGAGTGGCTCAAGGTTATTTTTTGGAGCGCTTTTGTATTGCATTCACTAAGCATACGAAAGCGCTTCCTATTATGGCGGCACATACAGAACCTGCCAGAACAGCTATCTTACCGGTGGCGCGAAGTCTCTCGGTCACTTCCGGAAGCTGGTCTCCGAATGAAAGCGTATCCACGAAGATGCTCATAGTGAATCCTATACCTCCCAGGCAGGCTACTGCGAGGAACATCAGCCAGGAAGTTCCCTGCGGCTTTTCTCCTATGCCAAGTTTTACGCATATCCAACTCATAAGCGTGATGCCGACAGGTTTGCCGACGACAAGACCCAGTATGATGCCTATTCCTACGCCTCCGGCGGCAAGTGCGCTCGGGTCAAGTTCAACACCGGCATTGGCCAGAGCGAACAGAGGCATTATGAGGAAATTGACCCAAGGGGAGAGCGCGCGTTCGAGGGTGTAACTCATATTCATTGACCCGTTCGCGGCGGCATTCATCTCTCTGAGGTAGTGTCTTTGAGGTCCGCTTGGGAAGCCCATTCCGGACTCGATGTCGTCATATTTCTGGAAATTGGCCCAGGCGTTCTCCAGTTTGCTGTATACCGTCTGTTTGTCGTAGCGTGACTTGTTAGGGATCACGAATGCCATAACCACACCGGACATTGTGGCGTGGATGCCTCCGTAATAGAAGAGTATCCAGATGAACAGCGCTATGAACAGGTATGGGAACATTCTTTTTTCTCCGCAGCGGCGCATCAATATGGCCACGCCGATGAGAAGAAGCGCGATAAGAAGCAGTTTGCCGTTGATGGCCCCTCCGTAGAACAGTGCTACGACGAGTATGGCAATAAGGTCATCCGCGATGGCGAGCGCTGTCAGGAACACTTTCATAGCCACAGGCACTCTGTCTCCGAGAACAGAGAGGATACATACGGCGAAAGCGATATCGGTTGCGGTCGGAATTCCCCATCCGCTTGCTCCCGGACCTCCGTGATTGACCAATGTGAATATGAGCGCAGGACAGATTACTCCGCCGAATGCCGCGATCACCGGAAGTATGGCTTTTTTAGGAGATGAAAGCTCTCCGTAAGCGACTTCCCGCTTGATCTCCAGACCCACGGTGAAGAAGAAAATGACCATCAGGATGTCGTTGATGAATTTCTCGATATTCATCTCGCGAGGGAAAGCCACATCTATGGCTCCGTCAGGGCTGGCCAATTTTATAGTAAGGTCGGTGTTCAAGACATTGTGGTAGAATTCTCTGGTCACCGGAAGATTGGCAAGCAAAAGAGCTACTATTACACAAATCAACAGCAGAACTCCCTGGAACCACGGCTGGTTGGAGAGTTTTGCACCGTTTTCGCGGAACTTTTTTCTGGTATTATTCCAGTTGTAGATAGGAATAAGTTTCATCTCAGTAAATTATTCTAAAGTCAATAGTTTTGTTTTCGCAGTAATAGCCTTCGACCAGAATCTCTTCCTCATCTTTTCGGTCGGCCAAGTCTTTGGGTGAGTCCAATTCAATGGCCACGAAATCTCCCGTGCGGAGATAACAGGTGGAGGAAAGCCTGCTTATCGCCTGTTCTATCCTTTGGATGGAATCGGCTTGGTGGAGAAAAATCTGCTCCGAATTCTTTTTCAACTCAAAAGAGTTCTGTTCCACGGACAGGGTTATGGGATTGAAAAGCGGATGCGGGAGAAAAGACGTGTGGTCCATACAACTCGCACAGGCCCATCCTTGTTCCGGAATGCTCAGTAACTCAGCGGGATAGAGAAACATTCCGTAGCCGATGGCGTCGAAATATCTGGAAGCGAATTTTTCGCCTATGCTGCGTCCGGGTTTGCTTATGCGGGCGAATAGAACAGGGGAGAATTTCAATGAATTTACTGTTTCGGGAACGTAAAAATCTTCGTTGTCTTTTTCCCAAGTGGTATCTGGTCTGACCGTGACATTCCCTGCGGCGGTGAGCACTACTATATTCATAACTAACTTCGTTTTTCCGCCTTTTGAAATAACGGAAATCGGTGGGCAAAAGTAAACAAAAAATGTTAAATTTGTACTTGTATGCAACCAAAAGACATCAAATATCCTGACTATCCTTTTACACGTATGGTCCACGTGGCTGTAGAGGATTCATCCAAAGGTAAATACCAGTTTGACGAGAACTACCCTTATCTGGATGACAGCTTCCACTACAAGTTCAACAGACTGCTCAACGCTTTTGTCCTGAGATGGCTTGACAACATTTATCACCGCGTGTGCCTTGGACTTCGTATAGAAGGCCGTGACATCTTGAAGAAGTATCGCAAGGAGTTGTCCGAGGGCGGCGTGTCCGTATGCAACCACGTTTTCAGGGAGGATGCCGTTATGGTGTGCAGGGCTCTGGGACGTTACCGGAAGATGCATATCCCTATGTTTGCCAAGCATTTCAACAAGAGCGCATTGTATTATTGGATGCTGCGTTATATGGGAGGTATTCCCATAGCCGAGACTATGTCCGGAATGAAGGAGTTCAACAAGGCCGTCGATGAGTACAATTCACGCGGGGAGTGGATACACATCTTCCCTGAGGAGGTGCGTTGGGATTTCTATCCTTATATAAGGCCTTTCAGAAAAGGACCTTTTACGATGGCCTACAAGTACAATTGTCCGCTTGTCCCTCTGGTCATCACTTTCCGGGAGAGGAAAGGCCTGTACAGGCTGACCGGGCCTAAGGATATGCCTCTTTTCACGATAAGAATACTCGAACCGGTATTCCCGGACAGGTCTAAAAGCCGCGAAAGCGAGGTCCGCCGTATGTTGGAACTCGCTCACGCACGTATGGTCGAAGGCGCCGGAATCAAGAATAATCCTTGGCCGGCTAATCCTTGTGAATTAAACGTTTGAAGATGCTTTCCTTCTCCTGGTTCTGCATCAGGTGAACTATCTTGAACTGACCGTCGCGCAGACCTTTTTTCAGGCTTTCCTTCTTGAAGTCACGGAAACTGTCCATCTTCAGACGGAAGGTGTTAGGATTCTTCAGGCGGAGAGACTTGCGTTTGGCTGCATATTCGGTATTATCGTGCTGGAGCTTCTCGTCCACCATTTCTGAAAATTCGCTGGCCGTAATCTGATCCACCGGTTTTTCGAATTCGTAGAAGAAATCGTATCGCGACTTCTCGACATCGGCAAAGCCCACGAAAAATTTGGCTTTCAGGGATTTTTTCCTCTCGGCCCAATGCACTGCGTCTATGAATTGCTTTTCGTAGAGCTTCTCTCCGGTGATGCTTACTATACCGTTGATTTTCTGTACCATATGTATCGTAGGCGTGCCTTTGTATTTAGGTCCGCACACGACCATATCGTTCATATTGTATCGGTACAAGCCGTTGAACGTGGTGATGTAGATGCAGTAGTTTTTGCCTTCCTCCAGTTCGTTGAGCATAAGGAAGTGAGGGTTCTTGCTCTCTATCTCGCTTTCTTCCACAAATTCAAAGAAGTGGAACTGTGCGAACGGAACGCTCCAGTTGGAACCGTCGAACGGCATACCGAAACGGCATTCTGATGCGAAATATCCTATCTCTATATGTTTGATGTCCTTAGGGAACGCATCAATGAATTTGTCTATGTATATCTGGGTGTTGCCGCATTTCCACGTGTTCAGTCCCGCGAAGTCAGGCCAATAGTGTTTAGGAAGCGGGTGAGAGTATTTCGCCTTTAACTCACGAAGCTCTTTTGCTCGTTTCGGATTAGGCTTCAAAATCTCCTCCAGACGGTCGCGTATGTCCTTCTCTATGTCGAATTTGGTGTTGAGCGTGCCCTGTTCGATATCGGTCACGTAATCATCGTAAAATTCATCGGCATTCTTGAGAAGCTCGGTGATGGTGGAAGGATTGGCGGTGACGATGAGTGAAAGATCCCTGCATTCTATCGCCATTCGCATTATGGTGTAATAGCGTGCCGTATAGTCGGATATGTCCGCAAGGTAATAAGGATTGGCTATTTTGGAGCGAAGAACTTTGGACGATGACGCTTGAGTGTATCCCGAGATGGAGCCTACAGGTGTGCCTGTCTTGGTCCTTCCCTCTATGGCCGGACTGACTACCACCAGATATTTTCCGGCCACTACGCGCGAGTCTCTTGAAAGGATCCAGAACCAGAGGTTGGAAATCCTGTGTGACACGCTTTTGTATTCGTAGGAAATCGGCAGGAATTTAGGTTTTGCCGTGGTGCCGGATGTGGTGGCGTACATAAAAGGACGTCCGGGAACCAGCACATTGTCTTCGCCCATAAGCTGTCTGTCCACGTAAGGACGGAACGCCTCATACCCGTCGGGCTTGATTTTCTCTCTGTATCTCTTTATGAGTGTGTCGTCGTCTTCCGCCAGAAGGATGTAGTCGAAATCGTGTTCTTTCCCGTATTCCGTGTACCTGTTATAAGAAAGAATGTGACGCAGTGTTTTGCAGGAAGCTTTGAAAGGATCGCGAAGGGCTTTGTCCATAATCGCTTTTTCCTTTCCTCCATCTATTGTGTAGTAGGCTTTTATCAGCTTTCCGATTATTTTCCCCATTTCTGTTTAAGTTTTTCCATGCCTTTGTCCATCGCGTATTCGCTTTCCAATCTGGCGAATTGCTTCTTGGTATCCAGCATAAAGGCACCGTTTTGAATCCAGCTGAAATAGGCGCGGTCGAGGTTGAAAATCTCTTTGGCCTTGCGCCCTTTGTATTTGCCGAAATTGATGACGGCCTGTCCGTCTTCCCCTTGAATCAGCATACCTGCAAAATCTATGGTCTTGCGGTTGGCGTAGGCGGCCAGGGAGCTTACATCATTTTTCAGCGTGTCAGAGTATCGATCCAATTGTCCTTTCAGGACGGCGTAGGTGGCCAAAGTATCCGCCTCGGCCGTGTGGGCATTCTCGAAATCTTCTCCGCCGCAGTAGAATCTGTATGCGGCTTTGAGATTGCGCGGTTCCATAGCGTGGTAGATGTTCTGGACATCTATCATTTTGGGACTGTGCAGATCCACGTTCAGTTTCTTGCCCGTAAGCTCGACTCTTTCAAACTCCTCCGCAAGCATAGGGAGGTCGAATTTGGCGGAATTGAAACCTGCAAGATCGCTGTCGGAGAGCCATTCGGCCACTTCATCTGCGACTTCATAGAAAGTAGGGCAGTCCACAAGCATATCGTCAGTTATCCCGTTGACCTTCGACGCTGAAGGCTCTATGGGTCTCTGACACTTGTTCTCGTAGTCCCAAGGCTTTATCTTCCACGTTTTTACCGCATCTGTTCCGTCAGGAAAGACCTTCACGAAACTCAGCTCTATGATGCTGTCGTGCGGGATATTGAGCCCCGTACTTTCTATGTCAAAGAACAGCAGGGGTCGTGTAAGGTTCAGGTTCATAATGTACTAACTGTTAGGATATCATAATCGGCATCAGGATGCCGCAGGTCTTTTCTGTCTTGGCCTCTTCTTCCGAAGGAACGATGAGAGCGGCACGTCTGGCGTCAGCGAACTTCATCACTATGCTCTCGCATCCCATATTTGAAAGTATCTCTATCAGGAAGCTGCTCTTGAAGCCTATGCTAAGATTGTCACCCTGATATTCGCAAGGCACTTTTTCGTAAGCTGCGATGGCGAAGCTCAGGTCCTGAGCCGTGATTTCAAGCTGTCCTTCGCTGAGCTCGAACTTGATATGGTTCGAAGCCTTGTTCGCACAGACTGCCACGCGCTTTACCGTGTTGAGAAGCTGCAGACGGTCAATCTTCAGGATGTTGGCGTTATTCTGAGGAATCACGTCACGATATTTAGGATATCGTCCTATTATGAGTCTGCATATCATAGTGGTGGTTCCGAACTTGAAAACTGCGGAACTTTCATCGAAGTTGACTTCCACTTCCTCTATGTCCTTGCCAATCGTGTTCTTCAGGACGAGGGCCGGTTTTTTATGGAGGATGAAGGATGTCTTTACAGGACTCTTCAGGTCTTCATCCGTGTAACAGATGAGTTTGTGTGAATCAGATGCCACGAGAGTGGTCCGGTCGGTGTCGATATCGAAGAATATACCGTTCATCGTAGGGCGCATCTCATCGTCTGCGGTGGCGTATACTGTTGAAGATATGCCTGTTATGAGCGTCTGCGCAGGAAATGATATGCTCTGTGAGTTGTCACATCCGTCTGAAATCTCAGGATAGTCCTCTGCCGGGTAATACGGAAGGGAGGAGTTACCGCTGCTCCAGCTGCATTCGAAAGAATTGGCAGAAGTGGTCTTGATGCAAATAGGCTGGTCAGGAAGGGCTTTGATGAGCTCTATCAGCTGATGTGAAGGGACGGCTATGCTGCCTTCTTCCTTACAGTCCACATTCAGCGTAGTGCGCAGAGTCAGCTCCTGATCGGAAGCTGTGATTACCAAAGAATCGCCTTCTACTTTGAACAAAAAGTTATCTAAGATGGGAAGGACGGTCTTTGAAGGAATGGCTTTGGAGACATCCAACAATCCTTTAAGAAGTTCTGCGCTTGAAACATTGAATTCCATATATTGCCTTTTTAAGTGTAATTTATAACCTCGCAAATTTACAAAAAAATACTGAGAAAATAATTCTTCTTTTTTATTTGCGGGAACTATTGTCAAACAGCTTCCGAATATCTGTTGGCACATAATTTGACTTTGTTCTTCTTCCGGAATCGAATCATAAAACAAATTGAAAAATATATGAATACATCAATCAAAATGCTTTCCGCCGCTGCCGCGCTCGTTTTCGCGACTGCCAATTTGTCAGCGGCCGTACCTCAGGATTATCCGGATTTCACTTATGCAGCAGAGTCTTCTGTGGAGGCCGTCGTGTATGTGGAGGTGACGATCAAGCCTAATACCACGCGTCAGCAGCTCGCTGATCCGTTTTTTCAGTTCTTCTTTGGCGATGAATACGAACTTCAGCGCCGTGAACAGAAGGCCAGCGGGTCCGGTGTCATAATACGTCCTGACGGATACATAGTTACAAACAATCACGTGGTTGCGGACGCCACTTCGGTCAAGGTCACTCTCAATAACGACAAGATTTACGACGCCACCATCGTGGGTACTGACCCTACAACCGATATAGCTCTGCTCAAGATAGAGGCGAAGGGTCTTCCATATCTCTCATTCTCGGATTCGGACAAATTGCGTCTGGGCGAATGGGTATTGGCAATAGGATCCCCGTACAATCTGAAATCCACCATAACGGCCGGTATAGTTAGTGCCAAGGGGCGTTCGATGCCTAATTATAAAGGTGATTTCAAGATAGAATCTTTCATCCAGACCGATGCCGCCGTCAATCCGGGAAATTCTGGAGGCGCACTTGTCAACAGGAAAGGTGAACTGGTAGGAATCAATACTGCAATTATTTCTCAGACAGGATCTTATGCCGGTTATTCATTCGCGGTCCCATCCAATATCGCAAGCAAGGTGGTGGGCGACCTGATAGATTTCGGGTCAGTGCGCAGAGCTCGTCTCGGCGTGGTTATGAAACCTGTTGAAGAAAAAGTTGCAGAGCAGATGAAACTTTCTTCCCTGGAAGGCGTATATATTGTTGAGGTTGAAAAAGGAAGCGCAGCTGATAAAGCCGGCATCAAGAAAGAAGACGTGATTCTTGAAGTGGGCGGCAAGAAAGTCAAGAATGCTGCCGGACTTCAGGAACTTGTCAATGCCTTTCATCCGGGAGATGTGACTACCATCAAGGTGGCACGCGGGCAGAACACCCATAACCTTAAGGTTGTTTTTCAGGGTGACAGTTCTCAGACGGGATATGCGCAGGAGGACGGAACGGTGTCTTTCTACGGTGCTTCGCTCAAGGCCGCTGACAAGTCCACGCTCGCCGATCTTCGGATCAAGAACGGTGTGGAGATAGTTTCCGCCGGAAAGGGCAAGCTTGCGGCAAGCGGCGCAGTTGACGGTCTTATCATAAGATACGTGAACGATCAAAGCGTTTCCAAACCTCAGGATGTGATAGATGCAGCGGCTCGTGCCAAGAGGGCAATCGTCATAGAGTGCATTACTCCTGCAGGCCGTTCTGTTTTCTTCGCACTTGCCAAGGAATAGAACGTTATATATAATAGATGAGACAACTTAAGATTACAAAAAGCATCACCAACCGTGAAAGCGCATCTTTGGATAAATACCTCCAGGAGATTGGCCGTGAAGAGTTGGTGTCTCCGGAAGAGGAAGTGGAATTGGCCCAGAGAATCCGCAAGGGAGACAAAGTGGCTCTGGAAAAATTGACAAAAGCAAATCTCAGGTTCGTGGTGTCTGTTGCGAAACAGTACCAGAACCAGGGATTGAGCTTGCCGGATTTGATTAACGAAGGAAATCTGGGATTGATCAAGGCGGCTGAGAAATTTGATGAAACCCGAGGTTTCAAATTCATCTCTTATGCCGTATGGTGGATCAGGCAGAGTATTCTTCAAGCTCTTGCTGAACAGAGCCGAATAGTGCGTCTTCCGTTGAATCAGGTAGGTTCGCTGAACAAGATAAACAAGGCTCTCGGACGTTTCGAACAGGAGAACGAACGTCAGCCTTCCACTCAGGAACTGGCGGATATGATAGATATCCCGCGTGAGAAGATAGATGATACGCTTCGTGTGTCGGGTCGTCACGTCAGTATGGACGCTCCTTTCGTGGATGGTGAGGACAACTCTCTTCTGGACGTGCTTCCTAACGATGATTCACCTATGGCGGACCGCGGACTGAACAAGGAGTCTCTGAGCACGGAGATAGACAGGGCTCTTCAGATTCTGACTCCACGCGAGCGTGAGATTATCAAATGTTTCTTCGGAATAGGATGTCAGGAGATGACTCTCGAGGAGATTGGCGAGAATCTTGACCTTACCAGGGAAAGAGTACGTCAGATTAAGGAAAAGGCTATACGTAAACTTAAGAAACCTGCTGCCAGCAAGTTACTTAAAACATATCTTGGTTAGAATGGGAGCAGAACAGTTGTTGGCTTCGAAGGCCTCGGAGGCCATTGAAGCGCTTTATTCGGCAAAAGTGGACGCGGCATCTCTTCAGATAGCCGCTACACGTAAGGATTTCGAGGGAGACTACACGCTTGTGGTTTTCCCTCTTCTTCGTATTTCAAAGGCTGCGCCCGAGGCTACGGGTCAGGCGATAGGAGAGTGGGTGGTAGCAAATTGTGAGGAGGTGGCTTCATTCAATGTAGTCAAGGGCTTCCTGAATTTCTGCCTTTCTTCCAAATTCTGGAATGAAACTCTCTGTCAGATATCTTCCGACGGTGATTTCGGTCAGCTTCCTTCTACTGGAAAGACCATTATGGTGGAGTTCTCTTCTCCTAACACCAACAAGCCTCTGCATCTCGGACACGTGCGTAACAATCTTCTTGGATCATCGGTATCGGACATTCTCAAGGCGGCCGGCAATAACGTCATCAAGGCTACGCTTGTCAATGACCGCGGTGTGCATATCTGCAAGAGTATGTACGCTTGGCAGAAACGTTTCGACGGAGCCACTCCTGAAAGTACGGGCAAGAAGGGAGACCATCTGGTGGGCGACTGCTATGTCGAGTATGCCAAGATGGAAAAGGAGGATCCTGCAGTTCTGGAGGATGTGCATAAGATGCTGGTGGACTGGGAGAATGGTGATCCTCAGGTGCGAGCTCTGTGGAAGATGATGAACGGCTGGGTGTTCGAGGGCTTCGAGCAGACTTACAAGGCGCTTGGCATATCTTTCGACAAGACTTATTATGAATCACAGACTTATCTTCTGGGTAAGGAGCTGGTGCAGAAGGGTCTTGAAAAGGGCGTCTTCGTAAAGGATCCGGACGGCAGCGTATGGTGCAATCTGACAGCGGACGGACTCGACAGAAAGATACTTCTGAGAAGCGACGGCACATCGGTGTACATCACCCAGGATCTCGGTACTGCGGAAAGGCGTTTCGAGGAGTCGCATCTCGATTCGCACGTCTATGTGGTAGGTAACGAGCAGGATTATCACTTCCAGGTGCTTAAACTCATACTCTCCAAACTCGGATTCGACTGGGCGGAAAGGATTTACCATCTGAGCTACGGAATGGTGGAACTTCCTGAAGGAAAGATGAAAAGCCGTGAAGGAACAGTGGTGGACGCGGACGATCTGATCGAAAAGATGTATCAGGAGGCCAAGACCACTTCGGAGGATTCGGGCAAATTGGCTGATATGTCGCAGGAAGAGAAGGAGTCGCTTTATCATATGATAGGTCTCGGTGCTCTCAAGTACTTCATCCTCAAGGTGGACCCTAAGAAGACTATGCTTTTCGACCCTAAGGAAAGTATTGATTTCAACGGTAATACCGGTCCGTTCATACAGTATACCCACGCCAGGATCAAGAGTATTCTCCGTAAGGCTGAGGGTGAAGGAAAACAGGCGGAAGTGGAGGAAAGCGTGGAACTTTCCGCTAAGGAAGTCCGCCTGGTTAAGATTCTTTCATCTTATCTTATCAAGGTCAAGGAGGCCGCCGATTCTTTCTCTCCGGCTCTCATCGCCAATTACTGCTATGATCTTTCGAAGGAGTTCAATCAGTATTATCACGACACCCCTATCCTTAAGGAGACGGATGAGCAGGTGCTTTCTATGCGTCTGTCTTTGATAAGCTCAATAGCAGTGATACTTGAGAAGGCTATGGGCTTGCTTGGCATACAACTGCCGGAAAGGATGTAAATATTTCTATAAAATATTTTTTCTTTAGAAATATTGAATTATAATTGCACCCTCATTTGAAGAATAGTTTTTGGCAGACGTTTTATTGTTTTTAATATGGCTACCGACAATAAGAAAAGACACGTTGTTAGTTACGAAAATATGTCCGCTGACGTAGCTGCGGCTTTTGCGGAAAAATATCCCAAGGGGTATAATGATTATCTGGAAGATTTGGTGAAATACCCAAAACCTGACGGAACGTCATTCTATGCTGTAACCATAGAGACAGCCGACGGAATTTATCTCGTGAAGCTCAAGGTGGATATAGATGACCCGGAAGACCTTCAGAACTGGCTTGACGGAGAAGGTGAATCAGAGGATGTTGCCATAACGGGCGCACCATCGGATTCGGGGGAAGGAAACAATCTTCCTGACGACAATATCTCACAGTACAGTTCGGGTGATGACGACTCGTCCGATTCAGATGAATAGCAATTTCCGGAATTTAAATACTGAAAATAACAGATTGTTGATGCTGAGCCTCCTTGTGGGGCTCTGCGTTGGTTTTGTGGCCGTTCTTCTCAAGGCAGGCATACACGTTATTCAGCAGTGGCTCTCTCCGCTTATTTCTAAATCGTCCCTCTGGACCATCGTGCTGCCTTCGGTGGGTATGCTGCTGTCTCTTATGATTGTCCGCTTCATCGTGAAAGACAATATCAGTCACGGAGTTACGAAGGTACTCAAAGCCATATCCAAAAACGAATCGCGTATAAAACCGCACAATACGTGGTCTTCGTTCATAACGTCGATGCTGACCATTGGTTTCGGAGGATCGGTAGGTGCCGAGGCGCCTATAGTTTATACGGGCGCCGCGATAGGATCGAATTTCGGCCGCCTGGGACATCTGTCGTATCGCAATATGACCATCCTCGTGGGATGCGGTGCCGCCGGTGCCGTCGCCGGGATATTCAAGGCTCCGTTGGCAGGACTTCTCTTCACTATGGAGATACTTCTTTTCAATATTTCCCTGGCGAGTCTTATGCCTCTTCTGGTGTCCACGGTGTCAGCCACGGTGGTGAGCTACATCTTTACCGGTATGGGAGCTTCGTTTCATTGTTCGTTGGAACCTTTTGTTCTTAAGAACATTCCGTTCTATCTGTTGCTTGGCGTGAGCTGCGGACTGCTGTCATTGTATTTCACACACACCACTCTCAAGTTGGAGGACAGGTTCGCCAAGATGCGCTCACCTTGGGTCAAGTGGCTTATCTGTTCGCTTGGCGTGGGTGTTCTGGTCTTTCTGTTCCCTCCGCTTTATGGCGAGGGCTATGGCGACATCACCAATCTGCTGAACGGGGTAGGGGGTGAGATGAAAGGATCTCCGCTCAATTTCCTTATGGATTCGAAGTGGGGGATAGTGGCGGTGTTCGCCGCAGTGATGCTTTTCAAGGTGCTGTCGATGACCCTTACCAATGCAGGTGGCGGTGTCGGCGGTACTTTCGGACCTACGCTTTTCGTGGGCGCCATAGCGGGCTTCGTCATAGTGCGCATTCTCAATAACAGCATCTCGGGTGTGTTCTGGCATCTTCCGGAGCAGAATTTCGTTCTGGTGGGAATGGCCGCTCTTATGGCCGGCGTGATGCAGGCTCCTATGACATCCATCTTCCTTATCGCCGAGATGACGGGAGGATATGACCTGTTTCTGCCTCTGATTGCCGCCTGCACGGTGTCTTTTTGTGTGACACGTATTTGGGAGAGGTATTCCATTTACACCAAGCGTATCGCGCAGAGCGGGGATCTTCTTACGCACGATTCGGATCAGGCCGTGCTAACTCTTCTCAAGACTGCCGATCTTGTGCGTGACAAATATCCGCGTATCAGCCTTGACGCTTCCTTGAAGGACATTATGTCCATAGTAAGCGAAAGTACGGCCGCAGTTTTCCCGGTAGTGGGCAGCGACGGTATTTTTCAGGGTCTGGTGGAGATGGACGACATCAGAAAGTGTATGTTCGACACGGCCAATTATTCCGCCATTCACGTGTATAATCTTATGAAGCAGCCGGCGGCTTTCGTCACCATAGACGAGAAGGCGTCGTCAGTATTGGATAAATTCGAAAAAACCGGGGCTTGGAGGCTCCCGGTAATCGATGAACAGCGTCATTATCTGGGATTCATTTCAAAATCCCGCATTCTTTCGGCCTACAGGGAGGCGCTCAAGAGCATATCGGTAGAAGACTGAGGCTGATCCTGCGTCTCTGCTCATCTACCTGTATTACCCTCACTTTCACCTTTTCGTGCAGTTTCAGGGTCCGTCCCTTGAACTGCGAGACGTGTATGAGTCCGTTGTCGTGTATGCCAAGATCCACGAATGCGCCGAAATTGGTGATGTTCGTGACTATCCCCGGAAGTTCCATACCTTCTTTCAGATCGCTCAGCTCGTGAATGTCTTCAGCGAAACTGAAGGCGGAAGCCTCGTTTCTCGGGTCAAGTCCGGGTTTGGCAAGTTCTTTCACTATGTCCGTGATGGTCGGAAGACCTTTTTCCGCAGTGACGTATTCTTTCGGATCTATCCTGGCGCAAAGTTCGGCGTTTCCTACCAGTTCTTTAGTGCTGACGTTAAGGTCAGATGCCATCTTGTCCACGATCTTGTATGATTCCGGGTGTACCGCGCTTCCGTCGAGCGGATTGGCCGCTCCGCGTATGCGCAGGAATCCCGCACACTGTTGGAAAGCTTTTTCTCCGAGTTTGGGTACTTTTTTGAGTTCCTGACGGCTCTTGAAAGCTCCGTTGGCCTCGCGGTAAGCCACTATATTGGCGGCCAGGACGGGGCCTATTCCCGCCACGTAGGAGAGAAGGTAAGGTGAGGCCGTGTTGAGATTGACTCCCACGGAATTGACACAGGCTTCTATAGTGTTGTCGAGCTTTTCCTTGAGAAGACCCTGGTCTACGTCGTGTTGGTATTGGCCTATCCCCAGATTTTTTGGGTCTATCTTTACAAGTTCCGCGAGCGGGTCCATAAGTCGGCGCCCTATGCTCACGGCGCCACGTACCGTTACATCTTCGTCCGGCATCTCCTGGCGTGCTATCTGCGATGCGCTGTAGATGCTGGCGCCATCTTCGCTGACTGTCCAAACCTTGCATCCATCAGGCAGATCAACTCTTTTCATAAAGTCCACGGTCTCCCGGCTTGCCGTTCCGTTGCCTATGGCTATGGCTTCTATTCTGAATTTCTCCACCATATCCTGAACGCGTCCGAGTGCTTTGACCTTTTCGCTTTGAGGTGGATGGGGGAAGATGATTTCGTGATGCAGAAGTGTTCCGTGCTCATCGAGAACAGCTATCTTGCAGCCGTTTCTGAATCCCGGGTCTATGGCCATAGTCCGTTTCTCACCGACAGGAGCTTCCAGAAGGAGCTGGCGGAGATTCTCTCCGAACACTCTTATGCTTTCTATGTCAGCCTTCTGCTTGGCTTCCTTGATTACTTCATTGGTGATGGAAGGGTCCAGAAGACGTGAGTAGCTGTCAAGCGCTGCCGTGCGCATCTCGTCTGACAGTTCTTTGCTTGAAGGCCGTCCGTGCTCGCGGCAGAACTGATAATAGACGTCCTCCTCTGTGCCCGGACGGGGCGATACGCTCAGAGAGAACACCCCTTCATTCTCTGCACGCAGTATGGCCAGAAGATTATGCGCGCTGACCTTGTCAAGCGGTCGCGAAAAACCTTCGTACGAGGTGTATTTCTCCCTTTCCGCCTTGTCTTTCGCGCCTCTGGCCAGGTCCACTTTCAGTGTGCTTCTGCGATAATTCTTTCGGAGATTCTCCCTTATCGAGGCTTCTTCGCTCAAGCGTTCCGCTATTATGTCGCGAGCTCCGCTAAGTGCCGCATCCACGGTCGTAACCTTGTCCGTCAGATAATTCTTTGCATTGGTTCTCGGACACGGGATCTTGAAATTCCATATGCTGTCAGCCAATCCTTCCAGGCCAAGTTCTTTCGCCACTGTCGCTCTTGTCCGTCTTTTGGGGCGGTAGGGCAGATACAGGTCTTCGAGAGTGGTCGCGTCTGTCGTGAGTTCGATCTGTTTTTTCAGTTCTTCGCTCAGTGCGCCTGCCTTTTCTATGGTCTGAAGAATGGTGATTTTTCTCTTTTCCATCTCCTCGAATACTTCGCACCAATGCTTGGCTTCCGCCACCTGGCTGTCGTCCATCCCTCCTGTCTGTTCCTTGCGGTAACGGCTGATGAACGGAATGGTGTTCCCGTCTTCGAAAAGAAGTAGGCAATTCTCCACCTGCCAGTCCTTTACTGACAGCTTTTCGGCTATTGCCTTAATGTACAGTGGTTTCATTATGTTATTTTCTGAACCGCAGTCCGATCACTCCCCAGAACGCTTCTCCGAATATGGAGCCGGACATCTTGGAAGTCCCGGCCTTGCGGTTCACGAATATCACAGGCACTTCCTTCACTTTGAATCCTTTGCGTACTGCGGTGTATTTCATCTCTATCTGGAATCCGTATCCTTTCATCTTGATGCCGTCCAGATCCATCCCCTCCAGCACTCTGCGCGAATAGCACATAAATCCGGCGGTATTGTCCATAATCTTGCTTCTCAGCACTGTCCTCACATATACGGACGCTCCGTAGGACATAAGTATCCTTCCTATAGGCCAATTCACCACCGATACGCCGTCAGCATAGCGGGATCCTATGGCGAAATCGGCTCCGTCCTCCTCGCAGGCGGCAAGCAGTCTGGGGAGGTCCTTGGGGTCGTGGGAGAAATCGGCATCCATTTCGAACAGGTAGTCATAGCTCCTCTCAAGCCCCCATCGGAATCCGGTAAGATAAGCTGTCCCAAGGCCAAGTTTTCCGGCCCTTTCAATCAGGAAAAGCCTGTCGGGGAATTCTTTCTGAAGTTCTTTCACTTTGGCGGCAGTACCGTCGGGGGAACCGTCGTCTATTATGAGGATATCGAAACCCTCTTCCAGAGCCAGAACGGCTCTGGAGATGGCTTCAATATTTTCTATCTCGTTATATGTAGGTATTATGACGAGCTTACTTTTGTTTGTTGGCATCTATTTCATTAAGCATTTCTTTTACAGCGGCTTCCAACTGAAGGTCCTTCCCTTCGAGAACGCTTTCCGGAGTGTTGTAAACCAGGATGTCAGGTTCTATCTGCAGGTTCTCGAGAGCTCTGTTCTCTTTGAGTCCCCAGCAGGTGACCTGAGGGATTCCGAAGACTATGCTCGGGTCTATCTGGTATTCCCACCAAACGGCGGTCATAGTGCCCGGAACAGGTGTTCCTATGAGCTTGCCGACTCCCATAGTCTTATATACATAAGGGAATCCGCTGGCGTCGGAGTAGTTGTCTTCGCTGATGAGAACGCAGCTCGGTTTGGTCCATTTGCTGAAAGGTTCCGTTCCTATATATTCTCCTCTCGGGCGGAATTCGATGTAAGCCTTTCCGTTGAGGAAGCTTGCCAGGTCGTCGTGGAGCCAACCGCCTCCGTTGTGGCGCGTATCCACGATTATCGCCTCGCAGTTGCGGTATTTGCCCAAAGCCTTTGAATATACCTCCCTGAAGCTGTCGGAGTCCATACCTTCCACGTGGACATATCCCACGCGTCCGCCTGAAAGCTGAGCGGTCATATCTTCTCTCTGGCGTACCCAACGTTTGTAGAGAAGGTTCCCATCGTAGTAGCCTGCCGTGATGAACAGTTCCACAGGATCTTTAACCTTTTCCTTCTTGATCTTGAGGAATATGCGTTTGCCGGCCTTGTATTTGAGCGCCTCATACCACTGGGTGCCTTCAGCTATATCTTCTCCGTCTATGGCGAGGATGATGTCTCCCGCACCTATCTGAGGATCAGCCATACTGAGTTCACTTCCCGGGAGCACCTCGGCTATCCTGAGACCCTTGCCGTGGTAGGATGTGTCATAAAGGACACCGATTCTTCCGGCATTGACTGAAGACGGATTGCGGTATCTCGCTCCTGTATGTGAAGCGTTGAGCTCTCCCAGAAGTTCGCTCAGAAGATCCTGGAAATCGAAGGAGTTGTTTATATACGGAAGGAACTGCCTGTAGTTCCGGCAGAAGCCGTCCCAGTCGATCCCGTGTATGTTCTTGTCATAGAATTTTTCGCTCACCTGCTTACAGATATGGTCGTATATGTACTCGCGCTCGCGTACCGGCTGGTAATCGTAATTGCTTGCGAATGATACGCTTTCTATCTTGCCTCCGGCAGGGTTGAATTTGTTTATGCCTCTTCCTCCCAGAATGTAGACGTGCTTGCGGTCTGCGGAAGTCACGAATGATCCGTTGAATCCTTTGCGTATGACTTTGATGTCGCCTTCCTTGATGTCAAGGCTGCACAGATCCACGCTCTTTTCAAGGCGTTGGAAGAAATAAAGAGTCTTGCCGTCATCGGTAAGGAAGTAGTCGCCCACATTGCCTGCGTGAGGAGTGAGTCGAACGATGCGGTTTTCACGGCCTTCCAGAAGCAGGTCGAGACCCTTCTTCTCGACTTTGATGGAGTCTTTCTTCTCCTTTTTCTTTTCCGCCTTTTCTTCTTTCTCGCTCTTCTCGTCAAGCAGGGTGTTTATCTTCTCCTCTTCAGTCGAGCGCGTGAATTTGTAGTACTCCTTGGCATCGAAGAACATCGCGTAGATGTCGTACTCGGCTCCCCAGCTTCCGTGGCTGCGGTACCCGTATTTGTCCGACATCCACATCATAGCCTTTCCGCCAAGCACCCAATGGAAATTGGCATCGTTATATCCGCTCTGTGTGAGGTTTGTAACCTGCTTGGTATCAATGTCTATGAGAGCTATGTCCGTATTGTTCCAGCCTCCGTTGGCCTGATAGTCGCACAATATGTGGTGGCTGTCGGGACACCATTCGAATGACTGGTCTCCGTCCGTGTAGGAGTAATTGGCGCCGCTGAGAAGCGAATGCTCTTCGTTTTTCTCAGTGCTTCTTATGACCAGCTCGGTGCGGTTCCTGAGGAACGCAACCCATTTGCCGTCAGGTGACACCGCAGGCTGGAAGCAGGTCTGCCCTTTGGTGGTGAACAGGCTCTCCTTGATGTCATAGGAGAATGTGAAGTATTTGTCCTGTTTGCGTGTGAGTTCGGCTTTCCATACGCCCCAGTTGCCGTCTCTTTCCGCAGCATAGTAAAGCGTGCGGCCGTCTTTCGAGAAGGATACGTTCCTTTCCTGGCTAGGGGTGTCGGTGATGCGTCTGGTGGCTTTCTGGTCAGGTGCTATCACGAATACGTCTCCGTGTGCCACGATGGCGATCTCTTTGCCGTTAGGGCTCACCGCGAGGTCATTGGCCCCTGCGCTGATGTTACGGTAGATATGCTCGCGGTCGTTGCCTTCGAGAACCACTTTCACGTCCACTTTGACCGGTTCTTCTCCCGGCGTGCAGGTGTAGAGATCTCCATTATAGGAGAATGCCAATTTGTCGTCCTTCGAGATGGAGAGGTTTCTTACCGGGTGAGTGGGAAGGCTCGTGATCTGGAATGCGGCTTCAGGGGTGTTGATGTTGGAACGCCATACGTTGAAGTTCCCTCCCTGCTCGCAGAGATAGTAGTAATCCTCTCCGTTCGAGGCGAATACAGGGTTACGGTTTTCTCCTGCGAAGCGGCTGATCTTCTGGTATTGGCCTTTCTTCGGGAGGTATTTCCAGATGTCGCGTGTAACGGAAGAGGTATGGTGCTTGCGCAGAGGGTCTTCATAGCCCTTGTAGTCTTCGTAGAGGATGATCTCATTGGCATTGATGGAGAGATTCATCATAGGAAGGGATGTGTAGAGGGATGATTTTCCGTTGCTTACGTTAACGGTATAAACCTGCGCCGTCCACGGGTAGTCTCCGAATGCCGGGTCGGCCTGTATGTTCGCGTAGTAATAGACCTCTCCGCCCTCAGATACGAAGAGGGGAGTCTCGGCACCCGGGAAGTCGGTCAGCCTTCTGGCCTTGCCTCCCTGCGAAGGGATGATCCAGATGTCCTTGCTTCCCTCACGGTATGAGCTGAAGACTATGTTACGCCCGTCCGAGGTCCACAGAGGGTCTGAGTCATAGGCCGAATTGACCGTGATCTGTCGTGCGGTCCCTCCTTCGACGGGAATCGTGAATATGTCTCCGTGATAGCTGAAAGCTATGCTTGTTCCATCGGGGGAAATGCTGCTTTTCCTTATCCAGCGGGCCTCTTCCTGTGCGGAAAGGCTCAACGTAAGGATACTGAAAGCAATGATTGATAACAACTTTTTCATTCTGACTGATATATTATGAATCGATTTTCTATAGTAGTCCGCGGTCATAAGGGCAGCGTGCGACGCACCACATTCTTTCAAAGGTAGTGATTTTTGCCAATTCTCGCAAGTTGTGTATGGGGTAATAACCGTAATCTTGTATAATAGCCTAAATTCCGCGCCTTGGGTGTCCCGGGGTGGTTCGCGGCTTTGCCGTGGTTTTTACCGGCATTTCTGCCATAGGGAAAGACAGATTATCTCGTCAAACTGCTATTGGGCGAAAGGGAAAAACAAAGTTTTCGACATATTTTTATACCGGGTTAGACTTCTTTTTACTATATTTGGGAGACTAATAAGCAAGCATGCAATCTTTTTTTGACAACATTAACTCCAAGGTTGTGGATGACCTCA
>CAVHGF010000024.1:0-30027 GCA_963635625.1 Treponemataceae bacterium | reverse complement strand
CTTGGTTGTCCGGATCCAGTTCGATCCCATCCACTTCAAAAGCATCGTCCTGCGGCTGCGGTCCGACAATCTCATCTATGTATTCTTCCTGCATCTCAATGAACTCTGATAATAACGTCAGGCGACGAATTTGTAGTAGTCGTACATATACCGGTAAACCTTGTCGCGATAGGTGTCGAAGTTTAGCATGCAGTCTTCGGGGAGTTCTGCCCAGAGGGTGTCGCGGATGATGATGGCGACTACGGCCTGGGTCTCTTCTTTGTCGGTCCAGTGGTCGAGCCGACGGATCTGATCCTTTAATTTGTTCAGGAGGTCCACGGAGACTGCTTTCAGTTTCTTGATGTCGTCCTTGGAGAGATTGTCGGAGAAAAGGAGGTCATACATGGCCAGTTCCTCCACATTGTCAAAGCCTTCTCGGACATAACGCTTCTTCTCTTCGTCCAGCTCACGGCTCAGCTTCAGCAGTTCCTCGAAAACGCGCTCAATCATGGCGCGGTCCTGCTCTCCGTTGTAGGCTTCGATGAGTTCTTGATACTTTTTCTGGAAGTCGATATGGGTGTCGGAGTTGGGGTTATCACGCAGAAGTTTGGCTATGGCCTGGGCTATCACCTCCTGCAAGTCTTTCATCAGCAGTCGTTTATTCTTTGTCTTGGCAAATTCGCGCTGAAGAACTTCAAAATTGATTTTGCTGAGGTCCAGCCGGGTGCTCCCTTGTTCGGGGAGGTTGTTTTCGATGCTGATGTATTCGTTTACGATCTGGTTTATTTCAACGGTCAGGTCCGTAATGTCAACGTGCTTTCGCTTTTTCAAGAGCTCCTTGTAAACGGCCTCGATGGCATTTTTCCTGGCACGGACATCTTCAGAGATGTCATCGAAATTCAGGTACTTGACCAGACGGATGATTTCGGCGGCATAGGTTTGGAAGGTCTTTCTGGTGGCCGGGGTCTCGCACATGGCGTTGGCGGCGTCCTTGAGGAGCGAAAGTTTCTTGAAGCCTTTGGCCTCGACGAGCTTACGAAGGACAAATCCGTTTTCGCCCACGAACTTTTCACATTCAGCGACCACTTTGTTTACGCGCTCGATGACCTTCTCTTTGTCGATAGTGGGGTCTGTCCCCTTTGGGCCGTTATGTTCCGCAGTGTAGGCTGCGAGGGCGTTGCGGAGAGCCTTGACGATACCGACGTAATCGACAATGAGTCCATTTTCCTTGCCGATGGAGACACGATTGGCCCGTGCGATGGTCTGCATAAGCGTGTGCGCCTTGAGGGGCTTGTCCAGGTACAGACAACTGAGCGGCTTGACATCGAAGCCGGTGAGCCACATGGCGCAGACGAAGACCACCCGGAACGGAGTGTTTGGTTTGCGGAATTCTTTGTCAAGCTCCCGGGATTCCATCTTCGCGCGGTGAGGAATGATGTCGAGACCCCATTTCCGGAAGGTCTGAATCTCATTCTGCTCCTGGCTGATGACCACGCACATCTCGGTCTCCTCCATCCACTTGATCTTTTTGCCCAGCTCGATGGCTTCCTGCTGGCCAAGGGTTTTCTGCTCACGCTTGAGCCCCTGGAGTTTCTCCTGCCAGTACTCCTGAGCATAATTGTACATCCGGACGCAAGTGACCTTGTTGAGGCAGACGAACATAGCCTTTCCGGTGGTCCAGAGGTCGGTATAGTGCTCCACAAAATCCTTGGCTATGATCCGCAAGCGTTTCTCGGCGGTGAGCAGATGGATTTCCTGGGCAAATTCACGCTCGAGCTTTTCCTCCTGGTCCGGGTCAACGTCGGCGCGTTCGATGGCATCGAGGATTTCTTTGGTGATGGCGGGATTCTTGAGCTCCTTTATCTTCTCTCCACGATTCTCATACAGGAGCGGTACGGTGGCGCCGTCATCGACCGCCCGCTTGAAATCATAGATGGACACATAGTCGCCAAAGGTGCGGCGGGTGATATCATCGTTGGAGAAGAGCGGAGTGCCCGTAAAGCCGATCTTAGAAGCGATGGGCAGCAGTCGCGCCATATTTTCGGCGAGGGTTCCGTACTGGGTACGATGGGCCTCGTCGGACATTATGATGATGTCGTGGTCCGGTATGATTGGCGGTGCGGAGAAGTCGTTGAACTTATGAATCAACGTGAAAATGTAGCTTGGGTTGCCCTTCAGCTTGGTAATCAGGTCGCTTCCGCTGGAGGCGATGTATTCCGACGGCTTGACCTTGCCGAGCAGGCCGCAATTCGCGAAGGTGTCGCTGATTTGCTTGTTCAGTTCCTCCCGGTCAGTAACCACGACGATGGTGGGAGAACCGGCAAACTTGCGACGAATTTTCTGGGAGAGGAAGAGCATGGAGAAGCTCTTGCCGCTGCCCTGCGTATGCCAGAATACGCCCAGTTTGCCCCCGTTCAACTTCCGGTCTTTGTATGCCTTGACGGCCTCATTGACGCCAAGATACTGATGGTTGTGGGCCAGAATCTTGGCGGTAAAATCCTCCTCGTGGTCGAAGAGGATGAAGTTCTCGACAATATCGAGGAAGTTTTCTTTCTTGCAGATGCCCCGGAGCATCGTTTCCAGCGCCACGTCACCCTCGTCCTCCTCCTTCAAACGCCTCCATTCGTGGAAGAATTCATAGGAGCTGCCCAGCGTGCCGACCTTGGCCTCTTCACCGTTGGAAAGCATCACGAAGGCGTTGTAGTAAAAGAGTTGAGGGATGGTGTCCTGATAATCGGTATAATTATCCGTGTAGGCGTTTTCGACGTCCACGTCGTTGCGTTTGAGTTCGATGAAAAGAAGCGGAATGCCGTTCACGAAGCCGACGATGTCGGTGCGACGGCGATGTAGGACGCCGTGAATCTTCATCTCCTTGACGGCAAGGAAGTCGTTGTTGAGAGGATTGTTGAAGTCTATGAGCAAGGCTTTGCGGGTTTCCGTGAGGCCTTCCGGGGTCTTTACGGTGACATCCACACCGTCACGGATCATCCGGTAGAACTTCTCGTTGGTCTGGAGAAGCGTCTCCGTGGAGAGCCGGGAATCAAGGGCTTGCAGTGCCTCCGCAATCTGTGCGTCAGACAGCCATTTATTCAAGCGGCGCAGGGCCTTCACGAGGTAGCGTGTGAGCAGAACCTCGTTGTAGGATTTACGGCCAAGGGTGCCGTTCTCGCCCAGAGTCTCCTGGTTGTAGGCAAAGACGACATCCCAGCCCAGTTCGTCGTGCAGGAGTTCTCCCGCACTCTCCTGAACCAATGTATTTTCTGAATATTCCCAGCTCATAGGCAAAACTATTTATTCCTGATTGGGGACTTTTGTTAACAGTTTCTGCAAGAGAATATCTCTTGCCTCCTCTGCCATTCTACACTTATCTTGACACATCTTTATTTGACTCATAATCGGCGAAATAATAGACGCAAATGCCTCTATCGTCTTGCGGTCGGGCATCATAAAAGGCATCGCTTTTATGATTTTCGAGTTCACAGCCTGAGAAATCGATGATGTATTCCCAAGCGTATCGTATTTAAATTCACGAAGATACCAATATGCATAATCTCTCAAAGCGGTTTCCGGGATTCTAAAATGAGCAATTGCCTCATTCGTGCACATAGGAACCGTTGCAATTGACACTTTCCCCACTGTGAGCTTGAAACTCACTAAGATCGTCCCCGGCTGAACGACTTTTACATTATGCTTCAATATAGCATCTTCAGTTAATTGCTCATTAGTGTCGAAGACATATGTGCCACTTTTACCCATGTCTGAAATGGACACCCAAGGAATGCCCCCTTCGGTAACGAACCATCTGGATTCAGCACGTGGAGGCGTTTTTCCGATGGTAATATCAAAGAAAACCTCAGCTTTATTAACTGCCCAACCATCAGGAACACCATCCGTAATACCAGTATCCTCCCGACTGGGGAAACGGAGGTCGATGAACCATTCCTTGTAAATGCGCCGAGCTGCTTCTTCCAGAAGGGCAATCTGTTTCTGGTTGGTGGAAATTAATTCATCGTATGAAGAAATGACAGAAACAACTTTATCTTGAGTGCGTTTGTCGGGTAATCGAATTGGAATACTCCCCAAAATAGTTGTGTTGAGGTTGAGCATCGTCGCACCTACAGCATGATTCTCAACCCAGGCTATCGTTTTTGGCAACTGGAGGTAATAAAACACATACATAGGATTAGCCTTGGCCGAATCAACCGTAACTCTGAGGCATCCTGTACCGCATAGCCACCCTTGTTCCTTCGGTGTAACCAGGGCGCAACGACCGACATCACCTCGACGGGAATAAACAATATCACCTGACGACATCTTGTGGCGGGATAATCTTGCCACATGGTCTGCAGATACGCGAGCTATAGATGCTTCGGAAATAGAACCTCCAATCAAGTCCTTAGGCATAACGACTGGTGTCCCCATCTCAGAGTAGTCGCTCTGATGAAGTTGCGAGCCGAATGGACCTGTCTGGATAGTTTCTGCTATCTCAGAAAGCACCAATTGCCTTTCACTACTCATAATCACATCCCCTCCATATTCTTGGAAATCACATCCATCAGTCGGTTGGACTCGGTCTGAAGGGTCTTCAACTCTTCGTGGATCTCGCGCATACGCTTGTGGAAATCGACGCCATCATCTCCGGAATCGGCAACACCCACGTAAGCGCCCGGTGTCAGAGACCAGCCTTTCTCTTCAATGTCGGAGGTCGTGGCAATCTTGCAAAGGCCGTTGATGTCGCGGTATTCACCCTCGCCGAACTTGTCAGTGAGCCAAATAGCTTCCTGCATGACGGTGTGCATTTCTCTGGCCTGCTCAAGGGCGGCTTCCAAATCGGCAATCTGCGCCTTGCATTTGCCTTTCTCATCGCGACCCTTGATGGTCTTCACCTTGGCCTGCAGGTCCTTGATTTCGGATTCGTACTGGCCAATGAGCATGTCAGAGAGCTTGAGGTAATTGGCAAAACTATGCTCGTCGTTATCGAGGGCGATGTCCCTTTCAATGCCTCCGAAATAGGTCAAAGCAGCTACGTTGTATTCCGCGACGAGATGCCTGTAGCGCTCTATTTCGCCCCTGTAAAGCCACACGATGGCATTGAGGTTCTTCAGCTGCCATTCGCTCCACTCGTTGAGTGTGCGGTCCACCACGGTGTAGTAGTTCTTTGCGTCTATGAAGAGGACTTTGTCTTTGAGTTCCTCCTTCTTGGCACGGTCGAAGAACCAGAGTGAGCAGGGCAAGGACTTGGTGTAGAAGAAATTGGTGCCCACGCTTACCATCACATCCACGTCGCCGGTTTTGACAAGTTCCTCGCGGATGGCCTTGTCGCGGTTCTGGCTGTCGGTGGCGGAAGATGCCATCACGAAACCGGCACGGCCTTTCTCGTTCAAATAACTGTAGAAGTAAGATATCCAGAGGTAGTTGGCGTTGCCGATTTCCCCGGTCTTCTTATTGACACCCGGCAACCCGAACGGGAGCCGGCCGGCGCTGGATGCCTTTTCGGCATTAACTTTATCCACGTTGAAAGGCGGATTGGCCATCACATAGTCGCAGCGGCCATTGAGATTATGGGCATCGTGATAGAAGCTGTTTGCCTCATCCCCGGACTTGATGTTGCCGGATAGGCCGTGGACGGCGATGTTCATCAGGCAGAGCTGGGCGTTGTACTCCACTTTCTCCTGTCCGTAGAAGGTCATGGCCTTGTTGGCCGCCATACCGGATGCGTTCACGAAGTCGCCGGTCTGGACGAACATGCCGCCGCTGCCGCAGGCAGGGTCGAGCAAAATGCCGCTCCCCGGTTCCAGGACGTTCACAATCATCTTGACCAGCGACTTCGGGGTAAAGAACACACCATCGTCCTGCGCGACGTTCTTGGCAAACTTGTTGAGGAAGTACTCGTAGATGCGGCCGATGATGTCGCCGCCGATTTCGTCTATCTCGCTGCGGTTGAAGATGCGGATGAGTGACTGCAGGAGGGTGTCGGAGAAGATTGTGTAGTTCTTGGGAAGGACGCCTTTCAGCGTCTCGGTCTCACGCTCGATGAGCAACATGGCGTTGTTGACTACCTCGCCGAGGCTGTTCATCGGCTGACCGTCCACATTTTTGATGTTGGCAGCCTTTACGTCGTCCGGGAGGTTGAGCAGGTAGCTGTACTGGGCCTCTTCGGGAAGGAAGATGGCACTCTTTCCCCGGAAGTCGGCGGATTCGATGGGAAGGGTGCGTCCGGCACGGACCGGGCGACTCTTCATCAACTCTTCCTCAACCATCTTGTACCGGCTATAGGCATAGCGCAGGAAGATGAGGCCGAGGACCGGCATGCAGTATTGGTTGGATGTCAGCTTGGATTCTGCTCTCAGAAGGTCGGCTGATTCCCATAGGTCTGCTTCGAGGCGGCGGATGTTTATCATGGCAGGATACTTATTCTTGTTGCGTATATAGGATATTTGTCTTTGTCAGAGCCAGTATTCAAGACTGCCTCTTCGATGCGGACTTTTTGCCCAACATGGTATTCCAATTTATGGGAGAGCCCATTAAGGTCATCGAAAAAAGTGCGGCGCGATATGCCCACTTCGCCTGTCGGGTAACGTTCTGCAAGAGCCTCATTGCATTTGGCAATGAGGTCTTCTGCGTAGTATTTCCGCATCCAGTTGCTGAGACAAGCGTCCAGTACACGGTATCGGGTAAGCGCGTGTTTGTTTTCGGCCATAATGTATCTTGCAAGAATTTATAAAATTAGTAAATATAAGCGAGATAACCATAAGAAATGGCCAATAAAGTGCAAATGAGTTGCAATGATTAAGAAGATGAGACATTCAGGAAGATGGGGCTTTAAACGTGACAAGTTCTTCTCACAATCAGAATCTTATCTGAAACTCGGAAGATCGTTCATCACGTTCTGAAGGGCCTACAGGGCATATTGATGATCTTATGCCCCCTTTCAAAACAGGGCTAAAGAACACCGATGTGCCCTACACTGCACTCAGCGGCACATCCGTGATCTTCCGGTTTTCAAAAATGCTGAATTCAATTTGACATTGCAACACTGTTCACTTGAATTTGCGAATTACGCGGTTCTGGTATGTCTGGTATTGGTTGAATAAGACGATTGAAACCATTCATATCATTAAAGGACTCCAACAGTATCATAATGTATATTGTTATTGTGAGATAACTCTGAATTCATTGAGTCATAAGAGTCCGATACCATCCAAACTTAATAATAGGAGCCTTTCCTCTATGTAGCCTTCCCTTAAGAAAATAATCATTTCTTCTGGCAGAAGCCCGAGAGCGGACAGCCGCGGTGGCCGTGCCAGAAGCAGCCGTTGATGAAGATGACGGCGCGGCACTTGGGCAGCACCAGGTCGGGCTTGCCGGGGAGGTGTTTGTCGTTGAGCCGGTACCGGTAATCCCTGCGCCACAGCTCGGCCCTCACAATCTTCTCCGGGGTCGTGTTCCGGGAGCGGATGCGGGACATGTTGTAGGAGCGCTGTGGGTGGTCATTTGCCCGACTTTTTCTCTTCGGCCTGCTGGAGGTAAAAGAGAGTCTTCTGAGCTTCGATTTCAGCTCGGAGTTCTTCTTCGGAGGGGAGGTAAAGTTTATATTTGCTGGCGAAGAGCTGCTCGTTGCCGTGCAGGACGGAGTAGCGGGCGATGTCTTCATCGGTTTCCGAACACAGAATGATGCCGATGGTTGGATTATCGCCTTCTCCGCGTTTGAGTTCATCGTACATCCGCACATACATATCCATCTGCCCGACATCCTGATGCGTTACGCGGGATGTTTTCAAATCAATGAGGCAGAAGCATTTGAGGATATAGTTATAGAAGACCAGATCGATGTAGTAGTCCTGCTTTTCGGTGTGAATGTGCTGCTGGCGGGCAACGAAGGCGAAGCCTTTGCCAAGTTCCATCAGGAACTTCTGAAGGTTGGTGATAATTGCTCCCTCGAGGGCATTCTCGCTGAATTCACTGCGGGATTCCAGGCCGAGGAATTCGGCTACGACTGGATTCTTGACAAATTCCAGCCGGTCGGGGACCTGCGAAGGAGCGGTAATTTCCAGCATTTCCTTTTCCACAAGATCTTTGTGCTGGGACTGCAAGAGCCGGTAGTAATACTGGGAATCGATATTGCGCTGAAGTGTTCTTGTGCTCCAGGTCTGGGCGGCTGCTTCGACCATATACCAAGCACGGGCCTTCGGATCATTTACCTGCAGGAGCACACGGTAGTGCGTCCAACTGAGGTGGATGTCGAATTTTCCACTCGCTGCGTGGAAAATCTCCGGGAAGGCCTTGTAGAACTCCGTGAAGTTGTAAAGATTGGTCTTGGTAAATCCGTCGCCATACTCGGCCTTCAGTTCCTTTGCCAGACGGACGATGACTTCCGCACCGTATTCAGCCCTATTGTCTCCTCTGAGAATCTCTTCGCTGATACGCTTGCCCAGTAGCCAATTGCGTTGGACGAGTGCGGTGTTGACTGCGGAATAGGCATATTGCCTGGCACCGTCGATAATGGTGCGGGCATCGGCAAGGAGGTCTCCTCCGCCCGAGTAGGGAATGACTGTTATGACTTGTCTTTCGTCCATAGTATCTGCAAATGTACATAAAATCCGCCGATTTTAGGCCAGTTGCATAAAACACCAAATCTGAGTGGGGAGATACCCTTAAGAAAATAATCATTTCTTCTGGCAGAAGCCCGAAAGCGGACAACCGCAGCAGCCCTTTTTCTTTTTGGATCTATGAGTAAGCGTGACGGCCGCAACGACCATCACGCAAACAACTGCAATCACTATGGCTGTAGCGACATTCATACTCTATAAGAAAATAAGATATGCAAGCAGAGCGACGAGCCAGGCGAACACGCACTGGAACACCACTACGAACATTGACCATTTGCTTCCCAATTCCCTTCTGATGGCGGCGATAGCAGCCACGCAGGGCGTATATAGCAGGCAGAACACCATCATAGCCGCAGCGGAAGCGGTGGTAAGAACTGAATTGACGTCCAGAAGTTCCATAGTGGAAACCACGCTTTCCTTAGCCAGAAATCCCGATACAAGTGAGGTAACCACCCTCCAGTCGCCAAGTCCGAGAGGAGCAAACAGCGGAGCTATCAGCCCTGATACCTTGGCAAGAATACTCTGTGAACAATCCTCCACCAGATTAAGCCTGAAATCAAAAGACTGAAGGAACCATATTACGATGGTAGCAAGAAATATCACCGTAAACGCACGCTGCACGAAGTCCTTGGTCTTATCCCAAAGCAGGTGTCCGACATTGCGGGCCTGCGGAAGACGATAGGTAGGCATCTCCATCACGAAAGGCGACGCCTGGGTGCCGTGATTGATCCATTTGCGCACAAGTGCCACCAGGATACCGAGCACTATGCCAAGCAGATACATAGATATCATAGCCAATCCGGCGTGTTTCGGGAAAAAGGCTGCCGCGAAAAAGCCGTAAATGGCGATTTTGGCAGAGCAGCTCATAAACGGTGTGAGAAGTATCGTGAGTTTTCGATCTCTTGCGCTCGGCAAAGTCCTCGCGGCCATTACACCCGGCACGGAACAACCGAAAGAAATCAGCATTGGCACGATACTGCGCCCGGAAAGGCCCAATTTTCTGAGAAAAGAGTCACATACAAAGGCGATTCGAGCCATATACCCGCTGTCTTCAAGCATAGAAAGAAAGAAAAACAGCACTATGATGATAGGAACGAAACTAAGCACGCTTCCCACGCCTCCGAAAATGGCATCCACCACAAGCGAACGTATGGGCTCGCTGACGTTCCAGGAGAGAAAAGCCCTGTTGACCAACTCCCCAAGAGCGGTGATTCCTCTGTCCAGAAGGTCCTGAAGAGGAGTCCCTATAACGTCAAACGTCAGCCAGAACACCAGAGCCAATATTCCTATGAAAGCCGGGATGGCGGTGAACCTGCCAGTGAGAAACTTATCTATCTTATTGGAACGCTCGCGTTCCTTGCTTAGACGCGGTTTTACGACACTCTGCGCACATAGCTTATGAATGAAGGCGTAACGCATATCCGCCATAGCGGCGTGACGGTCAAGTCCACGCTCCCGTTCCATCTGAGTGATTATCTCTTCAAGTATATGTTTTTCATTGTCAGAGAGTTTGAGCGTAGAAAGTATCTCTTCATCCCCTTCCACAAGTCTTGAGGCCGCAAAACGAAGCGGGATTCCGGCGCGATTGGCGTGGTCTTCCACCAAATGCATTATACTGTGAAGACAACGGTGCACGGCTCCGCCGTGATCATCCGGAGAGCAGAAGTCCTGACGTGCCGGGATCTCCTGATACGTGGCTATATGGACAGCGTGCTCGACGAGCTCTTCCACACCCTCCCCTTTTGCCGCGCTGATTGGAACGACAGGAAGGCCAAGTTCCCTTTCCATTATGTTCACGCGTATGGAACCCCCGTTCCCTTCCAGTTCATCCATCATATTGAGGGCCAGCACGACAGGAACGTCGAGTTCCATCAACTGCATAGTGAGGTAGAGATGACGCTCTATATTATTGGCATCTGCGATATCGATAATGGCCTTAGGCTTCTGCCTGAGCACAAAATCGCGCGATACGATCTCTTCCTGAGTGTATGTGGAAAGCGAATATATGCCGGGTAGGTCAGTGACCAAGGTGCCGGGGTGATTACGGATCTGACCGTCTTTTCTGTCCACGGTCACTCCCGGGAAGTTCCCCACGTGTTGATTGGATCCGGTGAGCTGGTTGAAAAGCGTAGTCTTTCCGCTGTTCTGCTGCCCTACCAGGGCAAATGTAAGGGTCTCCCCTTTCGGAATCGGATGAGCGTGATCCGGAGAGTGATATTTTCCTTCCTCACCGAAGCCAGGGTGAGAATTGTCCGTATGCACGGACAGATTGTACGCTATATCCGGCGTAAGTTCTCCGCTTGTCCCCTCGGACTCGACTATTTTAACCTCAACCTGCTCAGCTTCGGAGTTTCTGAGCGTCAACGAATAGCCCTGGACCAATATTTCAAGAGGATCGCCCATTGGCGCGCGACCCTGCAAAGTTATCACAGAACCCGGGATGATGCCCATTCCCAGAAAATGTTGCCTTATGCTCCCCTGTCCTCCGACAGAAAGCACTTCAGCTTGCTGTCCGACCTTTAACTCATTAATTTTCATTGCGAGGCAAAGTTACATTTTTTACTATGCCCCGCTAATACCTAAATATAGGGATAAGGTCAGAACGTGAACTTCGTCAACAGCTGAACCCTGTGGTTGCCCACCCAATGCTTTCCGCTGTCCGCAAGCCCTTTAAGAGATACGCATTGGCTGCAGGTCTTGCCGTCAGAGGATGTATAACTCTGATATTCACCATATTCAGCCGCACTGAAGGAGTACTCGATACCCAGAGTAAGAGGGCCGAAGGAGTAACTCAACATAGGGGAAACACGGAACGTGGAATTAAGATTGGAGTAAGTGTTCTTCGCCAGATAATTCTGAGAAGCGTCTACAAGCGAACATCCCTGCTCTATCTCGAGAAGATTATCCTTCGTGCCGAAATTACGGGCATAACCCAGAAGCAGCGAACCTTTCAGAGTGCGGCCATAACTGATTGACATCCACGATGAAGATGTCAGAGTAGGTGTGTATTCGAAGTGCCCGTCCTCGCCTGCGGCAGTATATTTCGCCGAGACGCCGTAGCCTCCGAGCATATTCAAGTGTTCGCCTGCCTCGGCGAAAGTGGATTTGACCTTCGCGGAGAAAAGGCCCTTCTGATACTGTAGATATACGAATGCGCTCGATGTGTTGATCTTGTCGGAGACCTTTCTTTGTTCTCCGTCCACCACGGCCTTATAACGGGGTTTTATGAACAGATTATCCACTCCCAGTCTGAAAAGGAAGCCTGAGTTCTTATAATTCAGGCCGGCATATAGTTCAGGGACACAGGAGTATTTGATATAGTTGGCGGAAGCGCCCTCCGGGCCATACGAAGTGTATTGCATCTGTCCGAGACAAGAAAATGTAAGATAGAAGTGGTCGTTCCAATAAGAATTGAACGTCAATTGCGGAGTCCTGCTGAACGGCCCGAAAGGAACTGCTATCTCCAGTGCCAGACAGTCAGGCATATCGGCAGCCATAGGATGCCACGCCTGTCCCAGGCGGACATCGATATCGTCCGCGACGATATCGATATATGCCTGACGTAGTCTCAAAGTCGCCGTACCTGTCACCCCGCTCAGTCCACTGTAAAAATCAGCCTCGATTTTACCCTTGACCGTCACCTCGTCGGTTTTCCACGATGCGTTCACGCCCAGTCTGGAAGTAATAGAAGACATCTTGAACGTGGAAAGACTGTTCATATCTTCGCCTGCGGAGTTAAGACTCCGGTCCATAGGAACATAATAATACAATTCTGCCGTCCCGGATTTACTTTGACGGGAATCGTAAGTGGCATAATTCCGGACAAAACCATAGAAGGACACCTTCGGTTTCTCCGCACAAAATGCACTGATACTCAACAGCATCAGTGCATTCGCAACAATTATTGTTTTCTTGTTCATTCTTAGAATCCTACGAATATAAGCACGCTGTAGCCGAGTACGAGACCCAGGATACCTATGATTATACCCACCTTGGCCATATCCTTGGTCTCGATGAGACCTGTCGAGCTGGCAATCGCATTAGGAGGTGTACTGATAGGCAGAATCATAGCCACAGAAGTGGATATCGCAAGACCTATAAGCAGAGCCTGTACTCCTCCGAGGGCTTCAAGTTCCTCTCCCATAGGGGTTCCGACGGCTCCCGCTGCGATAGCGGTAAGGATAGGAAGGAGAAGATTGGCCGCTGAAGTATGTGACAGGAAGTTGGATATGACATAACCCACCAGACCTGATACGACAAGCACGGCAAGAGCAGGCATAGCGCCGAATGGAATGGCGTTGACAAGCGTTGATGCAAGACCCGTCTTCATAAGCGCGGTGCCGAGGGCAAGTCCGCCGGCCACCATCCAAAGCACGTCCCAGTTAATCTCCTCGAAATCCTTCTTCTCGAACACTCCGGTAGCCACGAACACGGCGAAAGGAATGAGCGCCACCTCGTAAGAATTGAGATTGGTAATCTTCTCAGGAATAAGCCACAGAACTATGGTCAGAATAAATGTGGCCGCCACTATCCAGAATTTTGCGTCCTTCTTCTTGTCAGACTCTATCTTCAGCTCCACCGTCTTGGCAGTGAAAGGGAAGAAAAGCAGAAGAATCACCCACGCCAGCAGAATCATCACAATGACGAAAGGAACCATCCTCACGCACCAGTCTCCGAAGGCCACGTCTATCCCGAGCTGCTCCTTCAGATAACCGAGCGCGATGACATTGGGAGGAGTGCCTATAGGAGTACCTATACCGCCAATATTCGCACCTATCGGTATGGCCAATGCCAATCCTATCCTGCCCTTTCCCTCCGATGGAAGGCTCTTCAGAACAGGCGCCAGGAAGGCGAGCATCATAGCTGCCGTAGCCGTATTGCTCATAAACATAGAGAAGAACGCCACCACCATCAGAATACCGAGAAGAACCATCTTAGGATTGGTTCCGAACGGCGCAAGCAGAACCCTTGCCAATACGACATCGAGGCCCACCTTGGTCGCGGCTATGGCGAGTACGAATCCTCCCATAAAAAGCATTATGGTAGGACTTGCGAACGACGCCATCAGGTCCTTATATCCGACAACGGCACCCTCCGCATACCCTCCTTCCGGAAGTTTATGCAGCAGACAACCGAATGCACCTGAAGAAATTGTGAAAATCAAGAGCACCATAGTGATAATGGAAGTAGCCCAGGCAGGGATAATCTCCAAAATCCACATTAATGCTGCAAATGCAAAGATAGCGATGGTTCTTTGCTGTGTAAGTGTCAAGGCATCAATCCCGAAAAATGATGTCGGCACAAAAAAAAGTAACAACGTCACAAGAATGACGATAGGAAGACCTATCAGCTTCTTATAACTGATTTTCTCTGAACCCATTTTGTTTTGTTTTAGCTTAAAATAATTTGCCCCGCCAGTGCAAAGCGGGGCAAATTTACTCATTAAAAATGGAATATCCTATATTATACCCTGTTCGAGCATAGCCGTAGCGACCTTCATAAAGCCGGCCACATTGGCCCCCTTGACATAGTCGACGGAGCCGTCCTGCTGCTGTCCGTATTTCACGCAGGCATCGTGGATGGAATTCATTATGAAATGCAGCTTCTCATCCACTTCTTCCGCACTCCACGAGATATGTGTGGCATTCTGCGTCATCTCAAGACCTGACGTCGACACACCTCCAGCGTTGACAGCCTTTCCGGGAGCAAATAGCATATTGGCATTCAAGAACTTGACTGCCTGCTCCTGACAACCCATATTACTTACCTCACAACAGCACCAGCATCCGTTGGCCTTCAACTGCTGCGCATCCTCCATGGACAGCTCGTTCTGGAAAGCGCACGGAAGCGCTATGTCGCATTTTACGCTCCACGATTTCCTGCCCGGGACAAAATGGGCGGCAGAAGGGAATTTCTGTGCCATATCCTCCACCCTGTTTCTATTAGAGGCACGCATAACAAGCATATAATCAATCATCTCCGGCGTTATTCCCTCTGGAATCTCACATACTCCGTCCGGACCTGAAATGGCTATCACCTTCGCTCCGAGTTCAGTAGCCTTCTTGCAGGCCCCCCAAGCCACGTTGCCGAATCCGGAAACGGCAATCTTCCTGCCCTTGACATCCTTGCCGTGACGGTCGAGCATATTCACGAGAAAATACAGCGCACCATAGCCGGTCGCCTCCGGACGCAGAAGAGAACCGCCCCAATTGGCACCCTTTCCGGTAAGAACTCCTGTATTGTACTGTCTTGCAAGCTTCGTATACATACCGTTCAGATAGCCAATCTCACGACCTCCCACACCCACATCTCCTGCAGGAATATCCTGATCCGGGCCAATGCAATGCCACAGTTCCAACATAAATGCCTGACAGAAACGCATAATCTCGGCGTTGCTCTTGCCTACGGGATCAAAATCAGAGCCTCCCTTCGCTCCACCCATAGGAAGAGTGGTCAGTGCGTTCTTGAAAGTCTGTTCGAAGCCCAGGAATTTCAACATTGAAAGAGTGACGGCCTTATGGAAGCGGAGTCCTCCTTTATACGGGCCAATCGCGCTGTTGAACTGCACACGATATCCGGTATTCGTCTGTACCTGACCATTATCGTCCACCCAGGTCACCTTGAAGGTGAATATCCTTTCCGGCTCGACCATTCTCTCGACAATCTTGGCCTTTTCGAATTCAGGATGCCGGTTGTACACATCCTCGATGCTCTCCAATACTTCCCTTACGGCTTGAAGATACTCGTTTTCTCCAGGATACTTGGCCTGAAGTCTGCTCATTAGTTCATTAGTGTTCATTATATATGTGGTTTTATGCTCAAAAGAGACCCGCAACTGCCTAAGACATTTGCGAATCCCTTTCGTATTTGTGGTGTTTTTCGAGTTTTATTGAGCCGAAGCCTTGGCAGCAAGCTCCTGCTGAAGAGTCTCGAGAGTCCTGCCCTCAGGAATGTTGAGAGCCTTGCGTGCAGCCGGTGTGAGGTCTACGCTCTGCGTATCATCGATATAAAGAGGACCGTTCACATCGAAAACATAAATATATCCCCCCTGCTTGGCAAGAGCGGCGACAGTGTCGGAGGCCTTCTTCTGGATAGGGGCCATAAGAGTCTGCTGCTGCTGAGAAAGCTCGGTATTGATGCTCTGTTCGAACTCCTGGATGCGTGAAACTATGCCCTGGATCTCCTTCTCCTTAGTCTCGCGTATAGCCGGAGTCCAAGTACTCTGTTTCTGTTGATATGCAGCGTATTTCGTATTATACTCCTCTACCATTGCAGCATAAGTTTCCTGTACCTCCTTGTTGGAAGCCTCCATAGCGGCGCGAGCCTCATCGGCCTCAGGCATAAGTTGTACAAGTTCTGCATAATTAACGTGAGCGAACTTAGGCTGAGCGAATGCTGCGACAGAAAGCATTGAAGCTGCGGCGATCAAAATAATCTTTTTCATAATATCTTAATTTATAATTTTCAACATTTACCTTTAGAACTGCTGGCCTATCACGAAGTGGAATTGGCTTCCGCCCAGGTTCGAGCTGCGTCCGTCGAAACCGTAACCCCAGTCGACTCCGATAAGTCCCACCATAGGAAGGAACACTCTCACGCCCACACCGGCGGAACGATATATTTGGAAAGGATTGAAGTCCCTTATGTCAGACCAACAGTTACCACCCTCGAGGAAGGCCAGGAGGTATATGGTGGATGACGGCTGCATAATCACAGGATAACGCAACTCCATAGTGAATTTATCGTATACGTTGCCGGCATACGCCCCACCGTCGGACTTGTAAGCGGTAGCGGTGTACGGGGTCAACGAGTAGTTCTCATAACCTCGGAGCGAAATCACCTCCGAACCATAGGTATTATATCCGGACATACCGTCACCACCGAGCAGGAAGCCCTCGAAAGGCGAATAACCCCAGTTTCTGTTATAGAATCCAAGATACCCGAACTGCGCCTTGGTCATAAGGACCAGATCCCCGACCAGCTTTATATACTGGGCACCCGACAGTTTCCACTTGTGGTACTCTATCCAACGGTATCTCTGCTGTGCGGTCCAATTGTCGTAATCTACATCTCTCCAAGATTTTACGGACACACGGTTACCGTCCGAATCATAGTCATACTTTCTGAAGAGAGAGAACGGCGGAGTAAGCGAAAGAGAGAACGAAAATTCGGAACCCTGACGCGGATAAATCTGCTGGTCTGTCGAATTTCGCAACAAGTTGAATGAATAACTTATGTTGTTCGCGAATCCGTTGTCGAAAATGAAATATCCCGAATACCAGTTGGTCAGCTTGTATGTCTGCCAATTGAGTCCGTTGTATGCCACGAAATAGCTGTCAGGCCATTTGAGACGGCTTCCGAGCGAAGCTGACACACCGAACACCTCCATCTGCCTGTCGTGGCTGAGAATGTTGAGGGCGAGGTATGAATTGGTCTGACGCGTATAATAAGCGGACATATTAAGAGATGTCGGCTTCTTTCCGAACAGCCACGGCTCCGTAAAACTTGCCGAAAGCGCCGTATAATATGTACCATTGGTCTGGAAACGGAATGCAAGATTCTGTGCATCTCCCAGAGGGACAGGACGCCAGGCATCCTTGTCAAAGAATCTCTTGGTGGAGAAATTGTTGAAGCTGACACCGACCGTAGCCACGAAAGTGTTGCCGCCCCAACCGCCGGAAAGTTCCAATTGGCTTGAAGGCTTTTCGGTTACGTTATACACCAGATCCACGGTGTTGTCCTTCTGGTTAGGCAGTATGCTGTAGCCGCTGTTCGGGTCCATAATCGATTCGGAATCGAATTGGCCCAGAGAGGCGATTTCGCGGATGGAACGTTCGAAGTCGGACTGGCTGAAAAGATATCCCGGACGGGTCACTATCTGACGGCGGACGACTTTCTCGTTGGTGAGGTCGTTACCGTTGATTATTATATTGTTGAGCGTGGCCTGCTTGCCCTCCGTCACGCGAAGTTCGACATCTACGGAATCATTCTGGATATTGGTCTCGACAGGAGTGATGTTGAAGAAAAGATAGCCCTTGTCACGATACAGCTTGGACACGTCGTAATCGCCCTGTTTTCCTCCTCCATAAAGGCGCTTCTGCATAGAAACCACGTCATAAACGTCTCCTTTCTCTATTCCCAGAATAGAATTGAGCACTTCAGACGGATATACCGAATTGCCCGTCCACGAGATGTCCCTGAAATAATATTTCTTACCCTCGTCGAGAACGATATCGATGTTTATCTTCTTCTTCACCTTACCGTTCTTCTGGACTATGTCCACGATGTAGACGCTGTCCCTGACGATACGGGCGTCCCTGTAACCGGATTCGTTCAGCTTGCTTACCAGGCTCTTCTTGTCGTTAGGATATTCCTTCTCGTTGAATTTCTTGCTATTGAAGAAGTTGTAGAACTTGTTAGACTTGGTCTTCTTCATAGCCTTGGCCAATTTGTAATCGGAGAAATCATCCGCGCCTATGAAGTTGATGTCCTTGATCTTAACCTTGGGGCCCTTGTCTATATGGAACGTGACCATTATGGCGTTACGCACCATAGTATCCCGCTGCACCTCGGTGTCGACTTCGCACAGCAGGAATCCCTTTTCAGCATAATAACGCTTGATGATGCCCTCGGCAGTGGTCCTGGTATATTCGGAAAAATCTCCGCCCCTGCGGAATCCTATTCTCTCGTTAAGCTCCTTCTTGTCGCCGGATTTTATGCCGGTGAAGTTCCAGCGGGACATTCTGGGGCGTTCCCTTATGGAGATCAAGAGATTAACTGAGTCCTTGGTCTCGTTGAGACTCTCAGCGTATATGGCTACATCCTCGAAATACTTCTTGGCCAGAAGACGTTTGATGGCCGATGAGATCTCGTCTCCTGGAAGGGTTATCCTGCGCCCGACGTAAAGTCCGGACTGAGCCGCTATCTGCGATTGATCAAAATACGTATTTCCCTCAACCCTTACGCTACCGACATAGTATTGTTTAGGACGATTATAATCTATCTCCACCTGTGCGTAAGCAGAAATGCAGGCACAAAGGAATGTAAAAACTGTGATTAACCGCAAAAACTTCATTCTCCGAGTCTTAAATCTCACAAATATAACTCTTTTATTTCACTTTTCCGAAACGGCGATCCCTCCTGGAATATTCCTCCAGAGCGGCCAGCAGGTTTTCTTTTCTAAAATCAGGCCAAAGTACATCCGTAAACACAAATTCTGAGTATGCGGTCTGCCAAAGCATATAATTGCTTATTCTTTTCTCGCCCGAAGTGCGTATGACCAGATCCGGATCCGGTATTCCCGCAGTCACAAGACATCGGGCAACATCTTCGTAATCCACATCTTCGGGAGTCTTTCCCTCTTTCAAAAGTGTGCGCACCGCCTGCAGAATGTCCCATCTGCCGCTGTAACTCAGCATAACGCACAGATCCAGATTGGCATTCTTCTCCGTGGCTTTTTCAAGTTGGGAAAGGGCCAGCTGAAGCGCGGGCGAAAGTCTCTGTCTGTGTCCCAGGGCCCGGAAGCGCACGCCGTTTTTCATAAGAGTCGAGTATTCGTTCTTTATCGCCTTGCCCAAAAGCGACATAAGAGATGATATCTCACTTTCGGACCGGTTCCAATTCTCTTCGGAAAAAGTGTACAGCGAAAGATACCTCACCCCGAGGCGGACACATTCTTCCGTTATATCCCTGACCCGCTCTACTCCTTCCACGTGACCTGCGCTGCGTGCAAGCCCACGGCTCTGCGCCCATCTGCCGTTTCCGTCCATTATGATGGAAATATGTTCCGGTATTATAAGTTCAGCCATTTTCAAACGTTTCTTACATCCTCTCCCCAGAGAAGCTTCTCCCTGAGGGCTTTGATAAAGTTAGACCCGCCAAGCACTGCGCGCTTCAATTTGAACGGAGCCGAAGTGATCTCGACTACGGTCCCGCTTTTTATGACATAATCCCTGTTATCCAGAGACAGCGCGAGCACAGCCCCCTTGCGGTCCGTCCCACATATTTGAAATTCAGCACTTTCCGGCAACACAAGAGGACGGAGATTGAGATTGTGCGGCGCTATGGGGGCAAGTATGAAAGCATCCACATCAGGCCTGCAGATAGGCCCTCCCACGCTTAAAGAATAAGCCGTGCTTCCGGAACTGGTGGAAACAAGCATCCCGTCCGCCCAATAAGTAGGGAGAGAGTCGCCGTCCAAAGTAACGTCGAGAGCAAGCGTACCTGTGCCCTGACGCCTGACCACCACCTCATTAAGGGCATAAGGAAAGAAATTCTCCGGCCTCTGACCTGCGGGGAAACGCACCTGAAGCATACTCCTCTCCTGTATATAGTACGAACGTTCAACTATGGGAGTCAGAACGTCATTAACGTCATTTTCTGAAAGAAAACCCAATCTGCCGAGATTGACGCCGAGAACAGGCACACCCGCTTCACAAACCTGGCTGGCGGCGGACAGGAAAGTGCCGTCTCCGCCGAAACTCAACAGCAGGTCAGTTCCGCTCTGCAGTGAAGTCCGCACGTCGTAGACCTCAACTCCACGGGAGCGCAGCGAATCCAGCAATGAATTCACCAGAGGATTCTGCAACAGCGAGTTTTTCTTTATTAAATATGCAATTTTCATTTACCGCCTCAAATTTAGCATAATATTTTCTATTTTTGCACTTCGATGACAAGGTTAAGTGTCAACATAAACAAGATCGCCACGCTTCGCAATGCCCGTGGCGAGAATACTCCCGACGTTCAAAAAGCCGCACTGGACATAGAAAGCTTCGGAGCGGAGGGTATTACCGTGCACCCCAGACCGGACGGCAGACATATAAAATATGAAGACGTACGCCTGCTGAAAGGTATTCTGCATACGGAATTCAATATAGAAGGCAATCCCGAGCCCTCATTCAGGGATCTCGTGATGGAGGTTGTTCCCAATCAGGTGACGCTTGTCCCTGACGCACACGACGCCATCACCTCCAACCAAGGATGGGACACGGAGAAGAACAGTGAATTTCTCTCGCAGATGTGCGACCTGTTCCACTCGAAAGGGATAAGGGTGTCCATTTTCATAGACCCTATCCCTCAGATGGCTCGCAAAGCCAAGGAGTGCGGAGCGGACAGAGTGGAATTATACACGGCGGATTACGCCCGCAATTACCTGAAAGACAGGGATAAGGCTATTGAGCCATATTTGGCTGCGGCCAAGGCGGCACGCGAATGCGGGCTTGGCCTTAATGCCGGGCACGATCTGAGTCTGGAGAATCTGGAATTCTTCCTGAAAAACATCCCATGGACGGACGAAGTCTCGATCGGACACGCCCTCATCTGCGACGCCCTTTATATGGGATTGGAAAAAACCGTGAAGGAGTATCTCGACAAAACACACGTAAACAAATAATTTTCATATATGAAACAAACATCCAATATTCTGAGCATTTGCGCTCTCGCAGTGGCCGCAGCCGCTCTTGTACTGACTTTCGTGTCCAAATCGTCTAAGACTGAGGTTGCCGGAAAGACCGAGTCCGCAGCAGTTGCAGAGAACACGTCAGGAATTGCATATTTCAATCTCGACGAAGTGGTGGCCAATTATCAGATGGCGATCGACCTGCAGCAGAATTTCGAGAAAAAGGCCAACGGAATCAACGATGACGTGACCCGTCGCCGCACCAAACTTGAAAATGAAGACAAAGACCTCGCCGACAAGCTCAACAAAGGTCTCATAACCAGAAGCGTGGCTGAAGTAAAATACAATGATCTTCAGAAGAAAATAGCTGATTTCCAACAGTATGGACAGCAGAAACAGAACGAATTGGCAGAAGAGCAGCAGGTCATCCTGAACAATATCGCCAATTCGGTAATGGAGTATGTCAAAAAATACAATTCCGAGCATAATTATGACCTCATCCTCTCTACACAGGGCAACCTTCTTTCTTCGCCGGTCGTAGATGCAGCCGCAAGCCTGAACATCACTTCGGAACTTATTGACGGTCTTAATGCCGAGTACCAGAACAACAAATCAAAGAAATAATCTCTTTTGAAAAAATTTTTCTGCATAATCCTCACGATTCTGTGTCTTGGGGCCAACGTCGCCCGGGCACAGGAACCATATCCGACGGTGGAAGTGAAAGTCTCCACCGACAAAGTCAAAATAGGCGGCAGGATCTATTACAGCCACGTGGTGACCGAGAAGCAGACTCTCTACTCCATAAGCAAGGCCTACGGAATAGCCGTGATAGACATTATCGAGGCCAATCCCAAACTGCACCTCAGCACTTCGCCGCTTCGCACGGACGATCTGCTGCTGATTCCTGTGGACAAGGCCAATATTCCTGCGGAAGGAGTCGCAGAGATTCAGACACAGGCGGACACATCTGAAACAGAAACCGGTACGGCCGGTGAAGAATTGGTTCTTTTCGGGAGGCCTCTAAAGCCTGAGACAACGCTTCAAGACAACACCCTGACGGATGCGGCGAATGTGGATTTTACAGATAAACACGTCAGCCTGACTCTCCTGCTTCCTTTTGCGGCGGATACTACCGTCAACAAGAATTACCTGAATTTCTATTTCGGAGCTCTTCTTTCCATCAAAGAATTGGCGGAGAAAGGTGCAAGCATAGAGGTGAATGCCATAGACATCTCCAAAGAAGGGGCGTTGGAACAGAACAGGCGCGTCATAGGAGAAAGCGATATGATAATCGGGCCTATCAGTTCCTATGATATTTCCCGCACATTGAACGTGATTCCGGACAATAAATATGTAATCTCGCCGCTGGATACAAGAACCGAGGCTCTTACGCAAAGGGAGCGTGTGATCCTGGCGGCCACTCCTGCCAGAATACAGATAGATGATATGGCTTCGTGGATTATGGAAGATATGGAGGCCGGAACGGATTCTCTTATCGTGGTGACGGAAACGGCCTACAACCAGAGTTCGACGCAGACCCTTATGGAATCCAGCCTGAAGAACGTAGCTCCGGACAGAACAATAGAGGTGAATTATTCTCTGTCTTCAGGACTTGAGATGAACGAGTGGTTCGATATCCATACACATCTTAAAGATTCGGTTACAAGGGTCGTGGCGGCATCTGAGCACGACATCTTCATAAAGGATGTCATCCGTAACGTCTACCTGCAGAAGAATATGAAGAAGAATGTCGTGATGTACGGACCTGCCAAAACCAAGTCCGTGGAGATGGAGGAGATGTGCGACGCTTTTCTGCACAACAGCGTCACTTATCATATCGACTACACTTCGGCTTCCGTAATCAGCTTCATCAGGGATTATAGGGCTTTATATGGCTGCGAGCCGGACAGTTACGCCTTTCACGGATATGATACCGTAAAGTTCTTCATAAGTGCCTATGCCGAGTATGAGCAGAAGTGGAGCGAGCATCTGGAGGAGTTGACGATGAGCGGATTGCAGACTTATTTCCATTTCAGCAAGCCGTCCGGCTGCGAGGGATCCATCAATACGGGGATCAGGCGAGTGGTCTATTCTCCAGGATATAAGACAGTGGTCAGCGACAGATAAACGCGCTTCCCATAAACATAAATAGAGCCGGCTGAAAACAGTCGGCCCTATTTATATTAAATATCAGCAAGTCAATTATTTATAGAATACTGCACTAACGAAATCTATACCAGTGTTGGTCGAACCGGTATTCGTAAGGTTATATACTATACGATAATATTTTCCGGACCAATCAGCTGTTTCCTCGGGAATAAAAGTAACTGTCCCATTAGCCTCGTATGTTCCGTCAAGAGAACCTACAGAATTACTTCCACTGGCGGCGTCTTCTGCTGTATCAAACACCTGAAGTTTCAGTGAATTGACAGTGATTGGAGTTTTACCTGCTCCGTGAGCAACCTCTACCTTGACAATCTTCTCTGAAATTGCATTCTTGCTGTAGATTGCTCTGTCAACTTCCTCTATCTTTTTCCCACCTATACGCCAATATCCATCCATTGTGGTATTCCCCGTAACATTCCAGGTAATTCCATCTATCGTAAAATCGGCCGAGCTGGCATATGCACTCTGTGTTCCTTTTTCTGCCTTAAGAGTATATACCACAACAGGTTCCGTACTTCCGGCAGGATTAACGGTGATGGTGGTGGTGGCGGTGGCGGCGGTGTAGCCGGCAACTGCTTCAGCGCTGACGGTTACCGTAACGGTTCCTTCCTTGACACCGGACACAACACCTGCCTCAGAAACCGTAGCGATAGTCTCGTCGCTTGAAACATATTTGAGAACAGCTCCGGATGTGCAAGTAGCACCGAGTTCAACGGTCTCACCTACATTTACGTTATAGCTTGACTTGAGAGCGATCTCGGCTCCAACGGTCTTTACGGTGAAGTCTTCCTTACCCCAGAAATAAGCCTGCTTGGTAGTATTGTAAAGTGCCGGATAAACATATCCGTCAACCACTGTACCTGCGGCAAAAGCGAAGTCCTCGCTCGTGTTCTTGACATATATGGCGAGTTCGCTTTCTCCCTGTGCGAGAACACCGTTCTTGTCAGATTTAGAGAAAGCATCCTTTACGCTTGCATCGGTAAGTTTGACCTTGCAGTTAAGATACTTGTTGAAATCCGCAAGAACCTCGGCGATAGTAGCCTCTGTGCAGATACCCTTTCCGTCCTGTGCTACGGTAGCCTCGGTAAAATCTATAGAAGTAACCTCAGGAAGACCGTAGTAAACCGTGCCTGTTCCTGTCACGATACCTGAGATGGTTGTCTTCTCGGCAGCGTCTTTAATATAAGTTGTAAGAGGCGCGCCATAAATCATTATGGCTCCTGTCGCATCCTGGATATAAGAAGTTTTGCTGTCGTAGCATATCTTGGTAACCTCGGCTGAAGAAAGATTGACTTTGAAATCAAGCCCATCCTTACCTGCTGCGAGTATAGCCTCATTAACTTCTGCAAGAGTGGTATATACAGTCTCCTCTACACCTTTCTGCTGAAGAGTAAATTCTGCACTCAATTCTCCGCTTGCAACGGTGAATTTAGCGGCGCGCAATTCAGCGGCGGTATTTTCAGGGAACACCACCTTGATAGTGCCGTTTCCTGAACCGCTCTCTGTGTATGAAGTGATCCAATCACCTTCAGTCTTTGTTACAGTCCAATCACCGGTGCAAGTAACCTCTACATTAAGTTCGGTGTGTTCAGCGTTGAGCAATGAAGCTACCGGGTTAACTCTGAGTTCATCTACAGGGGCCTCACCTTCGGCGTAAGCGAGAACAACACCGCCTGCATCCATCTGTGGAGTTCCTTCGTGTTCGCCTCTCTTACCGGCGACGGTGATGGTAGCACCTACCTCAGGGTTGAGAACAGCGACATCTGACTTGTCGAAAGTTGTCACGCGGAAGAGATAAAGAGAATTCTCTCCGTCTTTGATGGTAATATTGACATTGTTGTATTTGTCCTTACCGGAAAGACCTGCCACCTCTGCAATAACTCCGGTAACGGCGTATTCAGAACCATTGTCAGCTGCAAGGAATTCTGCGATCGTAGCTGTAGCATAAGATTCTATACTCTCGCAAACTCCGCCGGCTGCCATCTGAGGATTTCCATTAAATGAACCTCTCTTTCCGACTACGGTAATAATGTCACCTTCCCCGATCTCGAGATCCTCGATATTGCCCTCGCTCGCAACTGCACGATGCAGAAGGACACTGTTTGCAAAATCACCTGAAGATATGGTTATCTCAGCATTATGATATTGGCTGCTTGCGTTAATCTCCTTGACTACACCTTTTACCCTATATTGGGTATCACCCTCGGCAGCGGCGAGGAACTCCTCTACCGTAGCATCTATGATGGCACCTTTCTGCTCGAGTGCGGTGACTGCGGAATAAGTCTTCCCGTTTGACTTGGTAGTGAATGAAAGCTCAGTTGAACGGTCGCCACCTGCATTTGCGGCAACATTGAATATGACTGTGACATTAGTGCCTTCCTGCTCTATTCCGGTAACGGAAACCCAGGATTTGGCATTTTCAGGAATGACGGTCGATACGCCTTCGCCCTTGCAGGTAAGGTAAACCTTCACTTCTCCGCCCTCAAGAGGAAGCGCCTCCTTGACATTGAGCGAGTCTACCTTTATTAGAGACTTCTCTATGGCGATGACCGTCACGTTCTTAAGCTCAACAACCCCGCCATAAGTAACTCTTGGACCTTCTACTGTAGCGATATCACCTACTTCGATTCCCAGACTTGAGAAATTCTTCTCAGCACCGGAAGCGTCGAGAGTACCATAGATGTATACCTCGTCGGTACCGTCATTGATGTACATATTGCCGTAGGTGGTGCTGGTGATTTTGGTTACAGAACCTTTGATACGATAAGATACGCCATCCTCACCTGCATTCACTTCAGCGCAAGTGGAGATAGGAAGTTCCTGTTTTTCAGTCTGCTGGAGAACGTTGATCTGCTGTGTCTTTCCGTTACATACGAGATTTACGGTAACGGTATTGGTAGAAGTGGCTTCTCCGGCAGAGAAAACAACCTCAGACTTGCCTGCCTCACCTTTGTCCGGATTGACGGTAAGCCATTCAGGGATGCCGCTGATGGTCCACGCATCTGTCGCTGTGACGGTAATGGTGGTCGAGCCGCCCTTTGCAGGAATCGAAACATACGAAGACGATACCTGCACCTCCGCGAGATGTCTCTCGAGGCTTTCCTGACAACCGGTCGCAAGAGCGACGGTTGCCAGAAGAGTTGTGAATATATTTTTAAGTTTCATATCCTATGATTACGTTAGTTGAACATATACTTGATACCTACAGAAGCGTACCAGCACTGACCGATTTCGTGATAAGGCACGAAGGTCTGGGTATCTGCTCCATAAGCTGCTGCGGTAGAGAATGTAGCATAGCCTTCTGCATCAACGCCCTCATATTTGAGGATACGGCCTTCACCAAGAGCTGAGTTCATATATTTGCTTACTCCCCAGCTTGAGTTGAAGAGGTTAAGCACGTTCTTGATATCCAGACTGAGCTGAAGAGTATTGACTGAGCGGCCTACGTTCACCTTGAAATCGTGCTTGTAGCTGAGGTCAATTCTGTGAACCCAAGGTGAGTACACGCTGTAAGCCTCTGCATATTGTCCCTGATGTTTGCTGAGGTAGCTGTCCTTATGGACATAAGCGAGGAAACGGTCGCGGTCGTCATCTGAGACGAAACGGAATTCGTTGTTTGCAACCTCGTCGTCTGTAGGGATATAGATGGAATCGTAGTTATATCCGTCTCCGTTGATGTCGTTGACGGTCATATAAGAATAATTGTATCCACCTCTCCAAGCTTCGTAGATAAAGCTGTAGTGGTTACCTGATTTGTCGTCGTGTGTAAGCGAAGCGACTACACGGTCAGGTGTAACATAGCTTGAGTTGTGAAGACCCGGATCGTTAGGACCGTTGACGGTAGCCATATAGTTAAGCACTGAAGATGCGTTTGAACCAGGCATACCGGTAAGTTCCTTGGAAACGGTGTGAGTGTAAGCAGCCATCATTCTGAGACCCTTTACAGGTTCCATATTGACGGTAACATTGGCAGTGTAGCCATAACCCTTGTTTGTATTCTCGAGCACGTATGCGCTTGGCATATTGGCTGTGGTACCGTCTGCCTTGGTGTATGTAAGCTTGTAGTTGTTGTAGATGGCGCGATTGTCAGCACCGTTGAATCTTGCGAATCCGTCGGTGTCCTTTATGCTCCAGTCCCTGAGGCATACGCCGTTGATGGTCTTGTTGAAGATTCCTTCAGCGGTGATGGAGAATGGGAATGAAGTAGGGAAAGCGTAGTCAATGGCAAGAGATGTCTTCCAAACCTGAGGCATCTTGAAGTTAGGATCAACTGCTGAGATTTCAGATGGAGCTGTACCGTCCTCAGGAGTGATGGTCTCAGGATAACCCATAGAGAAGAGCTTGTTCTTCAACTCGTTGCGAGTGAGGACACCACCTGCGAACTGCGACATATCAGTTTTGGTACCACCGTTCTTTCCGTCAGCGTTAAGCTTGGCAGAATACTGAACCATACCTGAGTTGGTAGGCATATTGGTGAAGAACACAAGAGGCAGACGGCCGGAGAAAAGACCGGTACCGCCACGAACCTTGAGGCTCTTGTTGCCGAATACGTCATAGGTGAAACCTACGCGTGGAGAAAGGGTGAGACTGCTGTTAGGCCATTTGCCCGTATCTATGTGCTTGCCGTTATAATCAAGCTCATAGATTGCGTTGTTGGTCATAAGGTCCTGGTTGTCGAAGAACAGACCGTCAGCGCGAAGGCCGTAAGTGAGCTTGAATTTGTCTGATACCGTCCAGTCATCCTGAGCATATACGCCTGCCTTGTGGAAACGCACGCGGGCTGCAGGATTCTCTTCACCGTTGTAACCGTAAGTAAGGCAGACAATTGCAGGAGCAGCCTCATTCAGGAAGTCCTCCAGAGAGTTATAGCGGTAGTAACCTGTACCGTTACGCATATAGGAGTTGTCAGCCATCTGATATTCATAGCTGAGACCGCCTACAATCTTATGACCGCCTACATAGTATGTAAGGTCATCCTTGATATTGAGGACGTTGTTGTGTACGGCGTTGTTCCAAGTGAAAAGCTCGTATCCGAGTGCCATATAAGTGGTGGAACCGTTACCTTCTTCCGTTCCGTCAGGGCTCATCTTGCCACCGTCCATAATGTCGATGAACGGGAAGTCGCTGGAATTCGTTCCGCGGACATCGTCAAGCTGAGAGTATGTTGCGAGGAACTGGTTTGAAAGATTGTCGCTGAGACGGCTGTTGAGATCGAGTGACCAGGTGTTCACCAGGTTCTGCTGCGAATACATCGAATTGGCGAAAGACATCGAATAGAGGGATGTACGTCCGTAAGCTGAACGCGAGCCACCGTCCATTGATGATGCGTTAGGAGCAATCCAAGACTTATTGAGCGTATAGTTGTAGCGCAATGCAAGGTGATGCTTGTCAGAGATGTTCCAGTCGATGCGGGCAAGGAGTTTGCGGTTGCTCTCGTCAGCAGGGAAATCTGTCCAAGATCCTGTATCATATCCATATCTTTCCTTGACATATTTGGATACGGTCTCAAGATCGGAAAGCGTAGTACGTGAAATATAAGAATTTGCGCTTCCGAGACCACTTTCTGAACCTCTCCAGTAGTTGGCTACGGAAGGAGTCTTCTGAAATTCGTAGTTTACGAAGAAGAAGAGTTTGTTCTTGATGATTGGTCCACCGAGAGTGAAACCGTATGTGGTATTGCGGTCTGTGTCGCGTCCACCTGAAACAGTCTCGCCTTCAACTGAATCACCGCGCATATTCTCGTTACGGTGATATACGTAAGCCGTTCCCTTGAACGTGTTGGTACCGGACTTGGTGATGGCGTTCACGCCACCGCCGATGAAGTTGGTCTGACGCACATCGTAAGGAGAGATGACAACCTGAAGCTCGTCGATGGCATCGAGAGAGATAGGGCTGCCGCCTCCAGGGAGTTTGCTGGAAAGACCGAAGTTGTTGTTGAAGTTCGCACCGTCAACAGTAAAGTTACCTGTACGTCCGTCAGCGCCGGCGAATGACATACCATTGCCGCCATATGGAGAAAGCCTCGTCACGTCAGAGATACTTCTGCTGACCGTAGGGAGAGAGGCGATCTGCTCGTTGCTGATGTTAGTTGCGACACCTGTCTTCTCAACTGCGAATTTCGATGAAGCAGTGGAAACGACAACGGCTTCGGAAAGCATCTCCTGGTCATCGTTAAGATAAGCGTTAAGCTGGTAGCTTTCTGCGAGCTGAAGGGTGACGTCGGTAAAAGTTACGGTCTGATAACCCAGACTGCTGAATTCTACCGTGTAAGGACCACCGGCGCGCATACCATTGATGAAGTAACGTCCATCATTGTTTACGACAGCTTGGTAAGTAGTTCCGGAAGGCGTGTGAACGGCTATGACAGCCGCGCCCGGCAGAACATCTCCCGCAGAATCAGTAACCTTACCGTTGAGGGAGGAGGTTGTTACCTGAGCAGAAGCAGAGATAACACAAAGCATCGCTGCTAACGACAGCAATAAACTTTTGACTGTTTTTTTCATACTTTATTTATAAAATTGAAATGATAGTTTTTCACCCGAGAATATATAGGATTATAGCGGAACGCCGCTTCGCTTTCAAAGGAAAGCTGATTGCAAAAGCTATAGGCGTTATTGATAACAACTTGATTCACAAACAAGAATCGAATTAAGTTTTTTACGCCGGCAAAGATATGCATAAAATACCATATTACATAGTCGTTTTAATTTAGGTTTATTGGATTTTTTGACGTACCTTTGTTTTCCTTTGGACAATATAAGGGCGAGATCCTCACATTTGAAATATTCTTTCCTTTTCATATCTTTGCCCTATGAAAGCCAATTATTTACCTATTTTGCTTCTTCTTTGCGCTGTTTCCTGCACAAAGTATACGGT
>CAVHGF010000023.1:0-30201 GCA_963635625.1 Treponemataceae bacterium | reverse complement strand
GATAGAGGGTAATATTTATGTGAACAAGCTTCAGGTGGAGATGGGTGCCCAGGTAAATGGCTCTTGCCATATGATTACTTCAGAGGAGTATGACAAACAGTTGGCTTCATTCATCACCACACCTGTTCCAGAGAAGCCTGTAGCGCCTGTTCATAACAAGAAGTAAACCGCTATAGATAAGTGATATTGAATATTCTGCTCTTGGACATCTGGTATTGGATGTCATAGCAGTGGAATATACGATTGTTTTTCAGACCTATAGTATAGGTACAGTAAAGGGTGTTGAATCCTAAAGCGTCCAGCTCGTCGAGCCGGGCGCTTTTGATGTTGGCATTAAGCAGATGGACGAGTATGGAGTAGTTCTTCTCCAATGTCTTTTTTACTGCCGACTGCATTTTGCTGCGGCGACGTTTTATGATGTTGTTGTATTTGTCTTTGCAGGATGAGTCGCAGAATTTCTTATCCGTCCTTCCGTATAGGGGAGAGTCGCAATAAAGACACTTGCATCCGTTGGTTCTGTCTTCGGTCAGTAGATTCATAATCAGTGGTTTTTGCAAATATATAAACTTGCCGGTCCCGACGGTGCGTTGATAAATAAACCTTTCTTAAAGAAAAACTTTAGTGCCGGATTTGAAGGTTAAAGAAATTCTTAAAGTCATATAAGAATCACTTCGCATCTGAAAAGAACATATCAATTTCGGTATTTCTGTCCCGGAAGTATGGAAATTGCGAAATATGTATTGATTTTTGCCGTCGGATGTTCTGCGGGGCGCATCAGGACAGCCGAATAGTATTTTTAAACTATAGAACTTCATGGAAAATTTGAATCGAATTGAACTGCGCGGAGTCGTAGGTTCAGTACGCTGTCAACAGACAGCAGAGAAAAAAGTCTACAGATTTACTCTTGCTACATCCAGAGCATATAAGGATAAGGGCGGGAATGCGGTGATTGAAACCACTTGGCATCAAGTTGTCGCCTGGGAGTCCGAGTATCTGACCGATCTCGATCAGATAGAGAAAGGATCCAAACTGTATGTATGCGGCAGGATACGCACCAGGGAATACACTAATTCTGAGGAAGTTGAAAAGACCGTGGTGGAAGTTGTCGCAAGCCGCATAGTAGTGGTAGATTGTGAAGAGGGGCTTCAGTATGAAATGTAAATCGTTCAGTGTTATGAAAAAAATCCTTTTTGCGGTTCCTCTCTGTGTAGGAATCATTTCGTTGATCTCTTGTAACAAGAATCTTTCCCGAGACGATTATTCGCTCGTACAGGACGGCGGAGAGTGTGTGCTGACAGTTAACGCCGTCAGTGACGTGCAAGTGAAGTCTACCGGTACTTCAACCGAGATTTCTACGTCGGAAAACGCCATCAAGTCATTACAGGTATTTGTGTTCCGCGGAGATCTTTTGGATGCTTACAAGACGGCCACATCCTCTTCTCTCAGCGTGAAGTGCACTTCCGGTCAGCGAGATGTATATGCTCTTGTGAATGCTCCGGATCTTTCTGGCGTAAGTTCGAAGGCTGCGCTTGAATCCACTATGGTGGATCTCTCGTCCAATTCCAAGACATCAGGTTTTGTGATGTATGGAAAATCGACGGTCACTCTACCATCTGCCAAAGCTATCAGCATACCGGTCAAAAGAATGGTGTCCAGAGTCGTGGTATCCAAAATCACGAGAGACTTCGAGTCCGCTTCCTTGGCCAATATGGATTTTACGGTAAAGGGGATCTATCTGTCGGATGTCGCCGGCAACTGCAATATTGCAGGCGCTGTCAATACCAAATGGTATAACGCTTCTTCAAAAAAGGATGAATTGGCATCCCTGCTTTCGGATACATTGTCTTCTGCAATAGCCAACGGGGCTTCTTATTCTACGCCCCATTATTTCTATGCTATGCCGAACAATAACAAGACGAAGACCACAAAAGTGGTGATAGAAGCAGTGCTGGGTAGCCAGACCTTTTATTATCCTATTCTTCTTCCTGCTCTTGAAAGCAACCATTCTTATGAAATTGCCAATGTCACTGTCAAGAGAGCGGGATCCGACAGTCCTGACAATCCGGTAAGCAGCGAGGATATTTCTTTCAGTGTCAGCATAGTAGACTGGACAAGCGTCTCAGTTGATGACCCGATGATCTGATAAATTGTTTAGGATTCGCAAGTGTGAAACTTGAGTAAATTGTTGATGGATATGTGCACCAGAGTTTTTCTTCCACTGCTGTTCAGCGTGGCTATGGTATGTTCGTGCAGTGTGAAAAGTGACAGATCGGCTTGCCCCGGCTTGCTGTTTATGAGCGTAAGCGGTGGAGATGATGCGGGAGTTGATATCAGTGTTGCGGCAGGAGAGGAAGGAGGAGAAAAGGTGCACATTGAAAAAGTAGGCGGTGTAGCGAGGGCCGGCTTTGATCTTATTCGTGGGGATGAATATAAGGTATGTTGTTATAGTGGAGTGGATCAGAACTGGAGTGGAGAGGTGGAACTGGGGAGTCAGATGCCCTCGCTATTTGCCTATGTCTGCAAAGTCGAATGTGTAAGTGAAGTCAATGAAGTGTCAGCATTTCTGGCAAAACAATTCTGTCGTGTCAACATAGAAGTGAAAGGCGTGGAATGCAGGGTGAGGTTGAGGTGTAACGTCAGCGGGGTGAACCTGAGCACGCTTTCTCCTGTTCAGGGGCACTTTTGCGCGCTTGCGCAGCCGGTGATGAATTCGCCGTCACCCCGTTCTCGTTTTATCGTGAATGTTCCGCGCCAGATAGATTTGTCCTTGTCTCTTGACTTGCTCGATGTTCAGGAGGAAGAAGTCTTTTATACTCAAAATGTTGGCTCTTTGCTTGAAGCGACGGGGATGGATTGGCGGAAAGAGTCGCTGGATGACGCCTTTCTGTCGGTGGATTATGTCGACAATACATTCAATGTAAGTGTGCGGAATTGGGAAAAGGTTGAATTATGAAATATTTTTGGAAAGCGGTATCTCCTGTAATTTGTGCAATGCTTCTAACCTCCTGTCAGAGCGAATGGTTGGAAGCCGGAAGTGTGTCCGTAGAGTTCCGGGCAGTCAGCAAGTATACGAAAAGTTCTGTCGACGTGCAGGAAAATGAGATAGAGAACATTAATTATTACGTTTACAGTCAGGGGGTGTTGTATACATCATCTTACAGTGAACAAAGCACTGCGACTTTCCAGTTGGACAGGACCAGGGAGTATGACGTATATGCACTTGCCAATGTCGGAGAGGTCTTGGCGCCTTACAAGGAAGACGACTTGGGATCGCTGTCTTTTGATTGCTCTCCGGATGCCGGGAAGGTCCTGCCTATGTGTCTGAGGGAAGGAAAAAGAATAAAAGTCACCGGAGCAGAGGGGGTCATAGATATTCCTTTGACCCGTCTTTTTGCAAAATACTCTTTGAACATAAAGCCTTTACTGGAGAATTGCTCCGTCGCGTTCACTTCCGTAAGGATTTGTCAGTCCGCCTCCGGATTGTCCCCTTTTTCCGGCAGCAGCAAGGCGACGGGTGTATGTGACGGAGATTACGCCAGTGAAGAGGATTTGGCTCTCCTTAACGACGGGCAAACCGTAGAATTCTATGTCCCGGAGAATTGTCAGGGTGTGCTGCTCCCCGGCAATACGGATCCGTGGAAGAAGAATTTGGAATCCGGTCACAGGCAGGCGGGATTATGCACATATATGGAGATCAAAGGAGATTGGTCGACAGTGGGAGCGCAGGCGGATTTGACGCTCCGCCTTTACCTGGGCAATGACAGTACGACGGATTTCAATGTCGTGAGAAATACGAATGTCGCGCTGACTCTGTCCCTTTCCGATGACGGCACGCTGAAAAGTAATTGGAAATCGACCCTTGAATCTTTTACTGACGAGAGACGGCTGTCATTCACATCTTCTTCACAAAGGGTCTATCAGGAAGACGGGTGGACTCGTCTGCCTGTCGAGGTGTATCCGAGCGATATGACCTTTTATGCCAGCGTCTTGTCCGAAGACATAGAGGAGAGTCTGGAGATAAAGACAAGCGGCGGATCCGTATATGCCAGATGCAAATATGACGGGAATCTCTTTCCTTCTGCGGTCGTGAAAGTGGAGTCGTGGGATGGAAGGCAAAAAAGCCAGACAAACCTTCAGTTGGCATACCGTCCAAGTGAATTTACGAGTTATACGGCACAAATCCCGCAGTGCGTGGGGGAGTATGGACATATAATTATCGGCACGGCCGCTGACGATGTTCAGGTCGTCACTTCGAACGGTTCAGTCTGGAATCTTGATGACGGTTCTATGGACGGTTGGCAGGAATACTACGATTCTGTATCCTGCGACAGGTTGTATCTTGATCCTGATTCGAGAACGCTTTATATTTTCAGGGAATCTGAGGGAGGTGAGTCGTCTGTCTGCGTAAAGAGTTACAAGTCGCAAAAGGTATTCGAATTGTCAAAGTCTTATCCTATCAATCTTTGCGCAGATGACGGCTTTATAACTGAGTCCGGGTGTTATAATGTGACGGAGTCGTCCCAGTATTATGACAGTATGATCTCCCTGTATCCCGCATATTCTGACGGAAGTGCGGTGAGTATGAACAGATTCAGAATGCCGGATGCTCTGATGGCATACAAAGGCGTGAGTGGATTGCAAGGCGCCTATGAGACTTTTGAAAAGCGATATGGTTATTCTTCGTTTTCTGCCAATTGGGGCTCGAAAGCATATTGCAGTCCGGGTTACAACCCTCTTTCCGAAAGGTTCCAGTTCTATGAAAACACCGGTAAGCTCAATGAGGTCAAGGTGTTCGGGATAGATGATTTGAGCGAAGACGAGCAGTATTCATTGACTTTCAGACTAAGTGGTCACTCCGCTGAGACAGTTTCCAAGATCACCTGTCGCAAGGCTTTCCCCGCACAGGGCTTTCTGGGAGAGGTTTATAATTATCAGGTAGCCCCTGGAAACTTGAGGAATCTGGTCGCGGCTATCCCTTTTGTTGAGGGAAGCGATCCTTCCCGCTACTGTACGACGTGGAGCGTGCGTCATAGTCTCTCAGATAAGGACGTCTCCGCTCAACTGGCGTACGAGTCGGCATCTGACGATATTTACAGCGCATTGGCATCAGTAAAGGATAACTCGTTTTCATTTACTCAGATGTCTTCGACTACCTTCCCGTCCTGCGGACATCTTGCATTGAAGGGTACGGTCACGAATCCTTATTCGAAGAAGTCATATACGGGATATTATACGGTAGACCTCGTGCTGTATCTGAGCATAGGCTGCCAGTTCGATTACATCTACGATTCATCTAATGACAAGACACAGGTCGGAGTCGCATACGTGCCGTTCTGTGAATTTGCGAAGCGAAGTTGGGCGTCGGTGTGGAATGATAATCTTCCGGATTTCTTTCTGGCACGCTCGTCTTATGTTAGCAGGACATCCGTTATAAAGGTGCCGTCTGCATCATCGGAAAATGCCTGGACGGTGGACCACGACGGAAAGCCCAAAGCTATTCTGCAGGAGGCGATGGCTGATCTGTCATCACATAAGGATTATTTTGAATTCACCTTTTCGCAGTTTTTCACTGAAGGAAACGAGCTTGTGTGTAACAGGTCAGGGTTCGGTAAATATCCAAACGAGTCAGGTATGGAGGATTATGCAGACGGACGGAAGGGGTACTATCATCTTGTCAGACAGTATGATTTGAACAATATTGCGGCCGTGGCATACAAAAAGGGCCTCGACAATTATCTTATCGAGGCCGCTTATGGAAGTATAAGTATATATTAAGCTTGAGACTTTTTCGGTTCTTTGAAGAAGATGCAGAAGAGGATGCCCACTACGAAGGCGTAAGCTGCGAATATGTACCAGGCTTTGCTCCAGGAAGGTGTGGCGGTGTTGTAAACGCAGGCGTCAACGACCGCTCCGGCGGCGAGCGTACCTATCGTGGCTCCAAGCCCGTTGGTCATAAGCATAAAGAGTCCTTGAGCTGAAGATCGTATGTCCTTAGGAGCATTCTCGTTGACATAGAGTGAACCGGATATGTTGAAGAAGTCGAAAGCGACACCGTAAACTACGCAGCTCAGGATGAAGAGGATGACTCCCGGCATACTTGGGGTTCCAAGTCCGAAGAAGCCGAAACGGAATACCCAGGCGAACATAGCTATGAGCATAACCCTCTTGATACCGAACCTTTTCATAAAGAATGGAATGAGAAGTATGCAGAGTGTCTCTGAGAGCTGGGAAAGTGAAATCAGCGCATTGGAGTTCTTTACGGCGAATGTGTCGGCATATTCAGGCACGCTGGCGAATGACCCCAGGAAGGTGTTGGCATATCCGTTGGTTATCTGGAGGGATGCACCCAGAAGCATAGAGAATATGAAGAATACCGCGAACTGCTTGTCTTTGAAAAGCGTGAAAGCCTTGAGACCGAGACTGTCCGCCAGGCTCTGGCTTCCTCCCTTCTTGGTAGGACACTCAGGCATCGTGAGGGCATATCCGCATAGGATGAGGGAAAGGATTCCGGAAGAAATGAGCTGGGTATAAGAATCCTGCATATGGACACCGCCGAAGGATACGAAATTGGTGGCAAGCATACTTATGATGAAGCCCACTGTTCCGAATACGCGGATAGGAGGGAAGTCGTTGACAGGGTCTTTGCCGGCTTTTTCAAGAGCGTTGTATGCAACTGAATTGACAAGCGCTATGGTAGGCATAAAGAACGCCACACTGATGCTGTACAGGACGAAGAGCGGTGCGAACTCTACTGCCGCGCCCGCCTGCCTGCAGTAAAGTCCTGCGGCAATCATAAAGATACCTGCAAGGCCGTGACAGAGGGAAAGCACTTTCTGGGCTTGGATCTTGCGGTCGGCAAGGATTCCCATAAGGGCAGGCATAAAGATGGAGACGATACCTTGCATAGCGAAGAACCATTTGATCTGTGATCCCATTCCTATACCGCCAAGATAGCGTCCGAGCGAGGTGAGATAAGCTCCCCAAACTGCAAATTCGAGGAAATTAAGAAGAATCAGTCTTAAGCTGATGGATGAAATTTTCTTCATTAGTTGTTTATTAGTTGATTGTTTGTTTTAATGTCCGTATCATACAAAAGTAAGAGTTTTTGCGGGATTATTGCTATATTTGGGCTATGAAATTTCAGATAGAGTCAGTCGATAAAGCATCTGCTGCCAGATGCGGAGTGATTACAACGGATCACGGTCAGATTCATACCCCGATCTTTATGCCTGTCGGAACCGTGGGATCGGTCAAAGGAGTGTACCATCACGATTTGAAGGACGACATCAGGGCGGAGATTATTCTGGGCAATACTTATCACCTCTATCTGAGGCCGGGTCTTGACATTCTCAAGGCGGCCGGCGGTCTGCACAAGTTCGAAAGCTGGGACAGACCCATTCTGACAGACAGCGGCGGATTCCAGGTCTTTTCCCTGAGCCCCATTAGAAAGCTCACCGAAAAGGGCTGCACGTTCCGTTCACACATCGACGGATCACGGCACGAGTTTACACCTGAGAATAATGTTGAGACTCAGCGTATTATAGGAGCGGACATTATGATGGCTCTCGATGAGTGCTGTCCCGGCGACGCCACGCACGAGTATGCCAGAAAGTCATTGGACTTGACTAAAGGCTGGCTTGAACGCTATTCAAAGCATTTTCACGAAACAGAACCCTTGTACGGTTATTCTCAGACCTTCTTCCCTATAATACAGGGCTGCGTATATCCGGATCTCAGAGTCGAGGCGGCGGAGCACGCGCTACAATTTGCAGATGCGGGAATTGCCATAGGCGGATTGGCAGTAGGGGAGCCTACGGAGAAAATGTATGAGATGCTGGAGCTTCTCAATCCCGTGATTCCGCGAGACAAGGCCCGTTACCTGATGGGCGTGGGCACTCCTGCCAATATTCTCGAAGGAATCGCCCGCGGAGTGGATATGTTCGACTGCGTAATGCCCACCCGCAACGGACGAAACGGGATGCTTTTCACTTGGAACGGCATAATGAATATGCGTAATGCCAAGTGGGAAAGCGACTTCTCTGAACTTGACCCTTCCGGTACTTCTTTTGTGGATCATACTTACAGCAAAGCATACCTGAGACACCTGTTCATATCCGGAGAGATATTTGCCGGAATGATAGCCAGTGAGCATAATCTCGCTTTCTATCTCGATCTGGTTCGTCAAGCCAGAGCCCATATACAGGCAGGTGACTTCACTTCGTGGAAAGACTCGGTAATGCCAAGAATCACTTCCAGACTATGATAAATCTTCGGCCCAAGAAACTGGATTGGTACATATTCAAGAGTTTCATACTCACCTTTTTCGTAGCTCTTATTCTCATAATAGGAATTGTCATCATTTTCGATATTTCGGAGAAAATCGACGATTTCGTAAAGAACGAGGCTCCGCTCAAGGAGATAATCGTGGACTATTATCTGAACTTCATTCCGTACTTCGTGAATATGTTCAGTCCTCTGTTCGTATTCATTACCGTCGTCTTCTACACTTCGCGTCAGGCAGCCAATTCTGAGATTATCGCAATTCTTTCAAGCGGAATCAGTTACAGGCGTATGCTTATGCCTTATATGGCCGCCGCCGCCATCATCACGACGCTTTCGCTGGGCTTGAACCTGTATGTGATTCCTCATTCCAATGCGGTGCGGCTCGAATTCGAGCAGACCTATGTCAAGAAGCGCAGCTCCACCAAAACCAGAAACATCCATTATCAGATAGCTCCGGGCCAATTCGTATATGTGGAATCTTTCAGCCAATGGAACAAGACCGCGTATAAATTCACGCTCGAGAGTCTGGAAGACAATAAGCTGGTAAGCAAGCTTTCCGCGGATTCAGCGGTTTGGGACAGCACTATGGACGGCTGGAGGTTGAGGCGCTATACTCTGCGCAACTATGCGGACGGGTTGGCGGACAAGGTCGAGACCGGAGAAAAACTGGATACGGTCATCGCCCTCAAGCTCAACGATTTCTATTTTAATGAAAAGACCGTTCAGACCCTCTCGAAGCACGATTTGGACGCATTGATAGATACGCAGAAGATGCGTGGCGATTCCAACGTGATGTATGCGGAGATTGAGAAGAACAACCGTTACGCGCTGCCGTTCTCTGCGTTCATTCTTACCATTATGGGTGTGGCGCTTTCTTCAAGAAAGAAGAGGGGAGGGATAGGCTGGAACCTGGGCTTGGGCATAGGATTGGCATTCACATACATATTGTTTATGCGTTTCAGCCAGATGTTCGTGTATGCCGGGACTTTGAGCGCCACGGTGGCATTGTGGCTGCCGAATTTCATCTTCGCGATAATCGCTGTAGTATTATATAAAAAAGCACCGAAATAGTATGACAGTCAAGGTAATAAACAAGAGTGCCAATGATCTTCCCCAGTATTCGACACTTGCCTCCGCAGGGATGGATGTGCGTGCGGACATCAGTGATCCTATAGAATTGGCTCCGCTGCAGAGAGTAATCGTGCCAACAGGTTTGTTTCTCGAGATTCCGGTCGGGTATGAAGTGCAGGTGCGTCCGCGCAGTGGTCTTGCAGCCAAGCACGGAATTACGGTCCTCAACAGCCCGGGGACCATCGATGCCGATTACAGAGGAGAATTGAAGGTGATTCTCGTCAATCTTTCTTCCGAGGCTTTTACCATAGAACCTGCCGAGCGTATTGCGCAGATAGTGCTCGCCCGTCACGAATGTATAGAATGGGAGGAGTGCAGTGAATTGTCAGACTCCCTGAGGGGTACCGGCGGATTCGGCAGTACGGGTCTTAAATAATGCAAGACGGCAGATATTCAGAAGGATGAGGGCAACGACGGCTCCGACTATGAATCCCACGGCGACATCGCCCAGATAGTGCTTTCCAACGAATATTCTGCTTATGCCCACCATCGCGGCCCAGATGTCAAGGCTCACTTTCCAGATGACTTTTCTAAGTATCATACCACCGCCTACCGCAAAGGCCATCGCGTTGGCTGCGTGTGCGGAGAAGAATCCGTAAGGGTGTCTTTGGCTTGCGCCTGCGAGCATATGCAACCCTCGTTTGACGATGCTTGGGTCATTGCAGGGACGAAGTCTGCATACGGCGTTCTTGACCAGATTACAGAACTGATCGGCGCACAATATCGCAAGAACCAGGAACAAAACAGCTATCAGGCCTTTCTTTACTCCAAGTCTTACGATAATCAGAACAAGCACCCACAGATACAGCGGAATCCAAATCAGCCTGTCGCTGAAAAAGGTCCATATGCTGTCAGTCAACGGTGTGTTGAGTGAGTTGATCCATAGGCTTATATTCTGGTCCAAATGCTCGATTTGTCTTATGAATTCCATATTCTGATTGTTTTTTCTTCGGTGTTCGTTGATTCTACGCTTCTTCGTGCAGTGCCTGCCAAAGCAGATCTTTGAGCTCCTTGAGTCCGTCTCCTGCCACGGCTGAGATGAACACGTGCGGCAGTTCAGAAGGAAGGGTTGGCTCTATTCCCTTTTCTATGTCCTTGTCTATCAGATCGCTCTTGGTTATGGCCAGAACACGTTTCTTGTCCAAAAGCTCGGGATTGTACATCTCGAGTTCGCGCAGAAGGGTCTTGTAGCTTTCTTCTATGTTGTCTTCTTCTACGGATACCATAAACAGGAGCACGGAGTTGCGCTCGATGTGCCTCAGGAACCGTATTCCTATGCCTCTGCCTTCGTGGGCTCCTTCGATGATGCCCGGAATGTCCGCCATCACGAATGACTGATCGTCATAATACCTGACTATTCCCAAGTTCGGCTCGAGTGTGGTGAACGCATAAGAAGCTATCTTGGGTTTTGCTGAGGTGATTGAAGACAGCAGTGTGGATTTGCCCGCGTTAGGGAATCCTACCAGACCGACATCGGCCAGAAGCTTGAGCTCCAGGATATACCAGCCTTCCACTCCGTCTTCTCCGGGCTGTGCGAAGCGCGGAGTCTGCAGGGTAGGGGTCTTGAAGTTATTGTTGCCAAGTCCTCCGCGTCCTCCAGGACACAGGATACGCTCTTCGCCGGGCTCCACCATCTCGAAGATCACTTCTCCGCTTTCAGCATCTTTGACCACGGTTCCGACAGGAACGTTCAGAACGATATCCTCTCCGTTTTTTCCGTGACACAGGCCTCCGCTGCCGCTGCCACCGTCTTCCGCGATGATATGCTTGCGGTATTTGAGATGGATGAGCGTCCAGAACTGCGGGTCCGCCTTCAGAATGATGTGGCCTCCGCGTCCTCCGTCCCCGCCGTCCGGACCGCCTTTCGGAACATATTTCGCCCTGTACAGGTGCATCGAACCCGCCCCTCCGTGTCCGGAACGACAGAAAACCTTCACGTAGTCTATAAAGTTGCTATCTGGCATAAATCTTTATTTCTCAATTAAATAAGTGGTATTTTGAACCCTCTTTTTGCCTCCGGGTAACAACGGAGCAACAAAATTTTCGTACAATTTGCTACAAAAACGGTACTGTCAGTCTGTAACCGACTTTTTTCCTCTTATGCTCGCAAAGATACGCATTATTTTCGGTAAGTAGAGAATAAAAATCTCCCCGTCAGACGTTTGTAAGCACAACTCCGATATTTATCGTCAAACCTCCAGCCTCGATAAGTTCGCTGACACTCACGACCGATAGCGGACGATGTATTGAGCCCTATCTGCTCAATGCCAAAAGTCCGTGGAGACTTGTTGATTAGCTATCCAAAGATTGTACAGATTCTATAGATAAAGAAGGCTGAAAATCGGAAGATCGTTCATCACGCACTGAAGGGTCTACAGGGCATATTGCTGATCCTATACCCCCTTTTAAAATAAGGCCTAAGAACACTGATATGCCTTACACCGCACTCAGTGGCATATCCGTGATCTTCCGGTTTTCAAAAATGCAGAATCAATTTGACACCGTGTAGATGTCGCCCCTGGCAACTATAGACAAATGTAACAAAAAAACGTAGAACCCCTAACCGGATAACAAAAAAAAGCCCTTAACGGTTTGGGAAAGGACTCTTTAAGATAAGTGACATCACATTATTAGAATTTGAAACCGATATGAAAGCAGAACTTCCCAGCAAGTTGCTCCTTCGTCTCTTTTCCGGTACTTCCGTAGGTGGTATCGAACCATTCATATGTGTAATTCTGCCCGTTGTACCCCAACATAATATAGACAGACTGTTTTTCGTTAATTGCGAGATCGCAACCAAATGACGGCTGGAAAAAGAAGCCGTTTGCCATTTTTATTTCGTTGCCGGACAGTCCGACATTATAGCCCAAATCCAATATGATGAAGGGTGACACCTTTGTATTGGTTAGATTGGCTTTTGCTCGTCCGAACAATTGTATGTTGTTTCGAACATCGTAGCTGTCAAAAGAAGTTGATTCAAGAAGGCCCCCTTTGTATTGGTAGCTATGATAGTTCAATCCGTTAAGATATTCATATCCCACACCAGCCCCGATAAAGAGATAGTTATTGATACGGTATCCGTTAATCATTGAAATGCCGAATGTGTACTTCTGGCAATCATCTAGACCAATTGCGCCATTAACTTCAATTGATTTCTCATAACCTTTATTCTGAGCAAATAAAGTAAAACTTACAAAAATTGTTGCAACAGCAAGAATAATTTTTTTCATAACATTGTTTTTTCCCTCTTGGACTCAAAGAGGATTATGTGTAACAAAGAAAGTGTGAGCCCGTAGTCTTATCATGCGGAGGGCTCTCGACAGCCGTAACAAGGATAAGGGATGCTCACACTTTGCTATAGCGTGGGCAAAGCCCATTCTGTAGCCTGTGCAAGCGTCTTGGCATAATCCCCTGTTACTTTAGAATTGTCGAGATTCTCCGGCAAGGAAAAGCTAAACGCTTTCTGTATGTATTCCTTTCGTTTTGAAAGTAGTTGCAATGTTAGCATTTTTATTTGAAATCAACAAGTGACGAATCTCTCATTCCTCTATTGCAATTGTCAAATTAAGTTGTACATTTGCATTAACGATATTGTTAAACGATATTGTTAATGCAAGAGAGTAAGAAAACAAGGAAAGTATAGTAAAGCTATGAAATTCAGAACATTAATTGTGTTTGTCCTGCTGCTGGCCGTGATTGGCCCGAGGGTATTGGCCCAGGAGGTGCTGTCTCTGCGCGAATGCCTTGACTATGCCGTGGAGCATAATCTCGAATTGCAGAAGGCAAGATTGGCAAAAGATGCAGCGGAACAGTCCGTCAGGGGAGTCGCCGGCGCTCTGATGCCTCAGGTGTCCGCATCCTCCGGCATCAGTTACAACATAAGGAAGACCACGATAGCGATGCCGAATTTCGTGAATTCCTTCCTGCCGGAGGCTATGCGCGACCCGAATGCGCCGAAGTATATGACTGTCACTATGGGTATGGATTATAATGCCAATTGGGGTGCGACTCTTTCTCAGCAGATATTGAATTTCCCGCTTTTCACCGCGCTGGATATCGCCAGGCTTGGAGTTCTGAACAGTGAAACGGGGGAGGAGATGCAAAGGGAGGACCTTATCACTCAGGTCGCCTCTCTTTATTATTCCATTCAGGTCCTCTATTATGCAGTTGAATGTTATGATGAGAGCATCGCATTGATGGACAAGATGTTGTCCATCCTGAAAGTGAAAGAGGAAAATGGTCTTTCCCGACCTGTCGACATCAGGCAGATAGAGGTTAGCCGTATGAATATGGAGTCGGACAAAACTTCTATGTTACAGACCATAATGATACAGGAGAATCTGATCAAGTTCAGGATGGGCTTTCCTGTGGACCGGCGGATTGAACTGCTTAGAATAGATGTCGACGATATGGAGGCGCAGATAATCAGTCGAGATTCCGTCCGGTTCGAGCCAAGCGGACTGCTTGCTTACAAAATGTTCAAGAACCGGCAGAGGATGCTTGACCTGCAGTACCGTGCGGCGGTATATGAGACGTTTCCGACTTTAAGTCTCGGTGCGACCTATACTATGAACTATATGGGAGACAGTTTCAGAGGAGAAACCTTCCGTCACTTCCCGGTCTCGGTAGTGTCGATCAATCTCAGGATGCCTCTGTTTACCGGTCTCACGAAGACGGCCAATATACGCAAGGCCAAGATTGAAAGGCAGTCATCGCTGCTTGATGAAATGATGCTGACAAGGTCTTTGTCAATGGCTTACGTTAATTCTCTGTCTTCTCTTGAACAGAGTCTGCGCACTATGGAATCGCAGAAGCGCAACAGTGAGATGGCAAGGGAACTTTTCGATGTGGTCGAAAAGAATTACAGAGAGGGTCTTGCATCTCTTTCCGATCTGCTGAATGCCAATACCGCTCTTGTCCGCTCCCGGATGATCTACGTCAACGCTCTGGGCGGGTGTGTGAAGGCATACGTTGAACTGAAAAAAGCCGAAGGGACAATAAACGAAATCACTCGATAGTATGAAAGCGAATATAAAAAAGGCCGTGGCGTCGGCATTGTCGGCCCTGGTGTTGGCAGGAATGGCTATGCTCCTGATTAATAATAAGAAAAAGGTGATGCAGCAAAGCATTTCCGTGTCGGAATATGAACGGACGGTGAACGTGTCCACTGCAAAGGTTGAACGATCTTTCATAAGTGACGGTTTTACATCGGGCGGAGTGACCCTTGCACAAAAGGAACTGACTCTCTATCCTGACATTGCGGGCAGGGTGGTGGAAATCTATACGGATAAAGGCGAGCGCGTGTTAAAAGGTTCACCGCTCCTCAAACTTGACGATGAGTTGCTTCGCGCTGACTATCTGGCGGCAAAAGCCTCTTGTGAAGCTCTCGAGAGAGATGAGCGGAGATTGGCCAATGCCAATGAAGAGGGCGGCGTGTCGCGTCAGCAGCTGGATAACGTCCGTACCCAGCTTTCGGCGGCCCGAAGCAGACTCACGGTTGCCGGACGCAGGTATGAGGATGCGGTGGTGCGCTCTCCGATTGATGGTACGGTGAATCTCCGTTTTGCGGAGGTGGGCTCGCTTGTCTCATTGAATTCGCCGCTTTTCGAGATCGTGGATGAAAGCCGGGTGAAGATTATTTGCTATGTGCCTGAAGATAAGGTGAAGCTTCTCTCTGTGGGACAGAGGATTACAGCTATGGCTTCGGATGGTGCGGAATGCTCCGGCAGGGTTGGCCATATCGGTATAAAGAGTGACAAGAGTCTGAATTATCCTGTAGAGGTGGCTTTTGAGAGAGGTCAGGAAGTCAGGATTGGCATATATATGAAAGTCCGCTTCTGTGATGGTTGTGGGCACGATGGGGTGCTTGTCCCGCGTAAGGCTGTGATTGGCAGTGCGAGGTCTGCGATGGCGTATGTGGTTGAGGATGGTAAGGCCAGAAGCCGTGTTCTGAGGCTTGGCAAAATGTTCGGGGCAAGCGTGGAAGTGCTTGAAGGGCTTCGCGAAGGAGAGCAGATGATAGTCTCCGGCCTGATGAATGTAGCCGAGGGGAGCGAAGTGAAAATCGTAAACGGAGCCGGGCTATGAGATTATCTGAATTGTCCATACGCAGGCCAATTTATGTGGCGGTGCTTTTCCTGCTGATAACGATTCTCGGTCTGCTGGGGTTGCGTTCTCTTCAGTCTGAGCTTATGCCCAAATTCACTCCGCCCACTATGAATGTCTCGGTGGTCTATCCGGGGGCATCTCCCACCGAGGTGGAGAATTCGCTCACGCGCAAGATAGAAGATGCTCTTTCATCGCTGCAGGGCATAGAATCTATGCGGTCTTTCTCCTTTGAGGGAATGGCTATGGTGTTCGTGTCCTTCAGATACGGTACGGATATAGACAAGGCGATGACAGATGCGGGTAACAGGATAGCTGCCAACAAGATGCAGTTCCCGCCGAGCGCACTTTCCCCGGTCATCAATAAAATCACGGTCGACGACAAGGCTGTGATGACTCTCGCTCTCCGCTCCGACCTGGAATCCGGAGACTTCAGCGACCTTGTCCGGCAGCGAATCATTCCGGAACTTTTAAGCATACCGGGAGTTGCCAAGGTGGATGCAATAGGGGATCGCCCCTCGGAAATACAGGTAAATCTCGACATTGAAACCCTTAACTCTTTAGGGATGAGTCCGTTGCAGGTGATGGGCGCCATACGTGCCGCCAACCTCGATTTTCCGACCGGAAGCATTAATGATTCGGATACGCATACTTCCATACGTCTGTCGGGAAAACTCGCTTCAGTGGACCAGATGCGTTCGCTTGTGATAATGAGTCTTCCTGCCGGCACACAGATAAGACTTTCTGATGTGGCCGAGGTGGCGGAGGTGCCCAAAGACGTGACCCGAATCGCCAGGTTGAATGGTAAGGAGACCATTCTGCTCAATATATTCAAACAAGGAGACGCAAATGCGATTGATCTCAGTGATGCTGTGGCCCGGCTCGCGGAGGAGCTTGAGAGTTCTTATTCTGACTCGGCTCTGAGCATTGAGAGCGTTTCTGATACTTCCCGTTTCACGCGGGAATCCATAAAGTCGGTGTTTGCTGATCTTCTGCTCGCAGTTTTGCTTGTAGCCTTCGTGATTGGCCTGTTCCTGCATAATATGCGCGATGCGCTGATAGTGATGTTCGTGGTTCCGCTTTCCATTATAGGCAGTTTTATAGGAATGCGTGTTTTCGGTTTCTCACTGAACATTATGTCGTTGCTTGGAATGTCGGTCGTGATCGGAGTGCTCGTCGACGACGCCATTGTCGTTATTGAGAATGTTTACAGGCATCTTGAGATGGGGAAAAAGCCTGTGGTGGCGACTGTCGATGCGATGCGGGAGATTAGCTTTACCGTAATTGCCGTCACGATAGCGCTGGTGATTGTTTTCCTGCCTATTGCACTTACCGAAAGTCTTGTCTCGGACATTCTACGCCAATTTTGCGGCGTGATAATCTTCTCCATATTGCTGAGCCTTCTTGCCGCTCTTTCGCTTGTCCCTCTGCTGACATCGAGATTCGGCAAAGTGACGGTCCCGGACTCTTCAAGTCCGTGGGGAAGGCTGATGAACGGATTTGAAAAGGGGGTAAGCCGATTTGCCGATATGGTAGGCACGGTTCTCAGTTGGTCGCTCGCCCATAAGAAATGGGTAGGGGCCTTCGTGCTTGCTCTCACTCTTCTCGTATGCTCTCTGTTCCCATCTGGCTTTATAGGTTTTGAGTTTATGCCTGATGTGGATCAGAGTGAATTCTCGGTGCTCCTGGAAATGCCTAAGGACATTTCTGTTGAAAAAGCATCGGTGTTTGTGGGCAAAGCCGAGACCTGGCTGCTGGATAAGCCGGAAATAACCGAGGTGGTGTCTATGATTGGACTTACCAACAGCAACAATGAGAGTACGCAGGGAACTCCGTATCTTGCCGAACTTGGAGTCAAGATGGTGCCTCCGTCCGAGCGCAAGAAGCCGGTAAAGCTGTATGCGAGTGAACTCCGCAAGGAACTATCTGATTATCTGGTGGATGCCAAGGTGAGAACGTTCCCGGCATCGCTGCACGGATCAGCCAACAGTTCGGCGCTGGAGTATGTGGTATGGGGGACTGTGGCGGATTCGGTGGCCGTATTCGGAGAATATGCGCTTGACGTACTGAGGCGGATTCCGGGCACTTCCCAGCAGCAGCTTTCCACCGGCGGGGGAATGCCGGAGGCGGTTGTGACTGTAGATAGAGAAAAGATGTCCGCACTTGGCCTCACTCTGGAGACTGTCGCTCTTACTATGCAGATGGCATTTCAGGGCAATACTTCGCTTAAATATGTACGTGGGGAATATGAGTATGACATCAACATACGCTCCGATGCCTCGCTGCGCGATGATGTGGACGACATCTCCAACCTGACTTTCATCAATTCCCGCGGCGATCGCGTAACTCTTGGACAGTTTGCCTCTGTCAGGACGGGCACAGGACCGGCTAGGATTGAAAGATATAACCGTAATCCGTCTGTTACGCTCAGCTCCAATGTCGTAGGCGTCTCTGCGGGATCCGTATCTCAGCAGTTCCTGCAGGAGGCATCCGCCAAGGCCAAGGATATGGGTGTTCGGATCACCGCTGCGGGAAATATGAAGTCGATGTCCGAGTCTATGGGCGTGCTGGGACTTGCTCTGTTGCTTTCCATTGTCCTTATGTACTTTACGCTGGTGGTTCTATATAACGATTGGTCTGATCCGTTCGTGGTGATGCTCTCCATTCCGTTCTCTATTCTGGGAGCCATAGTGGCGCTCGCGCTCTCGGGCACATCTCTCAACATTTATGCTATGCTTGGTCTGGTGATGCTTGTCGGGCTTGTCGCCAAGAACGCCATCCTTCTCGTGGATTTTGCCAAGGAGCGTCTTGCGCAGGGTGACACGATTGACGAGGCACTGCTTAATGCCGTGCGAATGCGGACAAGGCCGATTCTTATGACGGCGCTCTCCACAATCATCGGAATGATTCCGGTCGCTCTCGCCTCCGGGTCGAGCGCCGAACTACGCAACGGAATAGGCTGGGTGATCATAGGCGGAATGCTTCTTTCGACATTCCTCACGCTGATCGTCGTTCCGGTAGTTTTCAAACTCTTTCACAGGAAGGCCTGAAAGTTTTTTGTACTTGAAACCGATGATTATTAAATTTGTAACCTGAGTTCTGAAAATGCCGGACTCAAGTTCGTAAGATGACAAAGGAACAGGAGATTCTACTTGCTGCGGAGCAGGAGTTTTTAAAGAACGGCTACGACGATACATCCACCGCCGTAATTGCCAGGAATGCGGGGGTAACTCACGCGATGGTGAACTATTATTACAGGTCCAAAGAACAGCTTTTCGTAAAGGTTCTGGATGGGTGCCTGCAGGAACTGCTTGAGAGGATCAAGGTTTTGATGCGCCTGGACGGTGATTTCGTGCAGCTTACGACTGAAAGTGCGGAAGCCCTTTTTGATTGCTTTCTTGCCAAAAGGAGGCTTCCTTTTCTTTTGATAGACATCGCCCGCACTCACCCTGTTTTTCTTGAGCATTACCGGCAGTTGTTCAAGACGCTCTGTGAAGACAGTATCAGACGGCATTCCGCAATGCTGAATCAACACATCCGGGACGGAAAGGTGGTGGATTGTACTATGGGAAATATCTTCGATACCGTTGTCTCCCTTGCAGTTGCGCCATTCCTCAATTATCCTGTAATGGAGAATATCCTTGGTATGTCGGAAGAACAAATAGATGGTTACCTGCAGGAGCACCGCGCGGAAATGGTAAGAATAATCCGTGCACGGTACTCACGTAATTCATAGGGCGGCATTTGATTGTGGCCTGCCTATGATCTAATCGAGATAATCTATGTAAAGTATGCCGTCCAGATGGTCGCACTCGTGCTGGAAGATGACGGCGGTGAATCCGGTGATGGTCTCGGTCGTGTCTTTAAGTGTGACAGGTGAGGTGTAGGTGATGTCTATGTCGCGGTAGCGGAGAACGTCGCCTCTTCTGTCGGGAATGCTAAGGCAGCCTTCCGCGCCGATCTCTTTCTCTCCTCTGTATGCTGAAATGTGAATGTTAGGGTAGACCTCGAAAGGTTCACCTTCCTTGTCGAACCTCTGTACGGCTATAATGCGGCGTTTGATACCTACCTGGGGACCGGCGATTCCCACTCCGTCCTGCTCCGGAGATCTTACGGTGGCTATCATCTTTTGGGCGAGCGTCTTATATTCCCGGCTCTGTATCTCTTTGTCCGACAACGAGCTGCATTTGCTTCTCAATACGAGGGAGTCTGTGCGGTCATTGATGGTGAGAACTCTCATTACACTCTCCGGAGTGTCAATCAGAGCTTTCTCTTTTTCAGTCCAGATATCGTCACTATGAGTGCAGAATGTAAGCATACAAACAGCAGATAACAGTAAAAAAGGATGAATGTGTCTCATAATTTCGCTTTTGGATAAGCTTCTGTTTTCCAAGGGAAGCGAAATTACTCCAATTACAGCAAAAGACAAAATTTTCGTACTCAAGTTTCGCAAGTAATAAAATTTATTGTCATTCGGCATTGTGCGGCACTTGCAAAACTTTCTTCCCCCGCACACGCTTCGCTTTGAGTCTATTACGTTACCCTTTCCCTAAATCCCTTTCCTCGGGAACGGGACTTGCTTTCGGCCTTACAGTCCGAATATATAGGTGTTTCGCACCTGCGAAACTTAAAAATTCTTATATTTGTCTTTTGTCAAAGAACGAAAATAGCACCATATAATGAAAAATAACGAAGTGTCAGTATATCCGCTCGTGGATATGTCGGAGTTGAACAGATGTCTGCTGTGCAGCGACGCTCCTTGTACGAAAGTTTGTAAGAAAGGTCTCGCGGTAGGAGATATACTCCGTTCCATATATTTCCGTAACGGAATGGGAGCCATAGAGAAAAGTCGCGGAGAGACGTGTCTTGACTGTGACGCCCCTTGTGAAAAGGCCTGTGTCCTTAACAAGAAGACTTCTCCGGTAAAGATAAAGGAGATTATAGACGCCTTGTACGAAGGGGCCAAGGCTACAGTGGATGCGGGAGTCGTAAGTGAAGAGCAGATACGCGGCGCTTTCATAGTTCCTCAGGAACCTGACCTTACTATGGATCTGTGCGGGGTGAAACTCGAAAACCCTTTCCTGCTGTCATCATCTGTTGTGGCCAGCAATTATGAGATGTGTGCCAAGGCTTTCCGTGCCGGATGGGCGGGAGCGGCATTCAAGACCATCTGTACATTCCCTCAGCACGAAGCGTCCCCACGTTTTTCCACAGTTTCTGATCATTCGAATTCTTTCTGCGGATTCAAGAATATAGAGCAGCTTTCGGATCACAGCGTAGAGGAAAATATGGAGATTTTCCGCCGTCTCAAGGCTGATTTCCCGAATAAGGTGATCATCGCTTCAATTATGGGCCAGAACGAAGCCGAGTGGACTTCGCTCGCCCGCCAATGCCAGGAAGCCGGGGCCGACGTCATAGAATGCAATTTCTCCTGTCCAAATATGGAATCTGACTCTTTGGGAGTCACCATTGGCCAGGATGCTGCGCTGATTGAGAAATTTACCCGTGCTGTGCGTAAGGGGACCACTCTTCCTGTTCTCGCGAAGATGACTCCTAACATCACAGATATGGTTCCGATGGCTGAAGCTGCAAAGAGGGGAGGTGCGGACGGTATTGCGGCCATCAATACCATCAACAGCATTACGGGCGTGAATATCAATACCTTCACTGCCGAGCCGGATGTTCACGGCAGCTCGATTGTCGGAGGCTATTCCGGTCAGGCCGTCAAGCCAATCGCCCTCAGGTTCATATCCGATATGGCCAGAAGCCAATCACTTTCCGGTATGCATATCAGCGGTATGGGGGGTATTGAGAATTGGATTGATGCTTTGGAGTTCATCTCGCTTGGAGCGGGCAGTCTTCAGATAACCACCGCCGTGATGCAATACGGTTATCGCATCATAGATGACCTTTTGGATGGCCTGAAATACTATCTCAAGGTCAAAGGCTTCAAAAGTGTACAGTCACTCGTGGGTGCGGCCGTAAGCTCCATCGTAGCTCATAATCAGTTGGAAAGAGATACGATTCTGCTCCCTAAATTCAATGTCCAGAAGTGCGTGGGATGCGGAAGGTGCTATGTTTCCTGCTATGACGGAGGTCATCAGGCCATAGAGTTCGACATAGAGACCAGAACTCCTCGACTTGACGCCAAAAAGTGCGTGGGCTGTCATCTCTGCAGACTCGTGTGCCCGTCAAAGGCTATAGGTGTGGCGCAGAGACGAATAGAAAGAGCTTGATGAAAAAGATTTATTTTTATATGGTCTTGCTTCTTGCCGCGATGCCGGTGGGATGCAAGACTTCTTCGCAGGAGAGCCTTCGCAGCGGAGATTTGCTTTTTATAGAGATTCCTGCGGATTACACTCTCGCAGAGGGGTCTAAGGAAGGCTTCAGGTCAGGTGCGTTGAACATACACGTTGCCATTTTGGAACTCACCCAAAGTGACACCCTCATAATCGATGCCACCATAGCCAGGGGAGTGGCGCGTTATCCGTTCAGTGACTTCAGGAAGGCATTCACGCTGCGCGACGGCAGCCTTCCACGTATGGAAGTTTATCGCCCTAATGTAAGCGGCGACGAGACTGAGTCCTTTGTCCATAATGCTGACGATTTTATTGGCCAAGCCTATGACGTTGATTTCGAGTACGATAACGGGGCTATGTATTGCAGTGAACTGGTTGACGAATGTTTTGTCACTTCTGACGGGAAGCATCTGTTTTCAAAAGGTCCCATCACATTCAAGGACTCGGAAGGTCGAACCCCACAATATTGGACAGATATATTCACGCTGCTTGGCAAGCCTGTTCCGGAAGGCCATATTGGCATAATGCCCGAGGAGATGATGCGCAGCCGTTCTCTTAGAAGGGTTGGTGAGTTGTGCGCTGCTGGCGGGTTGAAGCAGTAAGACCGCAGCTTTCTGTTACATTTCTATTACGACTGTTAAGTTTTGATTAAATAACGGTACAGGTGTGATGCCGTACCGTGGAAAGGGCGTATAATTGCGGCGAATTAATTAGCAGTAATTATATGATCCTTTCGTTATTAACACTTCTGGGCGCTCTGGGACTGTTCCTTTACGGAATGAATCTTATGAGCTCCGGTCTTCAGAAGGCTTCCGGCGACAAACTCCGCAATTTACTTTCCAGTATGACATCCACTCCTTTCAAGGGAGTGCTTACAGGATTTGGCGTAACGTCTGTCATACAGTCTTCTTCAGCTACCACCGTGATGGTCGTAGGCTTCGTCAGTGCCGGTCTTCTTACCCTCAGCCAGGCGATAGGAGTCATTATGGGTGCCAATATCGGTACCACTATGACCGCCTGGATCATTTCCATCTTCGGGTTTAAAGCTGACATATCCATAATAGCAGTGCCAATTATGGCACTTGGTTTTATACTGACAACTATGAAACGCGACAAGGCCAAATCCATAGGCGAGTTCGTTATGGGATTCGCACTTCTTTTCCTTGGCCTGTCGCTTATGAAAAATTCCATTCCGGACCTTCAAAGTACTCCACAAGTCTTATCGTTTATCCAAGGTTGGTCCGGAAAGGGATTTCTCTCTATCCTCCTGTTCCTGGGTTTGGGAACTATCCTTACTCTCGTCCTTCAGTCTTCGAGTGCCACTGTGGCTCTGACCCTCATAATGCTCGATATGGGTTGGATACATTTCGATATGGCCGCAGCTATGGTTCTCGGTGAGAACATCGGAACCACCATAACTGCCAATATAGCCGCTATGGTCGGCAACATCAACTCCAAGCGTGCCGCATTGGCCCATACTATGTTCAACGTGTTCGGTGTGATATGGGCGGTGGCGTTCTTTCATCCTTTCGTGCATCTCGTACAGTCTGTCGTAGGTCTTCTGGGAGTGGATGAAAAGACCTCACTTGTCTATGGCATATCGATGTTCCACACAATGTTCAACCTTATCAACACCTGCATCCTGATATGGTTTGTAAAGGTTATCGAGAAGGTTGTTACGCTGATTATCAAAGACAAGAAGACCGAGGTCAAAGAACCGAACCGCATCACTTATCTGGATTCGGGTCTTATAGACACTCCGGAGCTTGCCATTACCGAGGCTTGCAAGGAGACTGCTCACTTCGCCAAGGTTATGAAAAACGGGTTGGAGTATATCAACTCCGCCATCGATTCATCTTCCGAGAAGAGTACCTATGAACCTTATAGAGAAAAACTGGTCAAATACGAGCAGATTTCCGACAGAATGGAATATGAGGTGGCGACATTTCTTAATAAATTGGACAAGAGTCATATAAGTGACCGTTCGCTTTCCCTTGTGAGAGCTCTTCTGCGAATCAGTAAGGAATTGGAGTCCATAGGTGACAGCGGTGAGTCCATAAGCAAGAGTCTTGGGGCTATGATCAATTACTCCAAATCTCTGAGCGAGGATCACAAGAGCAAACTATCCGAAATGGTACGCCTGCTTGACCACGCTTATGAGGTGATGATTGCCAACCTGGAGAATTATGCTTCCGTCAAGGACATCACTTCCGCACAGGAAGCCGAGGCCGCTATCAATGATTACAGAAAGCAGTGCCGCAAGGCGGAATATGACAAGCTTAACGCAGACGACAATTCTTACTTCGAATCCGTCTTCTTCCTCGATGTTCTGGAGGAACTGGAGAAGATAGGGGATTATATCATCAATATCTCCGAGGCTCTGCTGGATTCGTAAAAGTGTTATCGCCATCAGTTTTTTGACACCGGTTCTCTTTGAGTCCCGGTGTTTTTTTCGGTCGGCCCTGTAGGGCTGGTGAATGTCATATCTTCTAGAGTAGACGGATGCTGTAGAGTCAGTGATTCAGCGTGCAGCATAAGTCTGCCGGAGGAAGCGTCCCCATAAAGCGCATCTCCTTTTATAGGTCTGCCCAGGCCGAGGGGCGACGCTGCGTGAACACGAAGCTGATGCGTCCGTCCGGTAAGAGGATGGAAACGGACGTCCATTTCTCCGTCTGGAAAGATTTCCAGAATTTCAAAACGTGTAATGGCCTGTTTGCCGTTCTGAAAATCAACCGTCTGACGCGGCCTGTCATAATAATCTGCACTCAATGGAAGTGCTATGGTCCCTTCCTTTTTTCCTTTCCACGGCCGTGTTCCTGCGCAGAGATGTGCGATGTAGCTCTTGCAGACCGTCCTCTGCGCGAATTGGCCTTGAATTAAAGCTTGGACTTCCGATGTTTTGGCATAGACTATGACTCCGCTCGTGTCCATATCCAACCTGTGGCAGGTGAAGAGTTTGCCGTGCTGCTGTTCAAGGTATTCTTGAAGAGATTGCGTCCCGGTGAGTCCCGGAGAGCAAAGCATACCGGATGGTTTGTTTGCAGCTAACAGATAATCATCTTCGTATATCACTTGTATCTGGCCGTAAAGTGGCGTGCGTTGCAGTGGATTATCTTCCACCTCAAGCCCTTCAAGCATAAAAGAGAGCAGCGGTCCGCATTTGCCCGTGCAGGAGGGATAGAAGAGCCCGTGGCTTCTCACTTCGCCTGTGCGCGGGCTGTCTCCGTACCAGAATTCTCCCATCTGAAGTGGCTTGAGCCTGTGTGTATATGCGTAGTTGAGAAGTTTAGGCGCAGCACATTCACCGGTACCGCCGGGCGGAACGATTCCTCTTCTGGCGAATACTTCCTTGATGCTGAGCGTTTGTCCCAGGGCATTGCTTACCAGGTATTTGTCGAAAAGCCAATCTTGCAGCCTGGCTGATTCTTCGGCACTCTGCGATCTGCCTTGAAGTGCGGGAACCGTGGTACAGTCGAAAATAGGCGGGACGAAGCCTTCTATATGGCTTTTACCCCCGGCAAGTCCGGAAAAGGCGTAAAGTGCCTGTTTGCAGCCTTCTTCGTCTTCACATAAAAGCACTCCCAGCATCTTTCCTTCACGGAAAACTTCCCGTAGGGCAGGATCGGCATCAATGGTAGAAATGAGACTTGCCGCCTGCTCTTTAACATCTTTTGAAGGGACGTATCTGAAAGGGTATGTGAACTTACCGTATGCCAACTCGGAATTCCTCTTTTAGCGCCCGATAGATTTTGTGCACGGGCAGTCCCATCACATTGAAATATGAACCGGAGATTTTCTCTATTCCCATAAAGCCAATCCATTCCTGTATGCCGTAGGCCCCTGCCTTGTCAAAAGGTTTGTAATGAGTTATGTAATAGTCTATTTCTGAATCTGTCAGGGATGAGAAGGTGACAAAAGTTGTGTCCTTGAAGCGGATGGTCTTTCGATTTGATCGGAGAACGACGGCGGTAATGACTTTGTGGTGACGGCCGCTGAGCGTATGAAGCATATCGCGGGCCTCCTGCTCGCAGTGAGGCTTTCCCATAAGAACGGAATCCGCCACCACGACGGTGTCGGCCGTAAGCAGAATCTCGTCATCTTTGAGCGCCCTGTGAAAGCCGAGTGATTTGCCCTTCGCCATATACGAAGGTACATCGGCGGCTTTCATTCCTTCCGGCACTATTTCTTCGAAGGAATTGCCTGTGTCGACGGTGAATTCTAAATCAAGACCGGCAAGCAGCTCCCGCCGTCTGGGAGAGCCGCTTGCAAGTATTATCTTATGATTTTGAACCATTGTTGTTACCTATAAGATCGGTAAGGTTTATGGTTCCGGCAGGTTTGGCCTGTTTGAAATTGATGGTCCCGAACTGGGATTCATATTTGTTGATGTTGTCCACCAGCGCGTTCATCAGTCTCTTGGCGTGTTCGGGAGCCAGGATTATTCTGCTGCATACGTGCGCTTTTGGGTTGGAAGGCAGCATTTGGGCAAAGTCAAGGATGAATTCGTTAGGTGAGTGGCTGATGATGGCCAGATTGGAATATTTTCCGGAAGCTACGTCCGGGGTGATCTCTATCTGGAGACCGTTTTCTTTTTCGTTCATATCGTTTTCTGTTTTAAAATTCGAATATTAAAGATACTTAGTAATTCCTAAAAAATAACTTGGTACTTTTGCTGGTCTTTTTGTTCTAAATTCATTTGTTCATCAGTCACGTACCCCGGTACGCTCCTTCTTCACAAACAAATTTATCTACAAAAATCCTTAACAAAATTTTACCAACTTATTTTTTCATCATTACTTAATTTTTCTTAAAAATACCTGTAGAACAGTGCGAGGGATTCCATCCCGGCGAAGAATTGGCTTAAAAGATAGCTTTCGTCAGGGGAGTGGATGGTGTCGCGCTCCAGGCCGAATCCCATAAGAAGAGGGTCTATGCCCAGAATCTTCTGCACTTCGGCAAGTACGGCTATGCTTCCGCCGCCACGGCTCGGAACAGGCTCTATGCCATATACTTCCGCCATCGCGCGTGATCCTGCTTTATAGGCGTGTGAGCTGATAGGGATGAGGAATCCGTCTCCTCCTTCGCAGGGGGTGACTTCCACCTTGACATCGCGTGGAGCTATGCTCTCGAAATACTCCTTGAAAAGACTCGTGATCTCTTCGCTGCGCTGATCGGGCACCAGACGCATAGAGATCTTGGCGTGAGCCTCGCTCGGAAGAACAGTCTTCGCTCCTACGCCGGTATATCCGCCCCAGATGCCGCACACGTCCAGACAAGGACGTATTCCGGTGCGCTCGAGCGTGGTGTATCCTTTCTCGCCCCGCACTTCCTCTATGCCCAGGAACTTCTTGTATTCCTGCAGATCGAACGGAGCCTTTGCAAGCAGATCTCTGTCTTCACGGCTGAGTTCCACCACTTTATCGTAAAAACCCGGAACCGTGATTTTCTGGTTGCTGTCGTGAAGCGAGGCTATCATCTCGCAGAGAACGGTGATTGGATTGGCCACAGCCCCGCCGTAATGCCCGCTGTGAAGATCTTTGTTCGGTCCCGTCACCTTGACTTCCAGATAGCTCAGACCGCGCATCCCGCAGTTGATGCTCGGCACCTTGTCGCTTATCATAGTGGTGTCAGATACCAGGCATATGTCCGCCTTGAGCAGGTCCTTGTGTTCCTTTATCCATTTCGGAAGGCTCGGACTGCCTATTTCTTCCTCTCCTTCGAAGAGAAATTTGACGTTGTGATGCAAAAGGCCGGCGCACACTTCGTGTTCAAACGCCTTGATGTGCATAAACAATTGGCCTTTGTCATCATTGGCCCCGCGACCCCAGATGGCTCCGTCGTGAATCTCAGGCTCGAATGGGTCGGAATGCCATTTCTCCAGAGGTTCGGCTGGCTGGACGTCGTAATGCCCATAGATGAGTATGGTCTTGGCATCGGGAGAGAGAATCTTTTCGCCATATACGACGGGATTGCCGTCGGTAGGGTAGAGGCCCGCCTTGTCCGCTCCGGCTTCAAGAAGAAGTTCGCAGAGGCGCTGCGCGCAGCGTATCATATCTTGCTTGTGCTCGGGCTTGGCACTGACGGAAGGGATGCGGAGAAGCGAGAAAAGCTCTTCGAAAAAACGCTCTTTGTTCTGCTCGATATATGCTTTCATATTGTTGAGAATTAATATTTTATATGGTTGTTCATAAGGTACAGGTCGAAGTAATCTGTAATCTTGTCGTAAAGATAGACCCTTTCCATACCGGTCATATTGTGATATGCTTTAGGGAACGGGAAGTAGTCCACCTGTCTGCCCTCGTCTATGCACTTCTGTACGAAGGAGAGCGAGTGTTGCCAGAGGACCACGTTGTCGATGGCGCCTTGGCATATCAGAAGATGACCATCCAGTGCGGCTGCCTTATCCAGAAGACTTGATGATGCATAGCCATATGGGTTTGTCTGCGGAGTGTCCATATAGCGTTCGCCGTACATAACTTCGTACCACTTCCAGTCTATCACCGGACCTCCCGCCACGGCTACTTTGAACACCTGCGGGTAATTGAGTTTGAGTGAGATGGTCATAAAGCCTCCGTAGCTCCATCCGTGGACTCCCACGCGGGACGAATCCACCCACGGCATCTCCAACAGGCGGTTCACTCCCACCATCTGGTCCTGCATCTCCGCCTTTCCGCATTCCCTGTTTATGGCTTTCTCGTAAGCGGCTCCGTGCCTGAGAGTTCCCCGGTTGTCCTGCACATATACTATGTAACCGCGCTGAGCCATAAGCATTTCCCACATACGGATGTTCCCGAGCCAAGAACCGTTGACCATCTGCGAATGCGGACCTCCATAGACATAGACCAGCAGAGGATAGCTTTTCTGGGGATCGAATCCAAGCGGATAGATAAGTCGGTAATGATTCTCGTATTTCCCGTCGGCGGATGGGACAGTGCCTAACTCCATCATAGGGGTGGCGTAGTCGGCAAGTGGGTCCTGTGCCTCGACAAGAGTCTTTTTCAGACGTCCGTCAGAGTGGAAAACCTTGCTCCAGCCCGGATTATCGAAACTGCTGAATACATCGGTGTATTCGCCTTCGCCCATTGTTATCCTGTGCCAGCCGCTTTCTTTTGTCAGTCTCTTTGCCCGACCGATTTTTATCTTGCCAATGCTCTCACGCCCCGATACTTTCACCCTGAAAAGGTGATTCTCAGCAGGGGATATCTCGGCTGAAGTATAATAGATGTAATCCATGTCTATCCCTGCCAATTCAATGTCGGCGTCGGTGCCCACAAGACGCTTCATTTCGCACGATGCCAAGTCCACCAGATAGAGGTTCTTGTATCCGTCGCGATTGTCCGTGCTGTATATGAACACATTATTCGAGATGAAATGCATCCCGCCGTAGGGCTCCACCCAGGCGTCGTTCTTCTCGCTCAGCACGGTTTTCACGAACTCTCCGTTGCGGGCGTCGTAAAGGTTAAGGTGCATCTCGCTTTGAGCCCGGTTGAGAACCTGTATAAGCAGCTGATTATCATTATGCCAAGTTACCTGCGTGAGATACCTGTCATCTTCGAAATCGCTAACCTGTACCTTCGTGCGTCCGCCGGTCGCGGAATCATACACCCACAGGCCAATTCTCTCGCTCGAGCTGCCTGCAAAGGGGTATTTGAGCGGCTTGTTTGTCGCCGTGCTGATATCAAGTATGGGAAAAACGTGTACGGAAGACTCGTCTTTTTCATAATAGGCGCAGAGTTTTCCGCTCGGAGAGGGGAAAAGTCCGCCGTCTATTCCGAACTCGTTACGGCTCACGGTCGTGCCGTAACTGAGGTCTCCCTCGCGGATGGCCACGCTCAACGTGTCAGTACCGTCTATATAATATATGCTGCCGTATTTTTCAAAGAAATGGCTTTGCGGGTGATTGCGTGAGGTTCCTACGGCCGTCTGCGGATATACGCTGCGGGTGATGGTTGCCTCCTTCATAGTAAGAAGTTTTCCGGAAGGATTGGCTTCAGGCCTGGTGGCGATCACTTCCAACACCACCAGCAGAATCGATGCAAAGATGTTCATATCTCGTAAAGATACTGCTTTTCCCGTCAATACGGAAAAAACCGGGCCTTATATATTCGTATTTTGAGCCCGGTTGTGTGCTTTGCGTTTTACAGGTTCTCTATTACTTCTTGTGGAAGTCCTGTAACTTCAGAGATGAATGATATGTCCAGACCTTTGTTCAGAAGATTTTTCGCCGTCTCGCGCTTGCCCTCCGCAAGTCCGCGCTCAAGGCCTTTCGCCTCACCTTCCGCAAGTCCTTCCGCAAGTCCTTCCTCACGGCCTTTTTCTTCGGCCTGCTCCTTGACGTATTCCAGAACGTTTTCGTAATCGTATTTCATTTTCTGCTTCTCCA
>CAVHGF010000022.1:0-30602 GCA_963635625.1 Treponemataceae bacterium | reverse complement strand
TTCTGTGCGCTGATAGGATGCGCACTGAGCTTCTCTTGTGGAAAAACAGAGAACCCCACACCTACCCCCGACAAACCGGATGAACCGGTAGAACCTATAGATCCTGTGGAACCGGATGTTCCCAAGACGGCAAAGCTTGTCCTGGCAGGCCAGGAAGCCGTGGACGGACAAGGATACTATAATGCGGCCGTATGGATAGACGGACAGAAATTCCTTCTCTCAAAAGGGGAACACGACGCATTCTGCAACGCGGTGTATACTTATAAGGACAGCGTTTTCATCGCAGGATGCGAAGCCGTAGGTGAACTCATAGATGACGGCTACTATGATCCGTACAACGCCAACAACGGCGTGGTATACGCCTTCAAGATAGGCGAAGAGGCCAAGTTCAGCCGTACCGTACACAGTGACGTGGAGGGTAATTCCACGGCCTCGGACATAGCTTATTCAAACGGAAACATCTACACCAGCGGATTCGACTCTCCGGGATATGACAGGCGTGCCCTCTACTGGAAAAACGGCGAGAAGTTCACCCTGACAGACGGCAGCACGGATGCATTGGCATATTGCATAGCCGTGGATGGGGATGATGTCTATGTCGGAGGCTATATCCAGAGTGCCGATTTCAAGAGAGAAGGCGCTGCGGTGATATGGAAAAACGGTGTGGCGCAGAAGCTCACCTCTGACGGTGTGCTTGCCAAAGTCAACAAAATCCAGATAGAAGACGGACACGTCTATGCCGCCGGCGCATACAAGAACGTCGCTGACGGAACTTCCTGGCAGGGAGCCATCTGGATAGACGGAGAGCTGACCCTGTTCACCGATCCGGCAAGCGTGGAGGTCGGAGGCCTGTACGTCAAGGACGGAAAATGGATAATCAACGGCAATATGTCCACCTCTGACAGCCGTATCAGCGCATTCAACTGGTACAGCGACGGACATTCAGAAGAAATCACCCCTGATATGGACCTGTGCCAAGGCCTCGGAGTGCTTGTCCACGAAGATGACACCTACAACCTGGGAGCCTTCTCCGATATGGACTACACGACATTCGAGACCATCAACAAGGGCTATCTCTGGAAAAACAAAGAAGCCGTGGAAGTAGACACCACAGCTCCGAATGATTTCACCCTTTGGGATTTCGCTTTCGCTATCTATTAGCGGAATTTCGAGATAAGGTATACTCACTCCTCGGCTGGACCACCCAACCGGGGAGTTTTTTTGCGATATATTCGCTCATTTTCCCGCCTCTGCCACAATCATATACCAGACAGGTAGCTCCCGGGAAAGCGGTCAGCATAGGCAAATCGCCTGTACTGTCTCCGGCTACCAGCACAGGATCTTTCCCGCCGTGTGCAGGACGCATAAACCTGTCGATGCACTTCACTTTGCCTTCCAGAAAAGTCTGGTCATAAGACGGGTCGAACTGAGGCACGGGATCGTCAGTGAGCCTGATTCCGAACACCTCATCCGCAGAAAAGCCAAGCCCGTATTTGGGATTGCACGCAAGCGCCTCAACTATCACCTCAAGAGAGGCGGAGCACACATAGGTCTTCACTCCTTTCTTTCTCAAAGCCCGCAGCAGGTCCACGGACTCATCAGGTATCACCAGACTCCCCTGTTCAAGCCAATAATCCACGCTCTGAATGGTCAGAGCCTCGATTTGATCCTTATCCATCCCAAGAAGGAGCCCCGGCATCCACAGACACCAGGTTCCATAGTCAAAAGTATTCTCTATACCGTCATTCAGAGAGAAAAGAGACTTTTTGAACCTTTCCCACTCACGGAATTCCCTGAAATCCTCCCCCTTCATCTTCTTCTGATAAAGAACTGCATAATCCCTCGAGAGGATCTCTCCTATCTGAGAAGCGCTGAGCCCGACTCCCGCAAGCGGAGTGTCAAGATCCGGCAGGTAGAGGGTAAAAGCCCTGAAAGCATCCTCCGGAGAAAAGGCGAAGGACATATTGTCCGCCATATACTCCATAAGGGTCATAGAGATGTCGTTGATGATAGTCGTGTTGTCAAAATCGAAGACCGCGTAGGAATCACGCGGAGCGCTTGATACGGTAGCCGCAAGCGCCTCATACACATCTTCCCTCCAAGCGTCACGGGGCAGGAGATTTCCGCTTCGACAAGAGCACAAAAGCGCTAAAGTCCAAAGTAAAACTGCTGTTTTTCGCATACCGCAAATATAATGAAATGTACAGGAATTTTGCTATCTTTGCGCGAAGCGAAAAAGGGGTCGTTTTTTAAGTTTTCCAATGTACGAATACCATAAGCCAGTCCTTCTGAAAGAGAGCGTGGATGCGCTTGTTTCTACTCCCGATGGCATCTATGCCGATGCCACTTTCGGAGGTGGCGGTCATTCCCGTGAAATACTTCGAAGACTCTCCCCGCAAGGACGTCTCATAGCTTTCGACAGAGACCTCGACGCCCTGGACGGAGCTCTTGACGACGACAGGTTCACTCTGATACATAACAACTTCCGTTTCATCCACAACTACTGCCTTACGCTGTGCCCGGAAGGGTTCGACGGGATATTGGCAGACCTGGGAGTGTCCTCCCACCAGTTCGACACCGCTCAGAGAGGGTTTTCCTTCCGTTACGATGCTCCGCTGGATATGAGGATGAACGTTCAGGGGCGCCTCACGGCGGAGGAAGTCGTCAATACCTACAGCCAGGAAGAATTGGAGAGGATTTTCCGCATCTACGGCGAAGTGGAGAACGCGCATAAATTGGCATCGCTCATCGTGGGGAAACGCAGCGCGCAGCGCATCTGCACCACGGCCGAATTCGACAAGGCGATAGAAGAGGCCACTCCAAAATTTGCCGAGCACAAATACCTGGCTAAAGTCTATCAGGGCCTCAGGATAGAGGTGAACCAGGAGATGCGATCCCTTGAGAAATTTCTTGAAGGGGCCATCAAGTCTTTGAAGAAGGGTGGACGGCTTTCTGTCATCACGTACCATTCGCTCGAAGACAGGATGGTCAAGAATTTCATAAAGGCGGGCAATCTCGAAGGCATAGCGGAAAAGGACGTGTTCGGACGCAGCAATCAGCCTCTGGAGGCCGTGAACCGCAAGCCCATTCTCCCGTGCGAAGATGAGATAAGCGAGAACACCCGGGCGAGGAGCGCCAAACTCAGAATAGCAGTCAAGCGATGAAAAGGGGTATAATATTCTTACAGAGAACCCTGAAGGCTATCCTCAACGGATCTCTTTTCCTGCAGATTCACCTGGACAAGCATCTTTTGAAGTTCGTGGTGGTGATGTTTATGGGACTTCTTACCATATGGACCAGTCTGCTGATAGACAATACCCTGACCAAAGTTAAGCGGAATAACGACATAATCAAGGAGCAGCAGAACATCATAGCGGCCAAAACCTTTCAATTAAGTGAAATAAGCTGCAGAAGCAAGCTTGAAGACCTGCTTGAGGAGCAGGGCTCGAGCGTATGTCCACCAGAAAAACCGGCAAAGAGATTAAAATGAGCAAGAAAGAAACAGGCGACAGACTTGGCCATTCACTTTATGCCATTTACCTGATTATGCTGGCGGCAACCGTGATATTCATCATCCGCATCTTCTATATTCAGGTAATATGGACGCCCGATAAGGAAATCAGCCAGAAACTTTCCCTCCCGGTCAGAAGAGAGACCCTTCCGCAGAAAAGAGGAAGCATTCTTTCCGAAGACGGAAGGCCGCTCGCCATATCCTACCCTCGCTATCAGCTTTATATCGACTGCTACAACCAGGAGGATAAACTCAACAAGATGACTGCCGCCGAGAGGGCGGATGCGGTCAGCGCGTGGAAAAGGGACGCCGCACTCTTCGCGCAGGGGCTGGAAAAGGCATTCGAGGGGGAAGGGAAAAGCGCCGAATATTACAAGAACCTGCTGTATAACAGTTTCGACAAGAAGAGCCACTATCTTAAAATTGGCAAGCCTATAGAAAAAGACAAGCTGGAAGAGCTGAAAAAATATCCCCTGATAAAAGACGGGCGCTACAAAGGCGGGGTGTGGACAGAACCAGTTCCCATACGCCAATACCCTTACGGAGCCATAGCCAGAAGAACCATAGGAAGCGTGACTGAAAATGAAGATGCCTCCTACTACAGCGGTATAGAGGGCAAATTCAACAGCGTCCTCCAGGGCAAGGACGGGTATTACTACACCAAAAAGACGGACAACGGGTTCGCTCTCGACACGGACAGCCTCTATGTGGATGCGATAGACGGGAAAGACATTCGCACCACCATCAACGTCGACTATCAGGACATAGCGGACAGGGCTCTCAGAAGCCGCATAAGCGACAATCCGGAACTCAACGCCGGCTGCTGCGTGATTATGGAGGTGAAGACAGGCGCGATCAAGGCTATGGTGAATCTCAGCCGCAATTCTCACGGCGTGATTGGCGAGAATGAAAACGTGGCCGTGACCTGGCGCGGAGAACCGGGTTCCGTATTCAAGATATCCACCCTTATGACGGCCATAGAAGACGGATATGTCAAATCGATAGACGAGACCATACCCGGCAACCACGGAATCCTGCCGGGTTACGAGAAACAGCCGGACAAGCATATCACGGAATACGAAAGGGAGCACCATACCTCCCAGATTCCGCTCCGCTACTGCGTGCAGGTATCCAGCAACTATGCCTTCAGGTATCTTGCCAAGACATATTACTCCACCAATCCGCAGGCCTTCATAGACAAGATAGCGCAATACCAGCTGACCACACCTTTCGAATTCGACGTGGCGGAGAAAATCACCTCCCCCGACATCAGCACCCCAGCCAAGAAATCCTGGAGCAGAAAGGACCTTACGCAGATAGCTATGGGATATTCGGTCAGCGTCACGCCTATGCACCTTCTGATGTATTACAACGCGATAGCCGGCAAAGGAAAGATGATGAAGCCTTACCTGGTGGAAGACATAGAGGAGAACGGGAAAGTGGTGGAAAAACGCGGACCGTCCGTTCTCAGCGCATCCATCTGCAGTCCAACCACGGCCCTGATGCTCACTGACGCCCTTTCCTCCGTAACCGAAAAAAGCGGTACCGCGTGGAGACTGAAAAACGCGCCCTGCAGCGTGGCCGGAAAGACGGGAACCTCCTACGTGGCTATGGCGGGAGGATACCAGAACGCCAAGGGAGAGCACAAGCAGCAAGGAACATTCGTAGGGTTTTTCCCGGCGGAAGATCCACAATATACGATAGTGTGCAGTATATTTACAGGTTTAACACGCAAGGACTACTTCGGGGGTGTCATCCCCGTACAAGTGGCTCTTGAGGTGATAAAAGAACTTTACAAGATAGATCCATATTGGAATGAAGATTTCTAAACTGATATCAGACACATCGAGTACGATAATACACGGAGACGGCTCTCAGGAGGTCCTCTCCATCTGCTGCGATTCCCGCAAAGTGCACGAGGGCGATCTTTTCATAGCGCTCAAAGGCACGGCTGCAGACGGTAAGGACTATCTCGGGCAGGCTCTTGAAAAAGGTGCGGTGGCCGCCATACAGACGGACAGGCAAGGCCTTGCAGTGATAGCCGACAGATTTTTCGACCATCCGTCAGGCAAACTCACGCTTGTGGGAATCACCGGAACCAACGGCAAAACCACCACCGTCACCCTCCTGTACCACCTTTTCCAGACCCTCGGCTACAAATGCGGACTGCTCTCCACCATAGCCAATTACATAGACACCCGGCGCGAGGAGACAGACAACACCACATCCGATCCCATCACCATCAACTCCCTTCTCTCCCGTATGGTCAGCCAGGGATGCCGATACTGCTTTATGGAGGTCAGTTCGATAGGAGTGGACCAGCACAGGGTGGATGCTCTCGAATTCAAGGTCGGCATCTTTTCGAACCTCACGCACGACCACCTCGACTACCACGGCACATTCGCCGAATACCTGAGATGCAAGAAAGCCTTTTTCGACTCTCTTGGCAAGAAAGCCATAGCCATAACCAATATCGACGACAAGAACGGACTGGTGATGCTACAGAACACCAAGGCCAGGAAAGTCACCTACTCCTGCCACTCGGCTTCGGACCACACCTGCAAGATATTGGAACAGTGCATAGAAGGAATGCAGCTGGTCATCGACGGCACAAGCGTATGGACCAAACTGATAGGAGAACACAACGCCTATAATCTGCTCGCCATCTATTCCGTGGCGGCCGAGCTTGGCTTCGACAAGGAGCAGCTGCTGGTGGCGTTGAGTTCGCTTTCCGGTGCGCCGGGAAGACTGGAAACCATCAGAATCTCAGACGGAAAGACCGTGGTCATAGATTACGCCCACACTCCGGACGCCCTCGACAATGTCCTGAAGGCCCTGCGCGAAGTATCCCCGAAAGCGGAACTCGTCTGCGTGTTCGGATGCGGAGGGGACAGGGATCGCACGAAACGTCCCGAGATGGCACGCGTCGCCCAGAAATATGCCGACAAGATAATAGTCACCTCGGACAACAGCCGTTCTGAAAGCACGGAAGCGATAATGAACGAGATATGCGGAGGCTTCGATATGAGCGGACGCAAGAAAAGCGTATGCGTGGCCAACCGCAAGGACGCCATACGCACGGCCATCAATTTCTCCGCTAAAGGAGCTGTCATCCTTCTTGCGGGAAAGGGCCACGAAACATACCAGATACTGGGAACCGAAAAGCTGCACTTCGATGAAAGGGAAGTGATAAGCCAAATAATTAATGAAGAATAAGATATGTTGAATTATCTTTTCGATTTGCTGAAAAAATTCGACCTGCCCGGCGGCGGTCTTATGAACTATCTGTCATTCAGGGCCATACTCGCCAGCATAATAGCCATACTCATATCCATCATCTTCGGCAAGAAGATGATAGAGCTGCTTCAGAGAAAACAGATAGGCGAAACCATACGCGACCTTGGTCTTGAGGGACAGATGAGCAAAAAGGGCACTCCGACGATGGGAGGAATCATAATCATCATCTCGCTTCTGAGCGCAGTGCTTCTGGTCTGCGACCTGTCAAACGTTTATATACAGATACTTATCATCACCACTCTCTGGTGCGGAGGTCTCGGATTCTGGGACGACTACATCAAAGTATTCAAGCACGACAAGAACGGAATGAGCGAAAAAGGCAAACTCATAGGCCAATTCGTCCTGGGTCTCACCGTCGCGCTTTTCGTATGCTTCTCTCCCAAGATAGTGGTACGCGAGCACTCGGTCAACATCAACGAGGACACGCAGCAGGAAGAAATCATCAAGGAGAACATAGTCAAGACCACCACCACGACCATCCCTTTCGTCAAGGACCACGAATTCGACTATAAGAACCTGTCACCGTTCAAAGGCACCTGGGGCTGGTACTGCAAATGGGCCATCTACGCCGCAGTCATCATCTTCATCATCCTGGCCTGCACGAACGGGGCCAATCTTACCGACGGGCTCGACGGACTTTCGGCCGGGACATCGGCCATAGTGGGGGTCGTGCTGGGCATATTGGCCTGGCTGGGCGGCAACGCCATAGACTCTTCTTACCTGAACATAATGTATATCCCCGGATCGGGAGAGATAGCCGTGTTTATGGCGGCGTTCGTGGGTGCGCTGGGAGGATTCCTATGGTACAACACCTACCCGGCACAAGTGTTTATGGGTGATACGGGAAGCCTGGCCATAGGCGGAATCATAGGCGTGGGGGCCGTACTTCTCCGTAAGGAGCTGCTGCTTCCCGTGCTTTGCGGAATCTTCCTGGTCGAAGGACTTTCCGTGATACTCCAGAGAGGATATTTCAAATACACGAAAAAGAAATACGGACAGGCCAGAAGACTGTTTCTTATGGCCCCGATACATCATCATTTTCAGAAGCAGGGACTTCCGGAGCCTCGCATCGTGATACGGTTCTGGCTTGTAGGTATACTGCTGGCTGTAAGTACATTGGCATTACTTAAACTCAGATAGAAATGTCCAGGACAGTAATTTTAGGCGGTGCTGAGAGCGGTGTTGGCGCAGCCGTTCTCGCTAAAGTGAAAGGCTTCGATGTCTTTCTGTCAGACAACGGCACCATCAAGGACGAGTATAAAAGCGTTCTTGACAAATGGAACATAGAATACGAAGAAGGCGGCCACAGCGAAGATAAGATTCTCAACGCCGGTGAAATCATAAAAAGCCCGGGCATCCCCTCGAGCGTGGAAATAGTACGCAAGGCCGAGGACAAGGGAATACATATCATCTCGGAGATCGAATTCGCAGCCAGATACGATTCCGCCCGAAAAATATGCATCACCGGGTCCAACGGCAAGACCACTACCACCTCGCTGGTCTATTACCTGTTCAAGCAGGCCGGCCTCAACGTGGGACTCGGAGGAAACATAGGCAAGAGCTACGCTTTTCAGGTTGCTACCGAGCATCACGACTATTACGTGCTGGAGATAAGCAGTTTCCAGCTTGACGGTTGCTACGACTTCCGTCCGGACATAGCCATCATCACCAATATCACGCCCGACCATCTGGACCGCTACGACTACAAGATGGAAAACTATGTGAAGGCCAAATTCCGCATCACCAGGAATCTCCGCCCGGAAGACTGCTTCATCTTCGATTCTGATGACCAGATCACCATAGGACATCTGAGCCAGATTCTCGTGCAGGCGCGCAAACTGCCTTACACTCAAGAGAAAACAGTCGAACAAGGGGCATATCTGGACCACGACAAGATCATCCTTGACTATGACGAAGACGAGACAGAGATATATCTGAAAGAATTGGCATTGGGAGGAAAGCATAACATATACAACTCAATGGCCGCAGCTCTTGCCGCCAAAGCCTCGGGGATAAGCAACAACGTCATACGTGAAGCTCTGCGTTCCTTCCAGCCCATCGAACACAGGCTGGAGCCGGTCTTGAGCATAAGGGACGTGCTGTATATCAACGACTCAAAGGCAACCAACGTCGATTCAGCGTGGTATGCTCTTGACTGTCAGACAAAACCTGTCGTATGGATTGTCGGCGGCAAAGACAAGGGGAACGACTACTCCGTGCTTAATGACCTGGTGAAAGAAAAAGTCAAGGCCATCGTATGTATGGGACTGCACAACGAACGCATACACGAAGCCTTCGAGGATATAGTGGGTAAGGAGAATATGGTGGACACCCATTCTGCGGAGGATGCCGTAAGAGCCGCCGCCGCTTTCGCCTGCGAAGGAGACGTAGTGCTTCTCAGCCCTTGCTGCTCAAGCTTCGATTTGTTCAAGAATTACGAAGACAGAGGTGAAAAATTCAAGGAAGCCGTAAGAAATCTATGACAAACGCGCTGAAGAACAAGATACTCCATTTTCTGGATCACCTGACGGGAGACAAGGTGGTCTGGCTCATCCTTCTGATGCTGATGCTTTTATCTGTCTTGTTCATCTTCTCCTCATCGTCGAGGCTCATAACCGCCAAAACGTCCAGAGTGGACATAATGATAGACCATCTCAAGGTGGTGGGAGGATCGCTTCTTGCAGTCATATTTATCTACAACATCAAAAACATCAAGGTCTTCAAGACCCTGTCACGATTCGGATTCCTCCTCTCATTGTTCCTGCTCATCATACTTTCAGTCAAGGGAGTGAACATAAACGGAGCCGTCCGTTTCTTCGAAATAAGAGGCTTCCAGTTCCACGTCTTCGAAGTGGTGAAGGTCGCTATGATGATGTACCTGGCCTGGGCCATAGATATGATAGAGACAGGCACATCCACCCTGCTGGACAAGATCCCTCTGATACAGGACAAATTGAAAAACAAAAATTTGAGAAAGGGGGTCTTCCTGTATGCCCCTTTCTTGATCACCATTGCTATGGTGATGAGAGGATCAAACACCACGGCACTGCTTCTGGCCATCCTGATGATCATAACCATAGCCGTAGGGACCAACGATTTCAAACCTGCCCTCATAGCGGGCGCTCTGGTGCTTGCTCTGGTGGGCGGTGTCTACGGTATACACACCATCTCCAAGAACCGCGGAGACAATCCTCCGAAATTCGCCCGTATCAGCACGGCCATAAGCCGAATAATCTCACCCGATATGGTCAAGGAATACAAACGTGCCACGACCAAAGACGAGAGACAGGCCGCCTTGGACAAGCTGCGTCAGCCATACAGCGCGAGACTTGCCATCAAACAGGGTGGTTTTCTCGGGAAAGGTCCGGGGCAGAGCACTCAGAGATACGTGGTGCCGGATATCGCCGAGGACTATATGTTCAGCTTCATAGTGGAAGAATACGGATGGCTGAGCATCTTCGTGATAGCCCTCTACCTCTCGCTTCTGGCCAGGGGGACGCTCATAATAAAGAACTGTGCCAATGACCTGTTCGCCAAAAGCGCCATCTTCTCTCTCGTGCTGCTTATCTCCGGACAAGCCTTCGTGCACATATTCGTGAATATGGACTTCGGCCTGCTTACCGGACAGACTCTTCCGCTGCTCAGCCACGGATCGTTCGCTTTCCTGTGCTTCAGCGGCGCATTCGGAATAATCCTTTCGATAAGCCGAATGGCATATAAGGGAATGATGAAGGCAAGCAAGGAAGCCGAGCCGCTGATGGTGCCAAACGTGGAGAAAACAGACAACGTCTCGGACGCACTTTCAGATTTAGACGATTTCGAATCAGATGAACTACAAAGCAATTAGAATCATTATCAGCGGAGGCGGCACCGGAGGTCACATCTTCCCCGCCGTGTCCATAGCGAGCAAATTCAGAGAGCTCAACCAGGAGAGCAAGATTCTCTTCGTCGGGGCCAAAGGCAAAATGGAGATGGAAAAAGTTCCCGCCGCAGGCTTCGACATAATTGGCCTTCCAATATGCGGGCTTCAAAGAAAAATCTCTCTCAAGAATCTGCTCCATAACATCCAGGTCCCTTTCAAGGTGCTTTACAGCCGGGCCAAGGCCAAGAAGATAATACGCCGATTCCACCCGGACATAGCGATAGGAGTAGGCGGATATGCCAGCGCACCGCTTCTCAGCGCAGCCGTCAAGTGCCACGTCCCCACGCTCATACAGGAGCAGAACGGATTCGCCGGTCTCACCAACCGTATGCTTGCCAAGGACGTAGACCGGATCTGCGTCGCTTATGAGGGGATGGAAAAATTCTTTCCGGCAGAAAAGATCGTTCTCAGCGGAAATCCCATCAGGGCAAACATCGTGAAGGCCACGGAAGAGCTCCGCGAGCAGGGTCTGAAACACTTCGGTCTCGATCCCGAAAAGAAACACATTCTCGTGGTGGGCGGAAGTCTGGGATGCAACACCCTCAATCAGGCCATAATGAATTGGATAAATGAGGGTATGCCTCAGGGGGAAGACATAGAAATACTGTGGCAGTGCGGCAAATACTATGAGAAAGGCGTGACTGATTTTATGGCGGACCACAAACAGGCCAACATCCACTACAGCGCCTTCATAGACAGGATGGATTTGGCATATTCGTGCGCCGACCTGGTCATATCGCGTTCAGGGGCAAGCTCCATCTCGGAGATATGCGTGGCCGGGAAAGCCTGCATCTTCGTACCCTCTCCGAATGTGGCGGAAGACCATCAGACGCATAATGCGATGGCCCTTGTCAATAAAGGCGCCGCCAGAATAGTGAAGGATGCGGATGCCGGGAAAGTCCTTATGACGCAGGCCATAGAGCTTGTCCACGACGGGAAGGAATTGGCCCGGATAGAGCAGAACGCCCTTGAACTGGGGCTCAAGGATGCCGCGCAGGTTATAGTGGACGAGGCATATAAATTATTGGATAAGAAATGAATACGGTATATTTCATAGGCATAGGCGGGATAGGGATGAGCGCCCTGGCCAGATACTATAAATACAAGGGGTATAATGTCAGCGGTTACGACAGGACGCCGAGCGAGCTGACAGGAAAATTGGAAGCGGAAGGAATCGCCGTGCATTATGAGGACAGAGTGGATCTCGTGCCCTCGGACAAAGAAAACACCCTTGTCATCTACACCCCGGCCATTCCGTCAGATCTCAAGGAACTGCAGAAGGTGATTGGCGAAGGATATAGGGTGGTGAAACGTTCGCGCGCCCTGGGAGAACTTACCAAAGGACAGTGTACGCTCGCCGTAGCCGGAACACACGGCAAGACTACCACCTCCACCCTCGTGGCCCACATCCTGCACTCGGGAAGTCAGGGATGCAGCGCTTTTCTGGGCGGAATATCCAAAAACTACGGTACCAATTACCTGGTAAGCGACAACGACACAGTAGTGGTTGAGGCCGATGAATTCGACCGGTCGTTTCTCCAGCTGCACCCCAAGATAGCAGCCATCACCGCTATGGACGCAGACCATCTGGACATCTACGGAGATCTGGAGCACGTGCAGCAGGCTTACCGTGAATTCGCTTCGCAGGTAAGTTCCGACATTGTGGCCAAATGGGGACTGCCGTTGAAGGCTGAGGACTACAATGCGCACCTGTGGAGTTACCACCTTTCGGAAGAAAAAGCCGATTTTCACGGAAAGAATTTCAGACTTTCGCAGGACGGGCACTATACCTACGACCTGGTGCACCCGAAGGGAGTCGTCAAAGACATTAAAGTGGGCACGCTCGGACTTCTCAATGTCGAGAACAGCATAGCTGCCGCCGCCATCTGCCTTCTTCACGGAGTCAGCGGAGATGAACTGCGATCGGGGATAGGAAGCTTTCTGGGAGCCAAAAGACGACTGGAGGAGCATATCAACACCCCTGCACTCACTTATATCGACGATTACGCCCATCACCCCGAGGAACTCAAAGCCAGCATACGGACCATAAGGAACATCTTCCCGGAAAGAAAAATAACGGCTATCTTCCAACCGCATCTCTACACCAGAACAAGAGATTTCGCCCCAGAATTCGCCGAAGCTCTGAGCCTTGCCGACGAGGTGGTTCTTCTGGACATCTACCCTGCCAGAGAAGAACCTATCGAGGGAGTAAGTTCCGAAATCATTTATAAAGACTTATCTTGTCCGAAAAAACATCTGCTTCACTATGACGATCTGCTGGATTGGCTTTCAAAAGCGGACCTGGACGTGCTGGTGACATTCGGCGCCGGTAATATTGACAGATTGGTTGACCCTATAATAAAGCTTTTAAACCGATGAAACTCACACTCAAATCCTGGCTTTGCAGTCTGTTTGTCCTGGTATTCACTACCGGGATAGGGGCATTGCTTGTCCTGACACAGAGAGAAAGTCACGAATTGGCGTGTAAAACCATAGAGGTCAGCATCCCCGGGGAGATGCGCTTTGTAAGCGAAGAAGAGGTTCTCAGTTCGCTGTCTTCATACGGTATCATTATCGGGGAGAGGATCTGCGATATAGACTTGGCCAGAATAGAGAATATTCTTAACGTGAAGCCGTCAGTCAAACAGAGCGAAGCCTGGGTAACCCAGGACGGGGTGCTACATATAGCTGTCTATCAGAGAGAACCGGTACTGAAGATCGTGGATAAAAAAGGAAGGGGTTATTATGCGGACGCCGAAGGGATCGTATTTCCGCTGAGCACTTCGTTTGATGCCCAGGTGCCTCAAATCCTATGTTCCACATCCAAGGGTATGTCCATCCATTGGCTTACGCAAGCTATTTCCCTGGTGAACTATATCAGCGGTTCCGAAAAATGGAACAGCAGAATAATCAGCTATTCCATAGCAGAAAATAACGATTTTATCTTGCATTCCGACAAAGAGCAGATTATCTTTGGAGATTTTAAGGACAGGGAGAGAAAGTTTTCCTATCTGGACAAGTATTTCACGAAGATACAGCCACGTGAAGAAGGATACATAATAGTGAATTTAAAATATAACGGACAAATAATATGCAGGAAGAAAGATATGTAGCCATAGTCGATTTCGGTTCTTCCAAAATCAGCCTTTGTGTTTGCGAGGCAGTGAATGGAGCGCCTTCAGAGGTGCTTTTCAAGGAGGAACTGCCATCGGAAGGAATAAGCAGAGGAAATATTCTCAACCCGCAGAAAGTCGCAGCTCCGCTGAAAGAGCTCATAGCCAAGGCGGAAGAGAAGACCGGGCTCAAGATAAATGAGGTCGTGGCCAATCTTCCAAGATGGAATGTCAAGACTCTGAGCCTCTCACAAAAGACCAAAAGGGACGAGAACAAAGGGTATATCAACCAGGAAGAGATACTCTCCCTCAAAGATCTGGCGTCCGAACAGCTGACTTCGAAGCTCAACAAGAACACCGAGATCCTCTACGGCATACTTGCCCAATCTTACTCGACAGACGATTTCATTCAGGTCGACGAGAGTGAGATAATCGGATCTTCCAGCAGTTTTCTTGAGGGACATTATTTAGGGTTCGTCGGAGCGAAGAAATATAAGGACAACATAGACAGAGTCTTCAACGAATTGGGAATAGCCGCTTTCGGTTATGAATTCACGCCTATCTGCCACCCTGAGAGCCTGCTCCGAAAGGAAGAAATGGACAGGGGGGCGGCTCTCGTGGAAATAGGATCCGAAGTGACATCGCTTTCCATCTATCACAAAGGATCGCTCCGTTATTACGGCAGTTTCCCTTTCGCCGGCAGAGTCGTCAGCGAAGACATACATACCGAATGTAACATTTCGGAAAAATTGGCGGAAAACATCAAGCTCGGATATGGTTTCTGTACGCCGGAAAGACTGCAAACCCTTTCAGACAAGACACTCAAGATAGAAACGCCTTCAGGAGACTATCAGCAGTTGCCTGTCAAGTATCTGTCAGAAATCATAAGCTGCAGAATGACGGAAATCATACACTGCGTAATGCATCTGATAGGAGAAAGCGGCTATGCTGACAAACTCCGTTCGGGGATTGTGCTCAGCGGAGGCGGATCCCTTATCCACTGCTGCTGTTCCCTGGTATCGAATATGACGGGGCTTCCTTGCAGAATCGCCTACCCGGAGAATTTCGCTTCTCCTAAAGACAACTCCCTGCAGGCGATGCTCATAAAATCCTGCAGGAATCAGCATATTAACTGTGCGATAAAAGAAGAGGCCGCCGGAGAGACAACAAAGGCGGATATGGAACTGTTCGCGCCAAACGAGATAGAGACGAAAGCCCCGGAGCCTGCACAGAAAGAACAGAAAAAAGTTCCCGAAACTCACCAGAAGAAAAAACCGTTTTTCGGAAAAGTCAGGTCAGCCTTTGACTCAGTGACAACTTTTGGCGGTGGCATCTTCGACAATCTTTATAATGGCGTAGGAAACAACGAAACAGAAGACAATCAGGAAGCAAAATGAGCGAAACAGATAACAATTTGAACATAATAGTGCCTCTCAACTGGAGTACGTCGAACACCACCATCAAGGTGCTTGGCGTAGGAGGAGGCGGATGCAATGCCGTAAATTATATGTACCGGCAGAACATCGAGGGGTGCAGTTTCATCGTCTGCAATACGGATGCGCAAGCGCTCAACGCCTGTGACGTCCCTACCAAGATTCAGCTCGGGGAAGGCCTCGGTGCCGGAACCGATCCAAGCGCCGGCCGCAATGCAGCCATTGAAAGCCAGGACGCCATAAAGGAAAAACTGCTGGACGGGAACACCAAGATGCTCTTCATCACGGCAGGAATGGGCGGAGGCACGGGAACGGGAGCCATCCCCGTCATAGCCAAAATGGCCAAGGACGCAGGCATCCTAACCGTGGGCGTGGTCACCATTCCGTTTGAATTCGAAGGGAGGCAGAAGCTTTCCAAAGCCATAGACGGCATACACGAACTGGAGAAAAACGTGGACAGTCTCATCATCATCAAGAACGAGAATCTCTATGCCTTCTACGGAGATATGCTCTTGTATGAGGCTTTCCCAAAAACGGACGAAATCCTGTGCACTGCCGTAAAAAGCATTCTTGAAATCATCAAGGAGAAAGGCTATATCAACGTGGATTTCAAGGACATACAGAATATGATGAAAAACAGCGGAATGGCCCTTATGGGAAGTGGAATCGGGCACGGGGAGAACCGTCTCGACGAAGCCGTGGAAAAAGCGTTCAACTCTCCGCTTCTCAACGATTTCGACCTGAAGACCGCCAGGAATGTCCTTCTGAACGTCACCATAGGCGCCAACAAGGAAAGCATCACTATGACAGAGCACAAACAGCTCAACAGCAAGATAGCGGATTATACCGGAGACGCTAACAACTTCAAGTACGGAATCATCCTCAACGACGATCCGGAGTTCAAGGACACTGTAAAAATCACGGCGATAGCCACAGGTTTCGCTTCCAACACCATTCTGGCTCCGGAAATATGCAAAAGTGACATCATCCTCATAGACCGCAACTACACCTACACCCCGGGAGGAGAAGACATCCAGTTCAAGGATACGACTTCTTCCTTCGGCTCAGGCCACATAGGATTCAATACGGAGAACAAATCAAAGATAACATACGATCCTGAAAACAAGCCGGCTATGCTCAGCACGGACGAAGACACACTCAAAGATTTAGAAACAATACCAGCCATAAGAAGAATACAGAAATGAGACGTACAAGAGTAAGATTCGCGCCATCCCCTACAGGTCCACTGCATATGGGCGGCGTACGCACTGCACTTTATAATTATCTATATGCCAAGCAGAAAGGCGGAGACTTCATAATCCGAATCGAAGACACCGATTCAGCGAGGTTCGTTCCGGGTGCGGAGAAATACATCATAGAAGCTCTCTCCTGGTGCGGGATCATCCCCGACGAAGGCGTGAACGAAAACGGTGAAGTGGTGGAGACAGCTTCGGAGCGTCATCCGCACGCTCCATACAGACAGTCTCAACGCAGAGACATCTATTACAAATATGCCAAGCAGCTCGTGGACGCCGGTTGGGCGTACTACGCATTCGACTCTTCAGAAGAGCTCAGCGCACTGCGAAGCGAAGCGGAAGCGAAAGGCGAGACTTTCATCTACAACCATCAGAGCCGAGGCAAACTGCGCAACTCCCTCACCCTTCCAAAAGAAGAAGTGGAAAAGCTTCTGGAAGAGACCACGGACTGGACCATTCGCTTCAAGATGCCGGAGGACAGGATCGTGAAGATGGACGACCTTATCCGAGGACACGTGGAAGTGAACTCATCCACACTCGATGACAAGGTGCTTTGGAAACGCACGGACCTGCTTCCTACCTATCACCTTGCCAATATAGTGGACGACCACCTTATGGAAATCACCGAGGTCATACGTGGAGAAGAGTGGCTTCCGTCTCTTCCGCTCCACTATCTTCTGTATGAAGCATTCGGATGGACGGACACTCAGCCAAGATTCGCCCACCTGCCTCTTCTTCTCAAGCCTGTGGGCAACGGAAAGCTCTCGAAACGCGACGGAGACAAGATGGGATTCCCGGTATTCCCTCTCGTATGGACCAATTCGGAAGGCGAACAGTACCACGGATACCGCGAAGACGGCTACTTCCCCGAGGCTTTCGTCAATATGCTCGCTATGCTCGGCTGGAATCCGGGCACGGAGCAGGAAATATTCTCAATGCAGGAACTCATAGAGAACTTCTCTCTCGACAAAGTAAGCAAAAGCGGAGCAAAATTCAACCCGGAGAAGGCCAAATGGTATAACAAGGAATACCTCCGTATGAAAAGCGACGAGCAGCTCGCTTCTGCCTACCTGCCAATTCTCGAAGCACACGGAGTGAAGACAGACCTGCAGTATGTGCAGAAAGTCGTGGGCATAATAAAGGACAGGGCTACGTTCGTGTCAGATTTCTGGACCATAGCGCCTTACCTGTTCATCGCGCCTGACAAATACGTTGAGAAGGATCTCAAGAAATTCGGAACTCCTGAAAATTACGCGATGGCTCTGGAAGCCATCACCGCAGGAGATAATCCGGAAGAATATATCCGCGAAAAACAATGGCCTATGGGCAAGGTTATGAACTGCATACGTCTTGGCCTTACGGGAAGCGGAAGCGGACTCGGAATAACGGAGATACTCTCCTGCATCGGACACGACCAGGCCGTGCAGAGGATTCAGGAACTTGGCAAACATATAGAATAATATGAGCAAGATAGGTATCTGCAGCGACCACGCCGGAGTGGAATACAAGGCCAAGCTCATCAAAAAGCTCACGAAAAGAGGCTTTGAAGTAGTCAATTACGGGACAGACAGCACCGAAAGCTGCGATTACTGCGACTTTGCGCACGCACTCGCACGCGGCATAGAGCGCGGAGAAGTGGAAAAGGGAATAGCCCTCTGCGGCACAGGCAACGGAATGGCTATGACACTCAACCATCACGACTCCATCCGAGCAGGATTGGCCTGGGACGTGGAGATAGGCAAACTGGTCAAAGAACATAACAACGCCAACGTGCTCGTGCTTCCGGCACGCTTCGTTTCATACAGGAAAGCCAGTGCCATAACAGATGCCTGGCTGGACAGCACATTTGAAGGCGGAAGACACCTCAGAAGAATTGAAAAGATCCCCGTTGTCAAATAACATAGAGGATTATCCTGAAGGGATAATTCTTCCGATAGACAAGCCTTACTGCTGGACATCGGCCGACGTGATAAGAAAAGTCAAGTGGGCCGCCTGTCGGCATTTCGGTAAGAAAAACCTGAAAGTCGGACACGCGGGAACGCTTGACCCTCTCGCCACAGGTATACTCCTGGTGTGCATAGGTCCTGCCACACGCAAGGCTGAAGAACTTCAGCGCTCTGCCAAGCAGTACCGTGCGGGCATAAGTTTCGGTGCCACCACCGCTTCGTACGACAGAGAAAAAGAAATAAACGGGAGATTCCCTCTTGACGGAGTCAGCAGGGCGGCCCTCGAAGCCGTCCTCCCCCGCTTCATAGGAGAGCAGGATCAGGTGGCACCTCTTTTCAGCGCCAAATCCGTAGACGGAATAAGAGTGTATGAATTGGCCCGAAAGCGCCTGAAGGCAGGACTTCCGCTCGAAGACACGGGGATACTCCAGTCCGCAAGAATAAATATCTATGACATTCACCTGGAAGACTGGTTGTCGGAACCTGAACCGGAAGGGAAACGCGATGCCCGTGGGAAAATCAATGTAGTGAATCTCAGTGGAGAGAAACTCCCTACCGCCATACTCTCAATAGACTGTTCCAAAGGAACTTATATACGCGCACTCGCACGCGATCTGGGCGAAGCGCTCGGAAGCGGAGCCTTCCTGTCCTCACTTCGCCGCACCGCCAACGGCGGCTTCACCATCGACGACGCCATAAGTCTGGAAGAAGCGCTGGAGATGCTGGGCGCGAGCGGGACAGCCTAACGGGACTTTTCCTTATCTCGCCAGAATTTTTCGTCAAAATCCGTCGGATGAACATACTCCCCGTCCTTATCTATTCTGAACGAAAGGTAAGTGATGGGGATTCCTTTTTCCAGAAACATCTTCTCGTAGAAAGTCTGAACCTCGTAAACCACACTGTCAAGGCCCCCGATGGAGTCTTTTTCCGCGTACAGGTCTTTGGTTGAGCAGATTTGCTCAAGAGCGTTGGCACGGACCATAGCCTCGGTATATTCGTGAAGGAAACGCGAGTCCGTCTTAAGATGGATAACGCCTCCGGGACGGAGCATCTTACGGTATCTCTCCAGAAAAAGAGGTGAAGTGAGGCGGCTGTTCTCACTTTTCATCTGCGGATCGGAAAAGGTGAGCCATATCTGGGACACCTCTCCGGGAGCGAAGAAAGCGGTGATGAACTCTATCCGCGTACGAAGGAACGCCACATTAGAAATACCTTCAATAGTGGCCGTCTTGGCCCCTTTCCACAGCCTCGCACCCTTTATATCCACGCCAATAAAGCATTTGTCCGGATATCTCCGGGCCAAATCTATGGTGTACTCGCCTTTCCCGCAGCCAAGTTCGAGAATTATCTCGGCACTCTCGCGTCCGAACATCTTCTCCGCCCAATGACCCTTTATCGGATGGTCCTGCAGATTAAAAAAGCCTTCTGAAAGCACCTGTTCGCTTGACGGCTGAAGAAGGCAGGTAAAAGTCTCATTTTCAGCAAAACGTCTGAGTTTATCGTGTCCCATATTTTTCCCAACTTATTCCCAATCCGTTAATTTCTCCTGTCTCGTCCTGAGGATATATAACCAATCTCCACTCCCCGCTCCGCGGGAACAACATCCCCTGGCGGTAAAGCTGTTTTTTCTCACACAACGGTAGCCAGACGCTTTCCGAATAGACCTCATTCTGCGGAGAAATCCATCTCACAACGATGGGAAGAGACTCTTCCAAAGCGTTAACCTTTTTGTTTTTCAAACTGGTATACAGCGAGAAATCATACAAAGAGAGCGTATCTATCTGCGGAATGACATATTCGTACTCCGCACGGCTTCCCTTTATGAAATGTGAACCTCCGTCAGGCTCACCGCAGGAAGACAGAGCGAAAAACACTCCTAAAAACAGGGGAAAAAGCCTACTGCTTATTCTTGTTCTCATTCTTGTTGCCGTTGCCGCGAGGCTTGTTCTTCTTGCGCTTCTTCTTAGGGGAATCGAATCTGGAGATGCTGCCCTCTCCCACCGCCGTAACGAATTCAGGAGAAGACGGTTGCGCGTCAGGAATGAGAGACTGCGGACGTATCCCATTGCGGTTCATACGCTGTATCTCACGCACCTCCTGAGCCGGCACAGGATAAAGATTCGCGTCCGACGACTTGTCATAAGAAAAATACATCATCTCAGCGAGTATGTCCGTCTTCCTTAGATATGCCAATCCATCCTCGAATTCGAGAGGCTCGCTCACCTTAGGAATCCGGCTCTGCGCATCCATATACACAGGAACCTCGTAGTTTATGCAACATTTAAGTTTTCCACATTGGCCGGCAAGCTTTTGAGGATTGAGAGAGAGATCCTGACAACGCGCGGCAGAAGTGTTTATGCTTTTGAAGTTAGTGACATAATTGGCACAGCACAAAGGCCTTCCACACACTCCTATACCGCCTATCAGACCGGCTTCCTGACGGGCGCCTATCTGCTTCATCTCTATCTTGATACGGAACTCCTCGGCGAAAACCTTGATAAGCTGACGGAAATCCACCCTCCCGTCGGCTATATAATAGAAAATGGCCTTGGTCCCGTCTCCCTGGAACTCCACGTCTCCGATTTTCATCTCCAGACCCATAGTAGCGGCTATACGCCTGGCCTCTATCATCGTCTGCTGTTCACGCTGCGTGGCGGCCATCCATTTCTCCAGATCGAGAGGACGTGCCTTGCGGTAGATCTTCTTGAACTCATAAGACTGCGGATCTATACGACGGCGCTGCATCTGTTTGAGCACAAGCGGGCCTTCGAGCGAGACCATACCCAGATCATAGCCCGAAGCGGCCTCCACGACCACCTTGTCTCCCTGACGTATGCTCTGGCCTGAATCGTTACGATAATACCCCTTTCTGGTATTCTTGAACCTCACCTCGAAAATATCCTTGTACTCTATAGCAGGTATGTTCTTCAGATAATTATGTACGGCCAGTTTACAACAGCCTTCCTTATATGTAACTTCCTTGGTTCCGTCCTCGCAGTCCACGACCTCACAACCACGGAAGCAATCGTATGTTTTAGATTCGTTCATATATTGCCATATAATGAATTCACCAAATCGGTGAACAGAATTTTCGTGTTGACATTCCTCGATATCAGCATATGCGAGCGGCTGAAGCTGTCCAGAGCCTTACGCGGGAACGTCTTTTTACTTCTCGACGCCCAGTCGGAAAGTTCCTCCTCTGAAAATGGACTTCCCTTCACCAGCGAAGGCATCTTCTGCTGATAAAGGAAGATGTCTCTCAAGACGTCAGAGGCAAATTTACAAAAACTTTTCGCTTTTTCCCTTGAAGAAAGATTGGCAAGAGAATCCCCTATCTCAAGACAGGCGTACAAGTCCCTGGCGAGAAGCCCCTGCATAAGCTGCCGGAAAAGCTGCACCTGCTCAGAATTTGCCGCGAAAGAAGACGGGAAAGTGGATGAATCAAGTCTTATCTGCTGACACCGCGAAGCAATGGTGGTCAGAACCTGCCCCGGGGCGTGCGTGATAAGGATAAACTCCGTCAGTTTCGGAGGCTCTTCGATAAGCTTGAGCAGACGGTTGGCCGCATCCTTGTTCATCTTCTCCGGAAGATAGATTATGACACTTCTGTATCCCTTTTCAAGAGCACTCAAAGACAGCTTATCAATCAACGACTTGGACTCGTCGACCTTAATCATCGCGTTCTTACCCTCTATCTCGAGAGCCTCGCTCAGATCATTCTCAGTAAATGCGGGGTTCGACAATACCAACGCGCGCCATTTGTCCAGATAATCCGCACTCACCCCGGCATTCACCGGAAAAATGATATGCAAATCCGGATGGATGAGCTTACCTATCTTGTTACAGGACGGGCACACCCCGCAGGCATCATCCTCCGTTCTGTGCTTGCAGTAAAGATACTGGAGAAACGCTATGGAAAGCTCCATAGCACCGCCGCCGTCCTGTTCCTGGAACATAATGGCGTGAGGGACCTTACCGGAATCCACCATTCCCTTAAGGGCCTTTATCGTCTTCTCATTACCTTTAATCTGCGAAAAACTCATTCTAAGACTTTCTGATAGTATTATATTCCGCAATCCCTACAAGATAGCGTTTTGCCTGACTGTCAGGGAAGATATCCAGAGCCCGCTTAGCCTTCCGTATATATTCCTCCAGAATATCGGCAGCCTTCTGTACTCCCCCACGGTCAAATACAAATGTACGAATTTGCTCGCAATACTGAGGATTGGAATGGATGTCGTATATCATTTTTCGTATCTCCTCCTCACGATCCGAGCTCTCCAGCGCACAAAGAAGAGGAAGAGTAATCTTCTGTTCCTTGAGATCTATCCCCACAGGCTTACCGAGAGCCACATCACCGACATAATCCAGAATATCGTCCTTGATCTGGAACGCTATTCCCATAGACACGGCATATTCCCGTATCTGAGCCAATTGGTTCTCATCCGCATCGCCCGTTATGGCCGATCCCACACAGGCCGTCTCGAAAAGAGAAGCGGTCTTGCAATAAATGATTCGAAGATAATCCTCCCTTAGCGTCTTCTCACCGAAAGACTTCTGCAGCTGAAGCATCTCACCCTCGGCCAGATTCGTCATAGCGGCAGAAAAAACCTTGGCTATCGCCTCCTTCTGTTTAATGGACATCACCACCTGCATCGCCCTTGCAAGCCAAAAATCACCGACAAGCACGGCCGAATGCGGGCCAATCAGTGAAGAAAGCGTGGGATTGCCCCGTCTGGTAGGACTGTCATCCGCCACGTCATCGTGAAGCAGCGTGGCATTATGAAGCAGTTCCGTAGCCGCCGCCACCCTGACGGACTCATCGCAAACCGAGGACTCTCCGCTGAGAAGACGGGCCACCAGCAAAGCCACTATGGGACGCAGCATCTTTCCTCCGTGCGATATTATCTCGTCATTAACCTTCTGAAGCAGATGTATTTCGGAGTGCAGAGAGTCATTTATATAAGAATTGAGCCTCTGCCAATCCTCTCCCAGAAAACTTATTATTTCTTCCCTTAACATTTATTACCTAAAAACAAGCCGCGCGAAATCCGTGCGGCTTGTCTACCATTCATCAACTTATGTTAAAAATAAAGTGTAAGCGTAGCGGCGATACCGGAGCATTTCTGATTCTTTACCGCAGTTCCCACGGCTGATGCAGAAATACTGACCTTGTCAGAACCGTCTTCGGCCTCCTTATACATAGCGCCCAGGTCCCAATAATACTTGACAGATATGGCTGCGTGATTCAAAACCTTGACGCCTGCGCCAAGACCTATGCCATAATTCACTCTGTTGCGGTCCACCCATTTGTCAGAGTCGGAGTTCGAAGTGTCAAGCTTGCCTCCCATAGCCGTCACTGCGGCATTGGCCAATTCCTTGGTAGCCGAATCCTTGAACTGGCTGACAGCCTCTGTGGTAAGAGCATATCCTACGAAAGGCTCAGCGAACACGAACGGCTCCACGATGCCGAAATCCACACCCCAGGCCACACGGACAGGCACCTCGAGATATCCTGTCTTACTGTCGACGGTGATATCATAATTGCCCATACCGTACTTTTCAAGAGTGGTGTTGAGAGTCTGGCCCTTCACATTATAAAGCACTCCCGGCTGAACGCTGAATCCGAGCGGAAGATTTACATTATATACAAGTCCCACGTGATACTGGCTGACTGTTTTTGTCTGAGCTATATCCTTGTATGCATCATTGAGGTTAGTCGCCGTGGTGGTAAGACCGCCCACGATACCTATCTGCGCATTTGCGCTGAGCGTAGCCATCAAAGCCACGGCTGCGGTCAGAATAATTCTTTTCATAACAAATTATTGATTTTTGAAATAATATCATCTTTTGACACTACACCTACCGTCTTGTCGACGACCTCTCCATTCTTGAAGAAGATCAGTGTAGGAATGCTCATCACCCTGTATTTGAGAGCCACTTCACGAGCCTCGTCCACATTGCATTTGCACACTGCGGCCTTTCCCTGCATCTGGTCGGCAACTTCCTCCACGCTCGGAGCGAGCATACGGCAAGGACCGCACCAGGTAGCCCAGAAATCTATCACCACTACAGAAGAAGAGGACAAAACTTCCTCCAGATTCTGATTAGTTATCGTAATTTCCATACTCAAGTTTTGCAATTAATTAAATATGTTTGTCAATTCTCCAGGCAAAAGCCCTCAAACCCAGATCCGGATAAGCCAAATCCTTCTGATGCAAAGCCTCCAGCAAAGCGTCGGCCTTATCGTCTTCAACTACGGTGAGAATCGCCTGATTCATCTCCGGCCAGGCGTGATTACCATAATGAGGTGTTCCGTTCTCACCTCCACGACCCCAAGTCTCACCCCAGCGGGTAAAGCCCCTCTGGCCGAATTCATCCAGGATATCCACGATTTCCTCGCCGAAAGCCTGGCTATACGTTACAAATATAGCAATCATTTCTTAATTCTTTTTTCCTGCCTTGTGGCAAATATACAATAAACGGTCGGAATAAGCACAAGCGTGACTATGGTTGAAACGGTCAGACCCCAGCATACGACCATACCCAGGCTCACCCACATCTCCGAACCTTCTCCTATGCCAAGCGCCATAGGGACCATACCGAGAACCGTGGTGAGGGTCGTCATAAGAATAGGACGGAGACGACTTCTTGCAGCCTCCACGGAAGCGTCAACCACGCTCATCCCCCTCTCACGACAGAGAATGGTGTAATCTATAAGCACGATACCGTTCTTCACCACTATACCCAACAGGATGATTATACCGATTATGGCCATCACACCGAGCGCCGTGTTTGTAAGAGTCAATCCCCAGATCACGCCGACAAGCGCGAAAGGAAGAGAGAACATTATCACGAAAGGCGACATAAAGGATTCGAACTGTGAAGCCATCACCATATATACCAGAATGATCATCAATATGATAAGCACTATCATATCGCCGAACATATCCTGCTGGTCCTCATAGTCTCCGGCTATCACTACCGACAGTTCGGAAGGTATGTCGGTGGAATCTATCGCACTCTGTGCATAAGCCACGGCGTCTGAAAGCGCCTTGCCGTGAGCCACGATACCGTTAAGCGAAATGTATCTCTCCCTGTCTTTTCTCTCGATGGTAGGAGGTACGCTGGTCTCGACTATGGTTCCGAGTTCCTTCATCCTTACGGTCTTGCCTGCGGCATTGGTGACGGTGATATTCTCAAGGTCCTCTATGCTCGTTCTGAATTCAGGAGCGTAACGCACGCGGATATCATACTCTTCACCGTCCTCCCTGAAGTAAGATGCCACCGTTCCTGACATAGCCGCACTGAATGCAGCACCTGCCGTAGTGGAAGAGAGCCCGTTGATCGCCAATTTGGTGCGATCGAAATCCATCTGATATTCAGGAGTATACTCATCTCGTGAAAGAGTAGCCTGCGCAAAGCAGTCACTTTCCAGAAGCTTGGCCTGAAGTTCACGGGCCACCTTGTCCGTCTTCTCGAAATCATAGCCGTAAACCTCCACCTTGATGGATGAAGCGCCGCCCATCATTCCGCCGCCTTCCGTCACGATACCCTTGCGGATCTGCGGATAATTCTTCAGTATGCCGCGTATCTGGTCACATATCTCCGATGTTCCCCTCTTGCGCTCTCCGACAGAACCGATGTTGATGTTCATCGAAATGATCTGGGTACCGTTGCTCTGCATACTTGCGAAAGCATTGTCGGAATCGGCCTGTCCGAATGTATAGTTGAGCACTTTCACCTCCGGCACGGCGTCGGCTATATCCTTATAGATGGAAGCCGCCACCTCGGCCGTAGTCTGCTGGGCAGTTCCGACAGGAAGGTTTATCGTGATGCTGATACGTCCGTCATCGCTGGTAGGGAAATACTCCGTCTTGATCTTAGGGCCCAGAAGGCCGAGAGTAAGGAAGAAGACAGCCGCTGCACTCACGACAACAACCGTTCTGTGAGAGGTAGCCCACTTGATAATCTTGGCATAGCCTGAAGATATCCTGGTAAGGAAATTGTCTATCGGGGTGAAGAACTTCACGTGGAGCTTGCTCTTGCTCTTTCCGCTGCGCAGAATCCTTGAGCACAGCATAGGGACAAGCGTAAGAGCCGCCGTCGTGGACACTATCATAATGATGCTCACTATCCAGCCCAGCTGCCTGAACATAATTCCCGTCATACCGCTTATCATAGTAAGAGGAAGGAACACGCAGAGCATCGTAAGGGTGGAAGCCACAACTGATATGGCCACCTCGGAAGTGGCGAGCACCGCCGCCTCCTTAGGTTTTTCACCCCTCTCCAAATGCGTGGATATGTTCTCGAGCACCACTATGGCATCGTCCACCACCATACCTATCGCTATGGACAGCGCGGACATCGATATGATATTCAGCGTATTGCCTGTCGCATACAAGTACACGAGCGAAGCCAGCAGAGCTATAGGGATGGAAAGCACGATGATGAACGTAGCCCTCCAACGCCCCAGGAACAGGAACACCACGAGCATAACCACCAGGAACGTTATTATGATAGTGTCCCTGAGGGTATGTATGGTATTGATGATGTTCGTGGATGAATCCACCACGGTAGTTATCTTGATATCTGACGGCAGCGTCTTTTCAATCTTGACAAGCTGTTTCTTGACCTTGTTGATGACATCCACCGTGTTGGCCCCGTTCTGCTTCTGGATGATGATACGGGCACTGCGCTCGCCATTGGTATATGACTCCTGTTCTCTTTCCTTCGATCCGTCATAGACCGTAGCCACATCCCTGAGGTACACCACTTTGTTCCCCGAAGATGCCACCACCACATCGAGCATATCGTCAGGGTCGTCAAACTCCTTCTCGACACGCAGAGTATAAGTCTCAGTACCTATGTCGATATTGCCTGAAGGCAGGTTCTTGTTCTCCGACGCGATGATGGATGCGATGGACGTCACGGTCAGATTATATGCCTGAAGCTTCTGCGGGTCGCAATAGATATAGATCTCGCGGGTCGGCGCACCAGATACTGACACCGTACCCACGCCCGACACACGTGCCAATGGAGTGGATACCTTGTCATCCAATATCTTATCCAATCCCGCCAATGACTCTTTAGCCGTAGCGGAGAGGATGAGGATAGGCATATCGTCAGCGCTGAACTTGAAAATCACAGGCACCGACGCCCCGTCAGGCAGGGCGGAATTGACCATATCCAATTTATCCCGGACATCGTTGGTCGCCACTTCTATGTCCGTACCATATTCAAATTCGAGCGTAAGAATGGACACGTTCTCCTTTGAAGAAGAAGTCAACTCCTTAAGGTTGGCAACACCGTTAAGCGAGTTCTCCAGAACCTTGGTAAGGTTCGTCTCTATATCCTGTGCACTGGCTCCCTGATATGAAGACATCACCATTATCGTGTTCGAATCGAAATCCGGGAACTGCGATATGGAAGTCTTTGACAGAGAATACACACCGAATATGGCGAAGGCCACGAATATGAGGGCCGTCGTCACAGGTTTTTTTACTGCTGAACGATATATGCTCATTACTTGATGACTTTAACTTTGATTCCGCTCTTAAGTGCGCTCTGGCCGCTTACCACCACGCTCTCGCCTTCTTCTATTCCGCTGTTGATGACATATTCATCTCCGATATGACGGCCAAGCTCCACGTTACGCAGCTCCACGGTATTGTCCGCCTTGAGAACATATACGTTTCGGACACCAGATCCCTGCTGTTTCTGTACGGCAGAATCCGGAATTATTATCGAATTGGCCACTCCGAACACGAGACGTGCATTCGAATACATACCCGGACGAAGTTCATATTTGGCATTAGGGATGCTCACCTCAGCGGTGACAGTGTGTGTGGACGCATCTATCGTAGGATAAATCCTGCTCACCTCTCCGATGAAAGTCTTTCCCGGGATGGCCTCGGCGGTGAATTCCACTTTGGCTCCCTTCTTAAGAAGGCTGTAGTCCTTTTCTGAAACGTTAACCAACGCTTTCATAGGGTTGATCTGCTGAACCACATACAAAGGAGAAGACATAGAGTACATATCTCCCTGGTCATAATTTCTTGCAGACACCACTCCGTCGAGAGGGCTTTCCAGAATCGTGTTCATCAGAAGGTTCTCGTAAGTGCTGTTGGACACCTTATACTGAAGCTCCACCGATTCGAAATCGGACTTGCTCACACCGCCCTTTTCATAAAGAGCCTTGCTTCTGTCATATTCGCTTTTAAGGTTATTGAGCTGAAGCTCAGCCTGTTCAAGCTGCGCCTTATCCATCTGCGCAAGAACCTGTCCCTTCTTTACGAAATCACCTATCTCGGCGTTGATCTTTATGATACGCGAATTGCTCTGAGGCGCGATATTGTTCACTGCATAAGCCTGAAGAGTCACAGAGTACTTCTGATCTATCTCCACAGCATCTTTTCTGGCCTGAGTAACTTTCACCGTAGGTATCTGCTCGATTTCTGCCGCAGACACGCCCGCTTGCTTTTTCCCCGCGCAAGAGCACAGGGCAAGCGCCATAACCCCCATTGAAACTAATTTTGTATTCATCTTTTTACTTGTTTTCTTCTGTAACACTTTCATCGACGCCGAGAGTCTGTTCAAGACTTGTCTTGGCAGTAAGATAATTATAGATAGCCTGCGCCGAGGTCATCTTGGCCTGAACCAGGGCGAGTTGTGCGTCATTAAGGTCAGTCAGCGTGCTGCTTCCCACTTCATAAGACTGCTGCGTGATGTCATAGGCCTTCTGCGCAGATTCCAGAGCCTTGTCCGCCGCATCAAAACTATGCAGGGCGGATTCCATCGAATTGATGTTCTGCCTTATGGTTATCTTTATCTGACGCTCGCTCTCCTGACGCTGCAGGGCAAGTTCATCTGACTGCACCTGGGCAGCCTTTATGTTATGATAATATTTACCGCCTGCGAAGATTGGCACGTTGATGCTCAATCCCACATAAGAATACGGAGTCCATTTATACTGGTTGAACTCAAAATCATTGGCCATCGCGCTGTAATTATATGCAAATGCCAATGACAGCGACGGGAGCGTAGAATATTTCTGCATCCTGACGGAAGATGCAAGCTGCTCGGCCTGAATAGCCAATTGGCGCAGACTCGAGTTGCCGTCCAAAGAAAGGTCATTCTCGCTGTAAAGCGCGGACATATCCGAAGCGAAATCATACAGATCTCCCGCTACATCAATATCCTCGTCCAGATCCACCCCCATCACGGCCTTCAACTGCCACAGTGCGAGGGCCACGGAATTCGCCGAATCATACATATTCGGAACTGCATTGGCAAGAGTGGTGGCTGAACGGGCCAAGTCAAGATCGGAAGCCTTCTGAGCATCGTATTTCAACTTGGTGCGATTGTAATTGGCTACGGCGTTGTCATACACTTCCTTATACACGGCGTGTGACTGCTTGGCCAGAAGACAGGCATAAAAAGCCTTCTTAACCTGGCTCACCATCTCCAGACGACTGCTGCGGGCCTTCTCCACTGCCAATTCAACATCCTGTCCGCTTATATGCAGGCTTTCCCAAAGCTGGGCGTTGATTATGGGCATAGACGCATTCACTCCGGCAGAAAACGTATTCCATCGGCCGACTTCCAATCCGCCGCCGCTTGAAGAAGAGGATGAGGATGACTCTGATGAAGAACCTCCCTCAGATGCACCGCCTCCTGTTATGGATGACATATCGAAATCCATATACATCACCTGCTTTTTAATGGTTCTTTGGAACGATGCCGATCCATCGATCTGAGGGAATAACGAAGCATAGGTGCCACGCTTGGCATAAGTGCTTCTCTCGATTTCCTTATCGGCCACCTTTACGGATACATTTTCGCTGAGCGCGATCTCCAGGGCCTGATCCAGAGTTATGAATGTCTGGGCTAGGAAAAACAAACAACTAACTAATATTGTCATATTCTATATAAATGTCCGTGCGCGCACTGCGCAATATCTATGCCACAAAAATTGTGTCACTGCATACACTCTTTTTTCGTAGTAATGATGAAAAAATAAGTTGGTAAAATTTTGTAAAGACCAGCAAAAGTACCAAGTTATTTTTAAGGAATTACTAAATTTGAAAATGATAAAAATACTTCGTTCTTCCGTTCTGGCAGG
>CAVHGF010000021.1:0-31954 GCA_963635625.1 Treponemataceae bacterium | reverse complement strand
GGATTACGGCAAGCAGTGTTTTAAGAAAATTCTTCATTTTTAACTACTTTTATGCTGCAAAAGTAGTAATTTTTATACTATTTCCCTCTTGAAATCGCATCTTTCATCTTAATCATAGCCGGTGCGCTATGTTCGAAGAAGCGTTTATAACCTTCACAAAGATAATTCAATCCGTTTATCCTGTTCTTCGGGCACTCTCCGTTGCAGAGAAAAAGGTATCCGCACTCACGGCACTCTCGGGCGAGAGTCGTGTATTTGGATTGGCCGAACTGAATCTGACGAGGGCTGTACATCATCTCGGAGAGGCTTTTCTGATAGATATTGCCCAACCTGTACTCGGGGAAGACGAAATGGTCACACGAGTAGACATCGCCATTATATTCAATAACTCCGGCACACCCGCATTCCCTGGCCATAGTGCATACGGCAGGAGGCATCCCCATCCAATTGGCGAGAGTGGCATCGAAAAGCTGTATGAATTGCACGCCCACATCATTTTGCCACCAGCGGTCAAAAATGCTGCAGAGAAAATCTCCCCATTGGCGCGCACTCACGGAAAAATCCGTAACTCGGCCTGTCCCCCTATCCAAAAACTCTACAACGGGGGTAAACTGGACATAGTGACAGCCCATCTGCTTGAAAAAGTCGTAGGTCTCAACAGGCGAAATGACATTCTGCGAATTCACCGTAGAAAGCGCATTCCACTCCACGCCGTATCTGTTGAGAAGTTCTATCCCTTTCAAGACCCTGTGGAAAGTAGGTTCATTCGAACGACTCCTTCTGAAATGATCGTGAACGGATGCAGGACCGTCTATGGACACCCCCAGCAGAAATCCGTTCTCGCTAAAAAACCGGCTCCATTTTTCATCTATAAGCGTACCGTTGGTCTGCAGGGAATTATAGATACGCCTGCCTCCGGCATATATCCGCTGATACTCCAAAGCCCTGCGGTAAAAGTCAAGACCGCGAAGCATAGGTTCTCCTCCGTGCCAGATAAAAAGCACCTCGGGGGTTGTCTGAGACTGTATATACTCCCTTACATACCTTTCAAGCAGTTTATCATCCATCTGCCCGGTATGAGGATACAGACCCTTTTCTCCGGATTTTTCAAGATAATAGCAATACTCGCACTTCAGATTACACGATGCCCCGACAGGCTTCGCCATAATATACAGTTCTCGCGAGAAAGGATAAATGGTTCTTCCTGTCGGGGTATCAGTGCTGTTCATTATTCAAAGATGGTGATCGTGATCTCGGTTTCCTTATGAGAACTTCCGGCATAATTCGAATTGACCCCCACGAAGGTCACCGTATAAGTTCCCGGCTCGGTCCAGGTATATTCGAAACTGTGAAGATAGTTCTGGAGATTCTTTATCACCTGACCCTTGTCGTTGTCCACCTTGTTCAAGGCCGTAGGCTTGGATATCACCCAACCGTCGATTGCATAAGGAAGCTTATCGGCGCCGATTCCCTGGAAAATGATGTCTGCGGTAGTCGGCTTGTTGAGAACGATGCTTCCGTTGCCGTTGTTCTTGATATACGGATCTTCGATCTCGTCATTCATCATCACCGATACGAAATCAAGAGAAGAGAATGCTACAGTCTGAGGGTCAAGACCTTCGAGGCTCAAATTAAGAGCACCGTTTATCCAATATGTTCTCTGAGTCCTGGTATTGTCCTTAGGACACCAGTGGAAAGCTATGCTGAAACTGCTCATAAAATCATCTACCGGATACTCCTGGGATGTCCATATCGTACTTGTACCTTCATCATACTGAAGCCTTTCCCATCCCTGCATTCCGCCGTCCACAAGAGACTTTATCAATGCCTTGTCAGCAGCGGCGTCCGTGCCTGAAAGACCCTCGAAAGAATTGGAGATCCACACCTCAAGAGCGCCGGCATCTCCATACCTGGCCTGATAATCAAGCTTGAGGGATGCATTTTTTACAGCAGACGCATCCACTTCGTACCTGTTACGGTACTGATATTGATGACCCGTTTCTCCGCTATAGAAAACAATATTGTCTACATCGCCGTTGAAATTGAACTTTACCGGCTCCCCCGCCTTATATGTATTCTCCTGGTCAAGGGAGACCGTATAATCTATTTCATAAACGACCTCCTGCTTGCAGGAAATCGCAATGAATGCCAATATTATGGGTAAAAATATTCTTTTCATATCACTCGCCGATAATTATTTAGACCATTGTGAATTTTGTTTGAGCTCTTTATTGACACCCAATTCTATGGAAGGAATAGGCAACAAGGTATGTCTTTCACTCACATTACCGCCTATATTGGCCGCACGTGTGGACTTCACATTTTCAGACCACCTGCTGTCGGCCGCCCACTGAGTGTATTCATTCATACACTTCACGTACTCACCCCAGCGGATCAAATCGAAACGGCGTATGGATTCGAAACAAAGCTCCCTGCCCCTTTCGTTACGCACGAATTCACGGAATGAGTCCTTGTCATAGGCACCCATATCCTTCGTGGCTACGCCCGCACGGTCACGTACCGCCTTGACACAGTCATAAGCCTGCTGAGTTGGACCGGACAATTCGTTCGATGCCTCCGCATACATCAACAACACGTCCGAATACCTCAGAATAGGGAAATTGATGGTGGTATAGAGACTCTTCGAAGTCTTCTGGCCTTCGTAGATCACCTCTCTTCTGAATTTGCCGCAGTTCCTTATCGCCTGTGCGGCAGTAGGATCATTGGTAGTCGTCACGCTCTTGTACACGTACGGAGTCTTGTTTATTCCGGCCACGCAAGTTCCGGAACTCTCTCCATAAGGAGGCTGGTTGGCATTGCCCGCATAATTGTATGGAGGCATATTCCAATCCTGACGCTTGTCAGTAATCACAGGAAGAGCCGTCTCGTCATCCGTACGGTCAGTCTGCCAATACAAGTCCCAAAGTTTGAGCGAGCCGTCGTACTGTCCATACGCATAATTGCAAGCGAACGAGCCGAATTGCGACGAACTGCTGTCTCCGCTCTGAAGTCCGAGCACGTCACCTATTCGACCGTTTGACCAGGACTCCGCACTTGAACGATCACCCAGGAATTCAGCTTCCCACATAGACTCGTGATACTGCGTGTCGTACTGGTCGCTTATCATATTGATAAACACCTGTGAATAGTCAGGGTTAAGCTGATGCTGACCACTGTCGATGACAGCCTTGGCATAATCTCTGGCCTTGGCCAGGAAGCCGGCCTTGTCACCGCCCGTGACACTTTCTCCCGCCATAAAAAGGTAAACTCTTGCCAATATGCCCTGAATGGTCGTCTTGGTGACTCTTGACGGCTGCTTGGCGACATCCTCATCGGCGAGGGCCAGACATTCAGTCATCTCATTTGCAGCCCATTCAAGCACTTCGAGTTGTGAAGTGGCAGGGCACATCACTTCGTCCGGGGTCTTGGTCGCCGACGTCTTCAACGGAACATCGCCCCAGGACTGTGCAAGCAGAAAATGATAATAAGCACGCAGGAAACGGGCCTCATTATAGTACTTGCCGTCCTTGTCAAACTCAGTCTTCGGCACGGCCTCCATAAAGGCATTGGCGTTTCTGATACCCTGATAAATGGTCGTCCATATATCATATATCTGAACGGTGCCGGCATCGTGTCTGTTATACTGGAGGAAGTTTGTTCCCAGGTCTCTGTTGAAATAGCACAGATCGTCATTATTGGCATACATCGCCGAATAGTAGTTACCGTAGAACTGCTCCCTTCCCATAACCCCATAGACACCTACGAGGCCATATTTCACTTCATCCTCGGTATTATAGAACGTGTCTGAACAAATGACATTAGGCGTCAAGTCCAGGAAATTGCAGGAAGAACAAAAAACTGTCCCGACAATAAAAGCTAAATATCTATGATTTTTCATCTCGTCTTCTGTTTAGAATGTTATCGCTACACCGCCTGTCAAACCAAAGGCACGTGGATATGCAGACCAGTCAAATCCCGGAGTAAGCACCGAATTGCGGGTCGAAACCTCCGGATCCGGACCTGAATAATTGGTTAAAGTAAATACGTTGTCCGCTGAAACATAGACTCGCATAGAGTCGAAATGCACCTTGCGCAATACCTTACGAGGAATAGTATAACCGAGAGAAACGTTTCTCAGACGAAGGAAAGAGCCGTCCTCCACTACACGTGAAGAGTACAGATATACACCATTGGCCTGAACTCTAGGGATATCGCTGTCAGAATTGCTCTCCGTCCATCTGTTCTTGTAGCTCGCCCACTGGTTGGTGTTGCTGACATTACCGTTCTCAAAATACAACCTGTTGGCGTTCAAGATGTCGTTACCATAACTCCACGCGAAGAACACATTGAGGTCGAAGCCGTAGAGGTTGAACGTCGTTCCGAAACCGCCCGTGCTGAGAGGCTGTCCGCAGCCTATTATCGTACGGTCATTGTCATCGATCACACCGTCTCCGTTTATGTCCCGGTATTTAGGATCACCCGGTCTTACGGCGTTCTTTCCTACAGAAGAAAGATATGGTACACCATCCTTGAGAGTAGTTCCGGAGTTGAAGTCATCATATTTGTATGTGCCTTCATAGATGAATCCGTACATCATTCCCGAAGGTTTTCCCACCTGGGTGATATAAGGATACTGACCGTTGAATTTCTGATCCCAGGATACGCTGCTAAGAAGCGAATACTGGTCGTTGGTAAGGGCCGTCACCTTGTTTCTGTTGAGCGCTATGTTGAAATTCACGTTCCAACTGAAATTCTTTTTCTGCATCAGTGTGGCGTCCAACGTAAATTCACCTCCCTGGTTACGCATAGAGCCTATGTTCATCATAGCCGTGGTATATCCGGAAGAAGAAGGAATGGTAGCCTGAAGGAGAAGGTCCCTGGTGTTCTTGAGATACCAGTCCGCCGTCATCTTCAACCGGCTGTCGAAGAACGAAACGTCAACTCCGACATTCCACTGCTCAGTAGTCTCCCACTTCAGATTGTCATTGGACATATTTGACGGATAATAACCCGGAACTGTCTGACCGTTGAACACATAGTCATAAGACATCGCGCTTCCCGGCTGAGTGGAGATCTGAGAATAGAAATCGTACGGAGTTGTAGTCCTGTTGTTACCTGTAAGACCCCACGTGGCACGCAGTTTACCGTTCGAAAGCCAAGAGACGTTTTTCAGCCAATCCTCACGGTTGAAGTTCCACGAAAGACCTGCAGAAGGGAAATATCCCCATCTGTTTGCCGTAGGGAACTTCGACGAACCGTCCGCACGGAACGATGCCGTGAAATAATACTTGTATTTATAGTTGTAATTGAGCCTGAACAGACCAGACATCATAGTCCAGTCATATTCCCAAGGCGTAACATTCTGATAATTACCCGTATTCAAACCATTAAGGCCAAGCGCTTCCGTAGTCAGCTGTGTGGCGGAGGTTCCTTTGTAATTGTAATTCTCTCCCTGAAGAGTGAATCCGCCGAGGAGCTGCAGATGATGATGACGCTTGATGTTCGTATTCCAGGTCAATGTGTTCTCATTGACCCAGGAAAGCCTGTCTGACCAATAGATGGCGCCGTTGATGCCTTTTCCTGAAGGGGAACCCGGATACCCCGTATATGTCTGAGTTCCGTTGAATTCCTCGCGGCGACGCTTGTACATAGTATATCCGCCGGTAACTTTGAGCTTGAGTCCGTCCACAATCTCCCAGGTGAGACCTGCGTTGGAATTGAGATAATCCACGATGGTCTTGCGATATTCGTTCTGAGCCGTCTTCACCGGGTTGAAGCGATAGTCATTGGCTCCCGTAACCTCGGAATCCACGATCTCATCGTAAAGGTCATCGGAATTGCCGGAACGGATAGGTTTTACCGGACGATATCCCCAAACGGAATACATAAGCCATCCGGTAGCGGAAGATGCCGCCTGAGCGTCAGTAGGAGTCACACCGCTGGTGATGGCTCTGGAATAATTCCCGAGAACATCCAGAGTCACTCTTTTTCCGAATTTCTGCTGGAAATTGAACTTGCCCTGATAACGCTGGAAATTGGATTTTATGATGATACCGTCCTGGTCAAGCGCCGAGAGACTGATGTTGTAACGGTTGCCGGCCTCCTTGCTGCCGCCGGACACGGAGACGGAATAATTCTGCGTCAAAGCGTTACGATAAAGCTTGTCCTGCCAATCGCTATAAGGGATATTAAGATAATCCTCGGTAGTATAAGAGGTTATTCCTGCGGCAGCATCGGCTTCCGAAGGAACGAGATAAGCGTTGGTGTTACCGGTGACATTATAGATCTCGGTCTGGAGAACCACGAAGTCATAGCCGTTCAAAAGATTGACCTTGTTCGCGATCTGGTTCATAGTCCAGTTGGCGTTGAAATTGACCTTGGGTTTGCCTTCCTGGCCCTGCTTTGTCGTGATGACGATGACTCCGTTAGCTCCTCGTGCACCATAGATGGCAGTCGCGGAAGCATCCTTGAGCACGTCTATGGATTCGATATCCGCCGAGTTGAGGGACGCAGCCATAGAGCTCTCTGTAGGGAAGCCGTCTATGATATAAAGCGGAGCGCTGCTCTGTGTAAGAGAGTTGTTGCCTCGGATAGTGATGTTCGCCTCTGCACCGAGAGCACCGTCAGATGTGGAGACAACCACACCGGCTATTTTTCCCGTGAGCGCCTGATCGAAGTTCGTAACCGGAGTCTTCATAATTTCGTCCATATCGACCTTGCTTACAGAACCTGTCAGATCCCGTCGTGCGACAGTTCCATATCCGACACTGACTACTTCAGCGGCTTCAAGGGCGAGCTGTTCCTCTTTCAGCGTGACATTTATCACGGTTCTGCCACCGACTTTCTCCTTGCTTTCCAAAAAGCCAAGACAAGACAGCACAAGAGTTGAATTGGACGACGACACGTTCAAAGAGTAATTACCTTCCGGGTCAGTCGTAGTATAAGTCGTTGTTTTGCCCTCTTCATACACGATGACACCTACAATAGGTTCACCTGAGGCATCGACTACTCGTCCACTGATTTTCACGGTCTGCGCAGATGCCATAACGGTGGAGCAGACGAGAAAAAGAAAAGTTGAAATTTTCGTCAAAGTTGACATTGTTAATTAGTATTAAGCGGTTAATCAGTTAGTATATATAATATAAGAATTAATCCTTGCGTAAAGAGAATTCTACTGGCTGTCCGTTGATGCATAGTACCGTAAGCAAGGTCTTGTCCCCGGTTTTGCTTACCGTGACCGACGGATTTTCCTCCACCAAAGAATACAGTCCGTTGAGGCTGACCTCCCTTGTCAGAGGCTGGCTCGGCTGAGAAGTGGTGTATCCTTTCTCGGTGATGCCAAGGTCAGGCGTGCATACGCTCATCACCCTGACACCGTCATCCTTCTGTCTTTCCATCACTATAGTTTCGCTCCGGATATCAGCGACAAAAGTGGAATTCGAACTATATCCGAGATAACTTATATAAGCTGTTACACCTGTCGGCTCGTCCTTGATGACGTGGGCGTTGTTGTCTGACTGCAACACCTTATACGGAAGATTCTTGGCATACTTTGAAACTTCTTTTCCCTTTGGAGAAATGATCATCAGATACTCGTATGAAGCTTCTGACGGGCTGACGCCGTGATTGATCCACGCCGAGATGAAATCGCCCTCCCCTGTCTTTTTCTTCGTGTCAGACGGAGACGACTGATGCTTCTTCTCCACATTCAGACCACGACCGTCTTTCAATATATAGAAATTGCCGTTAGGATCGTTCAATACGACCTGCCCGTTTCCTTCCTGTTTCCAGGAATAAGGGAAAGTGCCTGAATAATCGCTGTTGATGTCGACCTCCACGTCCTTGTTTTCAAGACGAAGCTGATAAAGTGTGGTTTCAGTCGGATATTCCGAATTGTTGGTAATTCCCGTACCAATGAACACTATCCTGTTGTCAAAACAGAAAACGCTCTTGGTTGCCGTCGCCCCCGCACAGAAATTCGGCCTGTTCTTCTCCACATAAGTAAAGGCCAGGCATCCGTTTCTGGACTCAAGCGAAGACACGCCAGGGAAACGCGAGACGTTCCTTTCCATCAAAGTCCCCTTGAGCGGATTTTCCAGTTTGTCGAAAGGCAGATGTATGGAAGTCACGCCCGGAATACGGTTCCAGTCCCATCCGTTCTGGTCATATCCACTCGCCTTCTCTCCTCCGGGGAAAATGACTTGTGCGGAACCATAACTGAGATATCTGCCATACCGATTGTCCGCGGCGTATATTTCCGAGCTCCAGACATCTGAATTGTAACCTTTCAGGGTTATCATCCAGCCGTCACGCCTGTGCACGCCGAAAGCACCGTAATTATACACGTGAAAACCTTCCTGCGTAGGCTTGGCCTTGATCTTGGCCTTCTTGAATGCGGACACCATCTCCTTATCCTTGCCTCCCATAGCCAGATACGCTCCCGCGAGATCAGGGTCACAGGCCAATCCGCTTCCGGAGAAATCTCCCAACAGAGCAAGACGGGCATAAGCCAATACGTCCCTGTCAGGGATATTGCCGTTGAAAGGATGCCTTCCGCACACGCCTATTCCCCATTCACGTCCGTTGGTATAATCATAAAGAGCCATAAGCGCTTTCTTGAAATTCCGGCAGGCCTGTTCATCTATCTGGAAATCAGTACCATCGGCAAAACCTATGAAGTCGCCTACGCTTGCGAACGCCCCTACGGAATATCCCGGATAATGGCCGCCGTGATGGAACGACGTACCGTCAACCTTGATTCCGCCCAACGTACCGTCGGTAAAGCGCAACGCTCCCGATGTCCAATCGCCTATGGCCTTGAGATATGCATATTTTCTGCTGTCAGATTCCTGAAGCATAGCGGATATGACTCTGGCATTATGTAGAGTGTGGAAAGCGTCAAGCACGCCGTCCCTTGTCTGCTCATACGGCATTCGAGTCTCCTGAAGACCCGACCAATAGGATAAGGCCTCGACATACTCCTTCAACTTCCCTCTCTCCGCCAACGGTTTGCGAAGAATCCACACAGCCCTGTATATGTCGCGAACCTGATATCCGTAATGATGGTTCGTACCCTGTCCGCTTCCATAGGCAAATCCTTGGTCTATGGCGTGATCCATCGCATCTATGACCTTGTCCAGGTGTTCAAGGCTGCCGGTGTAAAGGTATTCGAGTGCGTACCAATACATTATCTCCTGAATGAAACGAATGCGCATCTCGCCCTTGGCATTGTTGAACTCATCGTCGCTCAGAAGAGGAGCTCCGGTTATGCTTCCGTCAGGCAACCTTCTGATACCGTATTTCTCTATGGCATCGCAGTTCCTCTTCATCAGGGTGTTCAAGGTATACTCCTGTCCGGGATTGCCCGTGGCCGCCCATTCGTCTATTCTGCTCTCAACCACACGAAGCGTCTGGATCTGCTCATCGCTCAGAGGGGCGAACTCCGGTTCAGGATACTGCTCCCATTCCCAAAGCCGGCACCACTGCCACATATCGCGTTCCAGATGATAGTTGTTATCCGGTATCTGCATATCCGGAGTGATCTGGTCGTGCAATTTTGTCTTGGAAAAAGTGAGTCTGTCTATATATATGGTACCGCTCTCGGAGTTTTCCGGTGTGGATATGACCATTTTGGACACGAAAGTGTTCCTTTCCTCCATAGGGATATCCCCGTAATAACCGTCCGAGGTGTGCATATCATTATATTTAATCCAGATCGCACGCCAGCCCGTATGGTTCATCCCGAAGTCAAAATGACAGATTTCCTTTCCGAGCCAATCATAGAAAGTGAATGTCAAAGGCGCCTGTATCTTAGCCGTGTTGTACACCCACAGCATCACACCTGCCCCCTTAACCTTCATAGAGGCCTCTATCTCGTCGCAATTGGCAAAAACCAAAGAAGACGGACCGTTCCACGAGAACTTCACGCTTTTCGATCCATCTTTATACTTATCTGTCGATATATCGACCAAACCATTGTCAGTGACTGAGATAAACGCAGGTATGCCGGCCTCGAAGTTATATTGGGCGTTGATTGCGGCGTGTGCCGTAAATGATATGACCAATAGAGACAATAAAAAGAATCTCTTCATAATTTTGTGGTTTGGTTGCAAACTTAACTAAATTTTATATATTTGCAACGCAACCACAACAAAAAACATTACGCATTAAACTATGACGTCATATTCCAAATCAATACTGTCACTTTTATCCGCAGTCCTTTTTTCCCTTACAGCTATCGCCGATGCAGTGGACTATGATGCCGGCCACGGAGTTCTGTCTTTCGAACAGGGGACCGCTCCTGTCATAGCAGGGAAACACTCCTGCGTATCTCAATCTTCACTCCACTATAAATTGGGAAGCCATTCGCTTGAATGGACCTGGGACCGCCCCGGTGCCGCCATCAGAATTCCCGGGCCGATTCCATACCTTTCATCCAATCCGGACCCCAAAGAGACCTCCGTTTCCACCTTCGTCTTCTGGGTTTATGCCAAAGATGCCATAGACGGAGAACTGCGCTTCTCGTTCAGAAAAAAAGGACGTGAATGCTGCCATTTCAATTACAAACTCGGATTCCAAGGATGGCGTGGAGCCTGGGTGGCCTTCGACAGGGATATGACCGGCACTCCACAGGAAGGAATGGACGAAGTGGTGATCACAGCTCCATCTAAAGTCAAAAACGGGCAGCTCTGGTTCGACGGCATAATAACATCAGCCTTTGAAGACGTCCGCTATCACACTGCGGATTGGCAGGCCCCTTTCATCAATGCCAACACGACCGTCCATTGGCTTGTCCTGAACAATAGCTGGAATCTGAAACTGGACATACCGCTTTCTGAACTGAGTGAGAATGATATAGCTGATATGCAGACTGTTACCGAGCGGTTCGAACAGCTCATAACACCGAAGAAAACCATAGAGCCGGATTCTCTTCGCCGTATGTTCAAAAGCTATGACATCTCCGAGAACCCGGACGGAACCATTACGGGCAAACCGATTTTCTTCACCAGATACGGTGAGACTTTCATCAATCTGGGCATTCCTGACGCTTCCGCTTCCTTCAAAAAGAACGGACAGCTGCTGCGCAACTATAACAACAATCTGCTTGACATAGCCGCCGCTTACCGCAAATGCACGGACGAGACGCAGAGGCAGGAATTGGCCCGGATGTACGTACTGATGACCAGACATCTTCTGGATCAAGGATTTGCGGCAGGCAGCGCCCAGGGAACGCTTCATCATCTGGGATACAGTATGAGAAACTTTTACATAGCTCCAGTACTTATGCGAGACGTCCTCTTCCAGGCCGGACTGCTTGACCAGGTGCAGGCGGCTATGGAGTGGTTCTCAGGAGTAGGTGAAGTGAAAGTGGCGCCAGAGAACCCCGGAATGGACATAGACGCGTTCAACACCTCTCTTATGGGACGATTGGCATCCATTCTGATTCTGGAGCCTTCTTCATATAAATACGCATATATGCAGGCCATAAGCAGATGGATAGACAATGGATTCAAATATGTGGACGGGACTCTTCCTTGCTTCAAGAGCGACGGTTCCATCTACCATCACCGCAGGGCATATCCGGCTTATGCCGTTGGCGGCCTGGATGGTGCGGTCAATGCCGTATGGATGCTTCGAGGAACCACATTGGCCATCTCAGAAGAAAGTCACGAGATTCTGAAGGAGTCGCTGATGCAGATGCGCTTCTGGTGCAATCTCCGTTCATTCCCGCTTGCGATGTCGGGAAGGCATCCGGATGGAAAAGGTGAGTTGGATCCTTATCATTACGCCTTGCTTGCCGATGCCGGCACACCTGACGGAAAAAAGGCGATTGACCCGGATCTGGCGGGCGCGTTCCTCAGACTGACACCGGACAAAACGAAAGCATACAAATACTGGACAGACAAATTCCGAAAAGAAGGTTTTTCCGCTGAAAAGACACCTCAGGGCAGCAGAAGCTACGGATATAACTGTTCACTTTCACATAGATACGATCAGACCCTCGTGACCTTTGCGGGACACAGCCGTTATCTCTGGGCCGCCGAAATATATAACGGGGCCAATCATTACGGTCGCTACCTTACACACGGCAGTATGCAGATCCTGGGCGACGGACAACCGGTAATCAATTCATTCGGAAGCGGTTATCAGGTTGACGGATGGGACTGGTGCCATATTCCGGGGACCACGGCGGCAGCCATTCCTATGACCGATATGAAAGCAGTCGTGCTGAATGTCGATGAACATTCCGGCTACGAAGAGATGCTTCTGTCAGACGAATGGTTTGCAGGAGGCGTGACCCACAAGGGTAAGTACGGCGCTTTCGCGATGAAGCTTCACGAACACGACAAATACAACGGCAGTCTGCGTGCACGCAAGTCCTATTTTGCATTCGACGACCGTATCGTAGCCCTGGGCACCGACCTTGAGAATGCTCTGCCGGGCTCGGAACTGCACACTACGCTTTTCCAGAATTCGCTTTTCGAGAAAGACTGCCGGGAAAATGTCTCGAATGAGATGAAAGACTCGCTTACGGTGCTCAGCGACCGCTTCGGGAACGTATATATGGTGCGCAACGCTACGGTGCGGAGTTTCAGAGGGCTTCAGCACTCCCTTCACGAAGAGACGGACAAACCGACCCAAGGATGGTTCGAGAAAGCATATATCTGCCACGGGGACATCGTCAAAGGAGCTGAATACGAATATATGGTAGGCCTGCACAGCGACAAAGCCAAATCAGATGAATGGGAAAAGGTAAAACCTTACAGCGTAATAAGAAAAGACAGACAGGCGCACGTAGTACGCGACCTGCTGAGCGGTGTTACAGGATGTGCAGTGTTCGAAAGCGGAGATGTGGATTCGGTCATACTGAGCAGCACGCCTGCCCTGATAATGTATTCCACTGACAGGGAGCGCCTTACCCTGAGCGTGTGCAATCCTGACCTGGCGCTTTACGAAGGCGAAGCGGACGAGGTTTATGACGAAAACGGAAAACGGATAGAGAGAAGCGTCTATGGACGCGAATGGATTGACTCCCACTGCCTTCCGACGAGTGTGACCGTCAGACTCAGCGGAACTTGGCAGATAAGCGATCCAGGAAAAAGTTCTGTTGAAATATCTCTATCCGAGGGGAATACCCTATTGACAATACATACTTCTGAAGCCAAAACGGAAGAAATCCAACTTAAAAAAGTGAAATGATGAAACTTCTCGACAAAATAAAGCTCACTCTCCTGCCAATCACCCTGATGGCCGGAACTTCCTGTACGGAGAAAAAGGACCTGCCTCCGAACATAATATATGTATTCCCGGACCAGATGCGCAACCAGGCTCTTGCATTCTGGAGCGAAGCGGAATACAACCCCTATGTCCATTGGGTGGCGGACCCCGTGCAGACACCTAACCTGAATGCATTCGCATCGGAGAGCGTGGTGCTGTCCAGGGCTATGAGCAACTGCCCTTTGAGCAGCCCTTACAGAGGAATGTTCCTTACGGGGATGTATCCGGAAAGAAGCGGCATAACGCTTAACTGTATGTCCGACAGACCGGAGAGCAGTTTGAGAGAAGACGCCGTCTGCATAGGCGATGTTTTCAAATCACAAGGTTACAGCTGCGGATACATAGGGAAACTGCACGCTGATCATCCTACAAAGAACGACCCGGAGAACCCCGGACACTATGTAAGCGACATTGAGCCGGAATGGGACGCATACACTCCCGCCGAAAGGAGACACGGCTTCGACTGGTGGTATTCATACGGCACTTTCGACGTCCACAAGAATCCGCACTATTGGGATACTGATGGAAAGCGTCACGATCCGCACGAATTCTCCGTCAAACACGAGACCGACAAGGCCATAGAATACCTGAGAAATGAAAACGGACAGAGACGCAAGGACGCACCTTTCTTTATGGTAGTAGCCTACAATCCTCCTCACAACCCATATAAAAGTCTGGACGACTGCAATGAAGAAGACTACCTTCTGTATAAGGACAAGTCCTATAAGGATTTGTATCTGAGGCCAAACGCCGACACCCTCCTTGCCAAGGCGCCATCCATCAGATATTACTTGGCCAATGTCACTGCAGTGGACCGCGAATTCGGCCGTATCCTCAAAGAACTCAAGGACTTGGGATTGGACAAGAACACCATAGTGGTATTCACCTCGGACCACGGGGAGACTATGTGCAGCCATTCTACGCCAGACCCTAAGAACTCAATATATACGGAGTCATTCAACGTCCCTATGATAATACGTTATCCGGAGAAGATCAGACACCACGTTGACACCACCCTGCTTTCCAGCGTGGACATAATGCCGACGTTGATCTCGATGGCGGGATTCGGCTCAGCCATTCCGCAAAGTGTCGAAGGAAAAGACTTGTCGTCCATTCTGATGGAAAGGAAAGACGAGATCAAGACGCCTACTTCCGCCCTTTACATAAGGAACCTTAACGGAGAAGTGGCGCCGGACAACACCGTCACGGGATTTTTCCCACAGGCGAGAGGAATCAAGACCTGGTCCCATACGATGGAGATAACCATCAACAGGGACAGGACTCTGAAAAAAATCACGATTTACGACGACATCAACGACCCTTATCAGATGAGTCCCATCGACTATCGCGAAAATCCAGCCCTGTTCAACGATCTTCTCGAAGAGCTGAAAGGCAAACTGGAAGAGGCGAACGACATCTGGTACAGAGAACACATAATTTCAAATCTAAAATATTAATAATCAATTATCATTATGCGCTGCTTCAAATACATTGCGAGCATCTTGCTGGCGTCATTGGCGACAGTATCCTGTGACACTAAAAATCTTGAAGAACGCCTTGATAGGCTTGACCTTAAAATTACCGAACTGGAAAAAACAGCGGGCCAAGTCTATCAGAACACACTCTCACTCAAACGTCTATTCGAAAAAGAAACCTGGATTGCAGACTACGAAGACCTCCTGGACGAAAATTCAAAAGTCATCGGATATGTCGTCACGCTTAACGACGGATCCAAAATACAGGTCATCTACGGGCTTGAGGCCAAGTCCCTCATCCCTATCATCGGTATCGACTCCGAAGGCTATTGGATAGTCTCTATGGACAACGGGGCCACGTTCTCCCGTATAGATAACGCTCCGCAGGCCACATCCGAAAACGGCATCACTCCTCAACTGAAGGTGGACAACCTGGGATTCTGGCTTATAAGCACTGACGGAGGGAATACCTGGTCGCAGCTGCTCGGTCCGGACGGCAAGCCTCAAAGCGCCACCGGAACCACATCCGGATCTTCAAGCAGCATATTCAAGGAAGTCAGATACGACGTCGACAGACAAGTGATGGTCTTCGTCCTTTCCGACGGACAGACAGTCGAGCTGGATGTCATAAAGGGATTCATCTTCGAATTGGAAGGATATACCTCACCTGCCTCCATATTTACCGACAAGACATTGACTTTCAACGTGAATGCTTCGGGAGTAAAAGACGCCCTGCTCACCGTCCCTCAAGGATGGGGAGCCGTACTGGAAGAAGGTAAACTCAGCATAACAGCCCCTCAGACAGGCGATCCCGGGAACTATGCCATAAGCATTCTTCTGGTATCGGAACGCGGTCTCGTCAAAACTATGACCCTCACATTCGCGCTTTCAGATCTGGGATCCGACCTTCCGGACTATTCCTACGCCGGATATATGCACGCGGAAAGTGCACCGGCCCCGGCAGAAGCGTGGGGATATAAGGTTTATAACGTCTGCGACTACGGTGCTGTTCCCAACGACGGAAAATCCGACCGCGAAGCCTTTCTCAAATGTCTGGAAGCTGCGCTGGGAAAAAGTTATACGGTCAATTCCAACAACGTGATATGCTTTGACCATCAGGAGAAAGCCAATGCAATAGTATATTTTCCTGAAGGCGAATTCATTCTGCACACCTCGGCGGACGACGTTCCTCTGTCAGGCAAAAGCCCGAGTCAGACCATTCAGATACGTTCCGGCAATTTCATACTCCGAGGCGCAGGCAGGGACAAGACCACCATCGTAATGCAGGATCCGAACAGGCCGTCGGACGAATCCGTCCTGTACAGTTCTCCGACGATGATCGACATCAAACATAACAGCGGGCTGTCCAAGATCTGCGATGTCACCGCCAATGCCGACAAAGGTTCCTTCACGGTCGAAGTGTCCTCGGCGGCAGGACTTGCGGAGGACCAATGGGTGTGCCTCACGATGGTCAACAACGACCCGGCCTTGATTGCGTCCGAATTGGCGGCATCCAATCCGACATCATCCGAACTTTCCGCTATGACCAATCTCACAGGTACAGGTGTACAGATATATGATTATCATCAGATCAAATCCATCTCCGGAAACAAGGTGACATTCTACGAGCCAATAATGCACGAGGTGGATCTGAAATACACGGCAAACACGAACAAATCGGGATATAATTGGCGTATAGACAAATACCCACATTACGAAAACGTGGGCGTGGAGGATCTCACGTTCAAGGGCAACGCGAAGGCGAACTTCAAACATCACGGAAGCTGGCAGGACGACGGCGCATACAAGCCGATAAATCTCACCAGACTGACCAATTCGTGGCTGCGCAGAGTCGGTTTCGAAAGCGTAAGCGAAGGCTGCTCGATTATATGGTGCGCCAACGTTTCCGCCTATGACATCACCTTCAGCGGCAATCGCGGACACGCTTCAGTCCGATCTCAGTGCTCTTCGCGAGTTTTCATCGGTGCCACGAAAGACACCGCTTCCGGGTATCTGATCGACAATTCAAGCGTTTATGCTGAAAATGCCGGACAATATCACGCCGTGGGAGTATCAAAGCAAAGTATGGGAACGGTCCTCTGGCGAAACACCTGGGGCAATGACAGCTGCTTCGAATCCCACGCCACCCAGCCGCGCGCGACTCTTATAGACTGCTGCAGCGGAGGATGGATGAAATACAGACAAGGTGGGGATCAGGCCCAGGTACCTAACCACCTCGACGACCTGGTGATATGGAACTTCTGTTCCACCACTCCGCAATCGGGGACATTCAACTTCTGGGACCACTCCAGCCTGTGGTGGAAGTTCAGTCCTCCTGTCATAGTGGGATTCCACGGCGAGTCTATCGTTTTTGACACCACTCAGGTAAAGAGAATAGACAGTCTTGGCACGCCTGTTGAACCTGAATCATTATATGAACAACAATTAAGGTCAAGGCTTGGAGCAGTTCCGGCTTGGCTTAATGAATTAAAATAACTAAAACTTAATATTTTATCAAATTATGAAACGATTTTTTGTATTGGTTTCAGCTGTAATACTTGCAGGAGCGATCACATCCTGCACAGATATTTCAGGATTGGAAAACCGGATAGATTCAGCCGAGAGCCGCATCGCCGCTCTTGAAAAGAATCTTGGCACACTCAACTCTGACATCGCGGCACTCAAAAAGGTCGTAGAAGGCGGAACTGTCAGCAGTGTCGTGGAAAAGGACGGAGTCTACACCATCACCTTCAGCGACGGTACAGTCATCACTTTAAACCAGGGAAGCACAGGTATTGCCAACGCCCCTATTATGTCCATCGACGCTGACGGTTACTGGATGGTGGACTATGGCGACGGCCCGGAGTACATCCTGGTGTCAGGAGAGAAAGTGAAGGCCGTAGGCGACAACGGAGTCACCCCTCAGTTCGGAGTGGACGAAGCAGGTTACTGGACAGTCAGCTACGACGGAGGCAAGACATTCTCTCAGGTCAAGGACGTTAACGGTAACCCTGTCAAGGCCATAGCCGACGGTTCTTCAACCTCTGATTCCTGGTTCAGAAGCGTGACCGTAAAGGGAGACACTCTCGAGGTCGTGCTCAATGACGGATCCACCTACGCTCTGCAGATAGTGAAGGATTTCTCCTGCGTAATCAAGGATGCTGAAGGGACAGTTGAATTCGCTTACGCTCAGACCAAGACATTTGCCGTGGAGATGAAGGGCGTCGCTTCTGTAATGCTGACCGCACCTCAGGGATGGTCCGCCGCTCTGGAAGATGATGTACTGTCAATCACCGCACCGGAGGCGGAGACCAAGGCGCTGTCCGCTGACAGCAAGACGGACGTATGCCTGCTTGCCGTTTCTGAAAACGGATACACTTCTCTCAGCAAAGTTAAAGTTACGGTATCAGCTTCCGTAGACCCTGATCCTACACCTGATCCTGATCCGGATCCAGACCCGGATCCTGTGACCTATCCGGGCCTTTATGGCAAATATGTCAACGGTGAAGATGTCACGATAGGAAGCGTTACAGTCAACAAGACCACATATCCTACAGTCAATTACATCAGTGCGACAAGCACTGACAAGACCCTCAAGACAGGTGTCAACTTCGTGGATGCTGACGTAGTGGCCGAATTGCCTACAGAAGACGTCGCTCTTCCGTTCATCGTAGCAGGCAACACTGAAGGGACAAGGACGGTATTGACAGCCGCTTCCCAGGTCAAATTCGCATCCTCCGCAACCATAGCCGATAATGTAGTCGAATTCCAAAACGTAAGCCTGAGCACCGACGGCATCGCCGAGGGTTATCTTCTGGCGAATACCCAGGACAACACTATGGAAAGAATAGCTCTGACCGACTGCCGCGTTGACATCGTAGGAGACAAGAATCTCTCTTATATGTTGTCAGCCAGAAATCTGAACACCTTCATCGTCAAAGACTGCGACATCAAGGCGAACTCTTCAAAAGCAGTTTACCTTATGCAGATTCAGGCCAATGAATTCACTACGGCAGAACTGACCATCACCAACAATGTCTTCTGGTCAGAGGACGCAGTGAAGGGATTCAGTGTCTTCCACAACAGAAAAGGCACCGTAACCAAGGCTACCATCACCAAGAACACCTTCGTGAACGTCTATCCGCAGGCATCTTACGCATATTGCCAATTGAACAATCTGGAGGGCGGAAGCGTATCGAACAACCTCTTCTACTTTGAAGATTACACCACCAACTGCAATGACACCTATACAGGTATTGTCAAGGCAGAAACCAAACCTACTGCAGCAGCAGACGTGGCAGTTTACGACACTTTCCTTCAGAACTATGCCATCTACAACAGTTCGGTCCCTACCAAGAGGATGAAAGTGGCACAGAACATCAACAACGGCCAAATCTATAACAAGGCTAAGGCAGATGCTTCTGAGGTATTCGACTTTACGGACGACTCGGAGAACTTCAATATCTCTAAGGGCATATTCAAGTCTAAGAGCGCCGTCTACGGAGCACAGAGATAATGACATCAAATTACGATAACAACATTATGGACAAACATTTATATACCCCCCCCATCTTGAGATAATCAGCATCAAGCCTGAGCAAGTATTGGCTGCTTCCAATTACTTTGATTCGTTTTACGAAGACAACAGCGACTTTGAATATGAATAGATTCAGCCTGCCAATGCTTGCTATAGCAGCTATAGCCGCATTCTCCTGCTCGAAAGAGAAGTTGGAGGAAAAGACAATTGATACCAATCTTACTCAGATAATCATTCAGGCCTCGTCAGAAGGCGGCTTAAAAGCTGCCTTCTCTGCCGAGGGCTATCCTTCCATAGTATGGACTGGCGCTGAATCGATAAGTGTCCTGGGAACAAATACCGGCAATCAGACCTTTACGACTACAAGTACCGGGACTTCAGCCGAATTTTCCGGACTTGCAGACCTGACGGATGAGAATCTCTATGCAGTCTATCCTGCAGATAACGCCATAACTCTTGATGAAGGAGAGGCGGTGACCCTGTCAAATGTCACGATTCCTTCTCAGCAGCAGGCTGTGGCAGGAAGTTTTGACCCGGATGCACTTGTCGCCGTAGCGAGCACCACTTCAGCGGAGAAGAATTTCACATTCAAGTCATTGGTATCGTTTTTTAAATTCCAATTGGAAGATGTCACATCTGTAGAAAAAGTCATCTTCGTGGGAAACAATGACGAGAATATGGCGGGCAAGGTCTCTGCGCTCAGTCCCGGCGACTTGGATTCCGGAACTTATGCCGATGTTAGCAAGAGCATTACGGTGACAGGACCTTTTGAAAGCGGTGAATATTACTTTGCGGCCACTCTCCCTCAGTTGTTTGAGAAAGGCGTAACCATCTATGTGAAATACAGCGACGGAAGCGTGAAATCGTGCAAGATCAACAGTCAGCTTTTCGAAGCAGGGAAGACACGCAATTGTATCAGGAACCTGAAAACCATCCCTTCCGCAAAGCTTAAGACCGTTACCGACCTCTACGCATTATACACCATAGGTGTTGATGTAAAGGTAGGAAGCGTTACAGTCAACAAGATTACATATCCTACAGTCAATTACATCAGCGCGACAAGCACTGACAAGACCCTCAAGACAGGTGTCAACTTCGTGGATGCCGACGTGGTTGCCGAACTTCCTACAGGAGGAATTGCTCTTCCATTCATCGTAGCAGGCAACACTGAAGGAACCAGAACGGAATTGAAAGCCGCTTCCCAGGTCAAATTCGCATCCTCCGCAACCATAGCCAATAACATCGTGGAGTTCCAGAATGTAAAATTGAGCACCGACGGCATCGCCGAGGATTATCTTCTGGCGAATACCCAGGACAACACTATGGAAAGAATAGCTCTTACCGACTGCAGCGTGGACATCATAGGAGACAAGAATCTCTCTTATATGTCGTCAGCAAGGAACGTGAACTCATTCATCGTCAAAGACTGCGACATCAAGGCGAACTCTTCAACAGCAGTTTACCTTATGCAGATTCAGGCCAATGAATTCACTATGGCAGAACTGACCATCACCAACAATGTCTTCTGGTCAGAGGACGCAGTGAAGGGATTCAGTGTCTTCCACAACAGAAAAGGCACCGTAACCAAGGCTACCATCACCAAGAACACCTTCGTGAACGTCTATCCGCAGGCATCTTACGCATATTGCCAATTGAACAATCTGGAGGGCGGAAGCGTATCGAACAACCTCTTCTACTTTGAAGATTACACCACCAACTGCAATGACACCTATACAGGTATTGTCAAGGCAGAAACCAAACCTACTGCAGCAGCAGACGTGGCAGTTTACGACACTTTCCTTCAGAACTATGCCATCTACAACAGTTCGGTCCCTACCAAGAGGATGAAAGTGGCACAGAACATCAACAACGGCCAAATCTATAACAAGGCTAAGGCAGATGCTTCTGAGGTATTCGACTTTACGGACGACTCGGAGAACTTCAATATCTCCAAGGGCATATTCAAGTCTAAAAAAGCAGTCTACGGCGCACAGAGACAGTAATGAGACGGTCTAATATTGATTGGACAGCGGAACGAGTCGTTTAATCAATAAAGGAGGTCGGCTTAAGAACCGACCTCCTTTATTTTTACTTGACCTTGACTGTCAGAGGATGATTTAACGAATAAGCGAAATCCTTCACTTGATCATTCCAGGATTCGGGACTTTCTATTCCGCCCTGATCCCATCCTGAGCCCGTCCAGTATTCTATGACTTCACCGCTGGCGACTCTGAATTTCAGTACGGCGTGACCGTCCATAATGTCAGGTGCGGCCTTAAAGCGTTCAGGAACGACCAATCCTATGCTTATCTTACCGTCCTGCTTAGGGTCCGCAAGTCTGCTGTCGGAAGCCCACTCGGTAAAAGCTATATAGTTGTCCGCTTTCTGCATACAGACAATCTCGTGGACAGAGGCGCCGACCACAACATCCAACGAATCAGCACCCTGCGCATCGAAAGAACAGGTCCATCTGACAAATCTGCTGTTCGCATCGAGAGAAAGACTTCTTTCAGTTTTCACGCTCACTCCGTTTACGGAAAATTCCGGACAGGTGAACTCAGCCGACGTTCTTACCGGGCCGTTGCACAGACGCCTCTGGGTCTTCCAGTTGTCTCCTATGCAGATCTTTCCTTCGTTTACAGGAGCACAGGCACCTCCACCGAGAGCGGCACCTACCATATAGACATCCATTCCTTCACCGTGGTTGCGATGAAAATCACGACCCTTGAGCCAGTCGTCGAGAACGAAACGTGAAGTGTTCTTAATCCATATATCCTGACCGAAAGTTCTTGGACTTTCCAACGCAGGTCCATAAATACGGCCTATGACAAGATTGTTCTCATAAGCATAATCGTCCTCTCTTTCAGGAACATAGCGACTGTTAACCAACGTGTCGCAAGGCACGGCCCTGCCCTTAAGAACCACATATTCCTTCTGTTCACCCTTTTTAAGGTCAACCTGAAAGATAAGAGTCTCCCGCCCGGCCGCGTCAGAGACTATCTGACAAGGCAGATTCTCTCCCGTTTCCGACTTCACTACAGCAGTTTCAGAAGAAAGCCCTCTGATGCCCAGCTGCGAGCAAGGCACCTCCACCGTCTCCGCCATCCTGTCCGTTTCATAGGGATTTGCCACGAAAACAGTCCTGTCGGTTCTTCCGCAAGAAAGCAGGAAAAAGGACAGGACTGATATTATTGGAATTGTACGCTTCATTATTTAGGCTGCTTTCCTATATAAGCGAGTATGCCTCCGTCGACATAAAGAACGTGTCCGTTGACGAAATCCGAAGCGGAAGATGCCAGGAATACGGCAGGTCCCTTAAGATCGTCAGGAGATCCCCAGCGTGCGGCAGGAGTCTTGGCGATGATGAACGCATCGAAAGGATGACGCGAACCGTCTGCCTGACGCTCACGAAGCGGCGCGGTCTGAGGAGTAGCGATATAACCTGGACCGATTCCGTTACACTGTATATTATACTCACCATATTCTGATGCGATATTGCGTGTAAGCATCTTGAGACCACCCTTGGCTGCGGCGTATGCAGATACGGTCTCACGGCCAAGCTCTGACATCATAGAACAGATGTTGATGATTTTTCCGCCTCCCTGAGCAATCATAGATGGGATGACAGCCTTGGAAACAATGAACGGAGCGTTGAGGTCCACGTCTATTACCTGACGGAACTCCTCAGCCTTCATCTCACACATAGGAATACGCTTGATGATGCCGGCGTTGTTGACCAGGATGTTGATAGGGCCAAGATCCTGCTCCACCTTCTTCACAAGCTCCTGAACCTGATCTTCTTTAGTCACGTCGCAGACATAACCCTTGGCATCTATGCCAAGCTCCTTGTAAGAAGCTATGCCCTTATCGACCAGCTCCTGTTTTATGTCATTAAAAGCTATTTTTGCCCCTGCCTCCGCAAATGCCGTAGCAATCGCGAAACCGATTCCATAAGAAGCACCCGTTACGAGCGCAACCTTTCCTTCAAGTGAAAAATTTACCATAAAGATTAATGTTTAGTGTGTTTCTATCTCATCTCAGTATAAGGAATCTCATCCTTATCTGCATAATTCAAATTCTCTCCGGCCATACCCCAGATGAAAGCATAATTCTGCGTACCTGCGGCAGCGTGGATGGACCACTCTGGAGAGGTTATAGCCTGCTCGTTATGCAGCCATACCAGTCTCTCTTCCTGAGGTTCTCCCATAAGGTGACAGATGGCATTGCCTTCCTTCAGGTTGAAGTAGAAATAAGCCTCCATACGACGCGTGTGCGTATGAGCCGGCATCGTGTTCCAGACAGAACCCGGGGCAAGTTCGGTAAGACCCATCTGAAGCTGATTCGTTCCGCCACCTTTCACGCGGCTGAGCACGGACCATACTATGAGCTGGTTCACGACACGGTCATTAGAGTCTTCCATCTTGCCGTAATGATCTGAAATCGCGAATGCGTATTTCTTAGGATCGGCTTTCTTGTCCGTAGTGATTATCTGCGTGACATACTCTTTGTACGCAGGCGCGGAATTGATGTAGAATTTGGCAGGATTCTCAGGGTCCAAGCTCCTGAAGGTGACGGTCTTCTTTCCGCAACCAACATAAAGAGCCTCTTTGTATTTAAGGACATACTCCTTGCCGTCCACTGTCACCACGCCGTCCCCGGCGATATTTATTACGCCAAGTTCCCTGCGGTCGAGGAAATGTTCCGCCTTGAGCTCATAGAATGAGTCGAGAGACAAAGTCTTCTCTACAGGCACTGCACCGCCGTAGATAAAACGGTCATACAAAGTGTAGGTGAGGTTTATCTCGTCCTTCACCATTACCTTCTCCATCACGTAAGCGCTTCTCAAACGTTCCGTGTCATAATGTTTCACGTCATCCGGATGGCAGGCGGTCTGGACGGTATAGTTAACCTGTCCGAAAGCCAGGGCGCAAGAGAATGACATTAGAACTGCGATTATATTATTCTTCATATCTTTAATTAATTGTCAATCTTTTGAGATTTGATGATCTTCCTTCTGTTCCACACTGCAAGACCACCCGTGCAAAGGACAAGAGCGGCGATTCCCATCCACTTGCAACTATGCGTCAGATGGAAGATAATCCAGGCGAAAGGACTTGCGGCGAAATCCAAAGACCCGCCTTCGAAGCCCTCCGGAATAGCTACGGCGGCATCCGCCGTCTGAGCATAGACATCCTGCGCCGCCAGAGTGAAATACGGTGCAAGGTCCGTAACGAAATACAGTCCCATCACTATCACCACCAGTCCTATTATGAAAGTCTTCACTACATTTCCTTTGGTAATAGGAAGAATCATCGGGAAAAGATAAAACATTCCGGCGAGCGAAGCGAGAGGCAGGAACTCATTACCCGGAAGAACAACCGCCAGGACAAGAGTGACAGGGATAAGAAGAAGTGATACCACCAAAGTGGTAGGATGGCCTATCACAAGAGCTGGACTCATACCTATGTTCATACCCTTCGCCCCCTTGAATTTGCGTGAAATGAGGCTCTTGGTAGCCTCAGAAATTGGCTTCAATCCTTCGATGAACAGGGCCGTGATGCGCGGGATAAGTTCCATCACCGCACCGATCTTGATGCCAAGGCCAAGGATGTACGGAATGCTCCCCACTATCTCGGACCAGGAGCCGCAGGTCAGACAACCTATGACGATGCCAAGTATCACACCCAGGAAAAGCGGCTCTCCGAAAAGACCGAATTTCTTCTTCATCCCTTCGGCGTCTATGTTCAGCTTGTCAAAGCCCGGTATCTTGTCCAATCCTGCATTGATGGCCTCGGCGAAAGGAACGAAACCCTGACAGAAGGGCTGTGGAATGGATATCCCCTCCATACCATCATAGAATTTCTGGAATTTCGACGCCGTGCGGTCAGCAAAGACCAGCGTAATGATAAAGCAAATTATCGCTGCGAAAAAACCCCACAGGAGACTGCCCGTAGCGAAATAAACCACCGCTCCTATAAAGGCATAGTGCCAATAATTCCACAAGTCAATATTGACCGTCTGCGTGGTTTTGGTAAAGAGCATAAGGATATTGACCCCAAGACATACAGGGATGATAAGAGCTCCTATCGTCGTATTATATGCCACGGAAGCGGCTGCAGGCCAACCCATATCGAAGACCTTGAGCTGAAGGCCGTAAATCTCCACCACCTTTGAAAGTGCCGGACCGAGAGCGCTGGTAAGAAGCGCGGTGACAACCGACAGTCCGACGAAACCTACACCTACAAGCAGACCGCTCTTCAGCGCCTTGCCCGGTTTGATGCCTATACATATACCGAGAATGGTAAAGATGACAGGCATCATCACTGCGGCGCCCAGACTGATTATATAACTGAAAATCTGTTCCATAGAGAGAAAAACCGTTAAACGGGAGACTCGCCTTTTTCAATATGGCGGCGTCTTACGAGAGCCTCCAGCAGATAGTAATCCGCGTAATTGAGCGGAACATCTATGCTGCTTCCGTGAGGAATGCTTCCGACCGAATGCTTGAGAATGAACCCTCCATTCGTTCCGAGCGCGGCACGATACGGCGCTGCGGAAAGATTCCTGACTATCTTGTCGGCAGACTTCAGGTATTCATCCTTTGAGGTGTATTGCCAAAGCTCGTAAAGAGCGGATGCCACGATGGCAGCTGAAGACACGTCCCTCTGGTTCTCATACGCCGCATATTCAGGCTTCTGTTCACCATATTTCACTGCATCGTAATCCCATAACGGTATAAGATCTTCCGGCATATCAGGCTCGTTCAAGATGAAATGAGCTACCTTCTGAGCGTGGTCCAGATATTTCTGCTCCCTGGTGAAACGGTACATCACCGTATATCCGTAAAGCGCCCAAGCCTGTCCGCGTGCCCAACGCGACTCGTCATCCGCGCCCTGTGCCGTACATTTTCTGAGTACCTGTCCGGTCTGCGGATCATAGTCCACTACGTGATATGTACTGTAATCCGAACGGAAATGATTGGCCATAGTCTTGTCCGCGTGGCTTATCGCGATATTCCTGTAAGTCGGGTCTCCGGAAATCTCACTCGCACGGAAAAGGAGTTCCAGATTCATCAGGTTGTCTATGATGACAGGACATTTCCATCCCTTGGTCTTCTGCCAACCCTTATCCACGCTCCACGACTGTATGATTCCGGCCTGAGGACGGAAACGGGTGGAAAGAGACTTGGCCGTATTCACGAGAACGGTGTCATATCCGGGAATATTCTTGAGCCTGAGCCCGTTCCCATAGCTGTCATATACCATAAAACCGACATCGTGATGCCAGGTAAGGAACTGGATTTCCTGCAAAGCCTCAGTGTGTTTCTGCGCGTGTACCGCGTATTGTTCATCTCCGGTAAGTTCGTACATATACCACAAAGTACCGGCGAAAAAACCGCTTACCCAGTCATCTGTAGGCACATAGACTATCTCTCCGTCGGCAAAAGTGGATGGTATCCGCACTGTATCCCCCTCCTCGGAAGCTGTAATCAATGGTTTAAGCTGCTTTTTCGCAAATTCAACATTGTCGTTGACAACTTCTGTCATCGAAGTGCAAGAAAAAACTACGGATGACAGAATAATGGCAGTAATGAATTGTTTTAGCATAATAATTTGGTTTTTTTATGCAACAAAAATAGTAAATTTGTATGATTAATTATAATGATTTAAGTTTCGCAGGTGCGAAACAGTTATATATTCGGACTGTAGGACGAAAGCAGGTTCCGTTCCCGAAGAGAGGGACTTAGGGAACGGGTGACGTAACAGACTAAAAGCGAAGCGTGTGCGGGGGAAGAAAGTATCGCAAGTACCGTACAATGCTGAATAATAATAAATTATATTACTTGCGAAACTTGGGTTATAATGACTATGGTGCAAAAACCTTCCATTCCTAAAGGGACTCGGGATTTCGGTCAGAAAGAGATGGCCGAACGCAATTATATCTTCAATACCATCAAAAGCGTGTTCCGCCTGTACGGTTATTCGCAGATAGAAACTCCGGCTATGGAGAATCTGTCCACCCTGATGGGCAAATACGGAGACGAGGGGGACAAACTTCTATTCCGCATACTCAATTCAGGGGACGCATTTGCGGGTGTGGATCCCTCCAAACCGCTCGCCGGCCAGGTCTGCGAGAAAGGACTGCGCTATGATCTCACGGTGCCGTTCGCACGCTATGTGGTTCAGCATCAGAGCGAAATATCCTTCCCGTTCAAGAGATTCCAGATACAGCCCGTATGGCGTGCTGACCGTCCTCAGAAGGGACGCTACCGTGAATTCTATCAGTGCGACGTGGACGCCATCGGCTCGAAAAGCCAGCTATGCGAGCTTGAATTGGTCCAGATAGCGGACGAGGTCTTCCGCAGGCTCGGGATTAACGTGGTGATAAAGATCAACAACCGCAAGATACTAAGCGGCCTGGCCGAAATATGCCACGCACCGGACAAAGTGGTGGACATCACCGTGGCCATAGACAAACTTGACAAGATAGGGATGGAGGCCGTGAAAGCCGAACTTCTCGAAAAGGGTTTGTCCGAAAGCGACATAAGCATTCTCGAACCGGTTTTGACACTGAAAGGGAGCAATAAGGAGAAGATTGAAACGATGCGCACCCTGATGGCGGAGAGCGAAATCGGTCTGAAAGGACTGGACGAGCTGGAGGAATTGGCCGGATATATAGATGCCGCCGGGATAAAGACGCCGTGGGAGACAGATCTGTCGCTCGCTCGCGGACTGAATTATTACACGGGGGCCATATTCGAGATTAAAGCACTTGATTATCAGATAGGAAGCATAAGCGGAGGCGGCCGATACGATAACCTTACGGGCATCTTCGGGCTCGCGGATATGTCTGGAGTCGGAATCAGTTTCGGGGCGGACCGCATCTACGACGTACTGAAAGGATTGAACAAATTCCCTAAAGACCTCGGAAGCACCACCACCCTTCTGTTTGCCAATATGGGCCCTGCCGAATGCGCTTACATCCTGCCTGTCAGCACGGCGCTCAGAAGTAAAGGCATCAGCGTGGAGATTTACCCCGAAGCCTGCAAATTGAAAAAACAGTTTGATTATGCTGACCGTAAGGGTATTCCGTTCCTGTCGATATGCGGAGACGTGGAAAAGGAAAGCGGAACAGTACAGATAAAGAACCTCTCTACCGGAGAGCAGAAGAGTTTCCCTGTTTGTGATCCAGAGTCGATGACAGCCTTTTTATCCGAGTAGTTTTATGGTTGATGAATTGGCCCGCCTGCGCGAAGAGATCGAGCGCATCGATAAAGAATTGGCATCCCTGTTCGAAAGAAGAATGGATGTGTGTGGGCGCATTGGCAAGGTCAAGTATCTTATAGGCAAAGACATACTGGACGAGCAAAGAGAAAAAGAGGTATTGGAAAGAGGGAAGGCTTATCTGAAAAATGCGGCGCTGCTTCCGTATTGGGAGAAAGAGATGAAGTGCCTGATGGAATTATCAAAAGAGTATCAATGGACTTTAAGAGAAGACTCCCCATCCCCAAAAAAATAAAGGAAGAATATCCTCTTTCCCGACAAGGCGCGGCTCTGAGGGGAAAGACCGTCAGGGAGATAGAGGCCATACTCTGCGGACGGGACGGGCGAGCGCTTCTTGTCATAGGGCCTTGTTCCGCGGACAGGGAAGATGCGGTGACGGAGTATCTTGAAAAACTTCGACTCCTGCAGGAAAAAGTCAAAGAGCGCATTCTTATCGTAGGGAGGCTTTATACCGGCAAGCCCCGTTCAAAAGGGAACGCATATAAGGGGATGTTGCACAGCCCGGACCCGCAGTCCGGAGGCGAAGACATACTCAAAGGACTGCTGTCCATACGGAAAATACACCTGAAAGCACTTGAACAGATAGGAATAGGATGTGCGGACGAGCTTCTCTATCCGGAAAGTTACCGGTTCATCTCCGACCTTTTATGTTACACTACTGTCGGAGCGCGTTCAACTGACAATCAGCAGCACAGGCTTACTGCCAGCGGACTTGACATTCCCGTAGGTTTCAAAAATCCTATGAACGGAGACCTCAGAGCCCTTAGACAGGCCATAGAAACTGCTCAGAACGAGCATCTTTTCATATACCGCAATTGGGAAGTCCAGAGCCGGGGCAACGCCTGCGCCCACGGGATACTCCGCGGATATGTGGACCACACGGGAGCGAGCCACCCTAATTACAGCCTTGAAGATCTGCGGGATGCCTGCTTCAGGATGACCGGCCACGCAGTAAAGAACCCCTCACTGCTTGTGGACTGCAACCATTCCAATTCCTGCAAGGATTATCTCAGGCAAATGGACATAGCAAAGGATGTCCTCCGTTCAAGAAAAGCGGACCCCGATGTGCGTACCGTAGTCAAAGGCCTGATGATTGAGTCCTACCTCCTGGACGGAGCGCAGGATGAGCACGGCGGCCAATACGGACTGTCCATAACCGACCCTTGTCTTGGTTGGGACAAGACAGAGCGACTGGTCTTGGATCTCGCCGACTTATGGTAAACGGATAATCCGAAGGGATTAGTCCCCAAGGTTTAATTCCTGACGATATTGTATTTTTCTTGAGAGAAAGCTGGCATTATCTCCAACCATTATCGAGAAGATTCTTTTTCCATCCCATAACTGATTTGTCGGAACAGTCCAGCTTCAGAAAGTCCGATAATGCATCTTTCATTGGTGCCGTCTGCGTATCGCGACAAATAGACATATAGGCCAGCAACTGATACCCATAAACAGATAAATCCGCTTGATCTTCAGGCTTAATCCAACCTTCTACATTATCATTGCGCTTTATTTTCACCCATCCGTTTTTTGCCGCGAGAACTTTGTTTTCTCCTGATCGTTGCCCATCATTCAAAACAAGTAATTTCTCCGAAAGAACATTGGGCTCTTTATATACAGCGATATCCTCATTTGTGTTTTTAAAATAAACCACTAAATTACTTGTGTTTACGGTAACCTGTTCTACTTCTCCATTTTTATAATTAATCGCAACTTTTGCCTCTCCATCGTTTATCGTAATAATCTTAACCTTATTGATTAGTGGAACGATCAGGTACCTTTTATTTGACGGGTATTTTGTCACTATAATTCTTTTAGTCGCTGTAAAATAGCATATGGATTCTTGACAATTGCAGTTCTGTGCAAGGTTTGAAAGTATGACGCTTATTTCACAAACGGTATCCCTATGCCCTGTAACATTATTTACCAATTGATTTATAGACATATAATCAAACTCATAAACAGGAGATTGGATTTCTTCATAAATGCTTCCTCGTTGGTCTGCACTCAAACCTGCGATTATTTCAACCATATCAGCAGGGTAACAGGCAAGTAAATCAAAAAGTAATTCGCTCCTCCATTCTTCATATTCCGCACTTCTTCTGTCAATTGGCCTGTTGATAATAAAATCCGTCATAATATCCTTGTCCGGCTTCTCCGATTGATTTGTCATCATATTATATACGGCCTCACACTTGTCCAAGTAATAACCTGAATCAGAACAATTAATTATCGACAACAAAAAAAACGAGATTAGGATAGTTATCATATTATGTGATTATTAATAATATCTTAATATAAATATTGTTCCTGAGGAATTCCCAACATATCCGTCCTGGTCCACGAAGTTCACAGGGTCACCGGCGCAGTAGGAGTAAGGGCTGACTCCGTAGTAGTCCTCACTTCTCGGGTCAGGCGTAAGCCAACGGCCTGTCACCGTCCCCGCACCCTGAAGCGAAGTCCTGGCACCATAAGCGCCATACTTGATTTCGCCTCCCCCATCAGAAGTATAATCCCGCATCATCATAGGCGTAACGCGAAAGCGAACTTCTGCCCGCTCTGCAGAAAAAAGTCTGTTGAAAGAACCTGTCGTATGTATTGGATCATAAATCACTAACTAAAATTCTAAGGGTGCTATTCTGAAGACGCGAAATCTTTTTTGCTTCTTCTGAATCTAATGGGCCCAATATTGCGTCTGTTTTCTTTAATATAATCCAATAGTATATTTTTTGGTTATCCCGCAATACACTTTTGAGTACGATATAATCGTTATTATATCGTACCTTCGTTATATATGAATCATGAGGAACCCTGACAAATATTCGGTCAAATTTTGCACATTCATTATTTCGAAATCTAGTGAGAGAATCGTTCTTAACTGAAAATTCTGTAAATGATAATCAGACCTCCCGCCGCCGATACGGCAGTCTGAAGAAAGCCGGAAGACAAAGAACAAAATAGAATCGCAACAGATGCTGAAAATAAATCCATCTAATATATACAGTAATCCACCTTCCTTATCTGATTGAAATCTCAAAAAATCCGCCGGTGTAAATGGCCCGTGCATGATATCTCCGTTTTTTTGCACTACTAAAAAATAGAATTCGTTTTCCCTATCACGGTGTTCTCCTTTAACAACGATAAAATCATCATTATACCTAACCTTTTTTATAGTAATGTCTCCTGGTCTCCACGAGTATAAAATGTCCTCGCCATCTTTTTCAATTGAGCTGAGGTGATGATTGGTAAATTCAGTATATGAATATTTAATCTTCTTAATATCAACAATTTCATTTGTGTTAAAAAAATACTTGTCGCCAAGATTGATTATTTCATTATTATTCGCCGCTGTTTTCCCAATTAACACCAAGAATACTAGC
>CAVHGF010000020.1:0-32855 GCA_963635625.1 Treponemataceae bacterium | reverse complement strand
TAATCCGAGAAGTGAAAAGTACCCTGTAAAGGAAGCATAATAATTTATCTTTCAATAAATTAAAGATACAAAATAATCCACAAACCACCAAAATAAATGATAAAATTTGCGGATGTATGGAGTATGCTTCTATGCTATCTGGGGGACTTTTTCAGTGGCCTCCCTGTGAACGGGAGGGACCCACGAAGTGGGAGGGATAGCGCGAGGCGCGTATCGCCTCTGAACCGATATGTCTTTGGTGGAACTTGTTAAAAAATACTCTACATCTGGTTTCGGAAGAAATAGAAATCATTGTCATTCAGCATTTCAGAAAAACGGAAGATCACGGATGTGCCCCACGCCGCACTCGGTGGCATATCCGTGATCTTAGGCCCTGTTTTAAAAGGGGGCATAAGATCAGCAATGTGCCATGTAGGCCCTTCAGAGCGTGATGAGCGATCTTCCGATTTTTAGAAATGATTCTGATTGTGTGCGTAGAACTTGTCACGTCCTTGTCCTGCCTTTGCTCCCTACGTACTTGCCCTGCCTTTGCACCCTACGTTTGTGTCCGACGTTTGTGCCCTGCCCGTTCCGTCTGCTCTGTAAGATTTGGCGGAGACCTCCACTCCCCAGACGTCCTGTCGCCCAACTCATATGAATGGGAGGTGTCAGGTCGTTTGCCAATTCAATTTTCCAAGTGCCCCTGAAGCCCAACCAGTGAATGTAGGGCCAGGATGTGGTCGGGATGCTGGAGTTATTCACTGGGGAGGCGGCAGTTATTTACCTGAAGTCGGAGACTATGCTTTTCCTGGATTATTAGTTTTTTCGGAACAATAGTTTTTCCGGTCAGATACGAACCGCGTAATTCGCCAATTCAAGTGAACAGTGTTGCACAGTCAAATTTAATTCTGCATTTTTGAAAACCGGAAGATCACGGATGTGCCTCTATTCCCTGCCTGCACCTCTTTCATTAGGGAAGGAGTGTAATAACGCTTTCCAACTCAAGCAGCAGACTTTTGGCCGAAAGACCGCCGGCATAGCCGGTGAGGGAATGGTCGCTGCCGATGACCCGATGGCAAGGGACAAGGATGGAAATGGCGTTGTATCCAATGGCATTCGCTACAGCACGAATGGATTCAGGTCGACCCAGACGCTTGGCCAATTCCGCGTAAGAAATACTTTGCCCGAAGGCGATCTTCAGCAGTTCGTTCCAGACCTCCTTCTGGAAGCCGGTACCTGTGAACAGCAGCGGGATATCGAAGGTCTGCCGTTTTCCTGTGAAGAACTCGTCAAGTTCCCTGGTCGTCTTCCCGATAATTACGGATGTCCCGTTTTCATATTCAGCCTGTAGAACGCGCTGTAAACGCCTGAGCACTTGGCTATGATGTTTCCCCTCCTGCCAATCGCACAGGCAGAGTTTCCCCTCGAGCGAGCCGAGCAGTAATGTTCCGCACGGTGACTCGTAGCTTTTTGTAATGATTATGTTTCTTTGTCGCATCTTTGCAGTCAGAGGCCCCTAAGGTAGTCAAAAAACACCGGAAGGCAGTGTACAATTTGCCAATTCCGTCTTTGGTGCATTTCGAGAAAATTTTTAAATTCGCGCCCGAAAAATCAGTGCCTGCAGGAGGCATAAATGCAGTGCACGTAAAGTCAACAGTTATATGGTCGAGAAGAAAACGAAAATAATATGCACCATCGCGGACAACCGTTGTGATGTGGATTTCATCAAGCGTCTGTACGAGAACGGAATGAACGTAGTGCGCATCAATTCCGCACACGCGACGATCGAGGGTGCGCAGATGGTTGTGGACAATGTCCGTAAGGTATCCGACAGGATTGGCATACTCATAGATACGAAAGGTCCGGAAGTCAGACTTACGCAGATGGCTGATTCAGTGGGATTCATCGCAAAGACCGGGCAGATCGTGGAGATAATAGACGATCCTTCTCAGTCTTGCCGCAAGGGTGTTCTATACACGACTTATCCGCATATGGCGGATGATGTCCCTGTGGGTTCGGATATCCTCATAGACGATGGGTCCGTGGATCTTTCCGTAATTGACAGGCAGGAGGGAAAACTTATCTGCAAAGTGATGAACGAGGGTGTGATCAAAGGTCACAAGAGCGTCAACGTTCCGGCCGTGCACATCAATCTTCCTGCGGTTACGGAGAAGGACAGGAAGTTCATCGAATGGGCGATAGATGCGGACATCGATTTCATCGCACATTCCTTTGTACGCAGCGCACGGGATCTGCACGAGATTCAGGAGATTCTGGACCAGCGCGACAGCCATCTGAAAATCATAGCCAAGATAGAGAACCAGCAGGGGATAGACAACCTTGATGAGATCCTGACATACAGCTACGGGATAATGGTCGCTCGCGGAGACCTCGGCGTGGAGATACCGGCCGAAAGCATTCCTTTGATACAGAGGGATATAGTGCGTGCGTGCAGGGACAGGAAAAAGCCTGTCATCATAGCCACGCAGATGCTTCAGAGTATGATTGAGAACCCTCGTCCGACCAGGGCGGAGGTGACCGATGTGGCGAACGCCATCTTCCAGAGCGCAGACGCCATAATGCTGAGCGGGGAGAGCGCATTCGGGAAATATCCTGAAGAGGCAGTGAAGACTATGACCAAGATTGCAATAGAGACCGAAAAGACGATAGACGTCAATCTGGACCTGAATCTGCGCAAGGCCGTAAAGCCTGTGGCAGTAGTGTTGGCGAGGTCGCTTGTCGCAGCCACGCACGAGCTGCCGGTGAAGGCTCTGGTTTTCGATACCTACACCGGGCGTGTGGGACGTTATCTGTCCACTTTCCGTCCCAAGGTCCCTGTTTATGCGATGTGCTATAACAGCTACACGATGAGGGAATTGGCATTGGTGTTCGGAATCAAGGCCTATCCGTTCTCGAAGGTCAATGACAAGGAGGAATTCTCCGCCAAGTCGATTGAACTGCTCACCCGTGAAGGGAAGATAGAGCAGGGGGATCTTGTAGGGTTTATCGGAGGTGTGTTCGGGGCTCAGATGGGAGCCACATATATGGAGTTGAAACACGTGTAAAAGTCAATCAGTGAATATTATGAGTTGTAAAAGTATCATTTTGCTTGTTTTTTCGCCCTTCCTGTTATTCTCTTGTGCCAAAGAGATGGCTTCCCGGGAAGAGCATCTTTTCACTTTGAAAGCCGGAGTGGACGAGGGCTTCGGGCAGGAAGCGCAGACCCGTTCGATTTTTATCGAAAACGAAGGGAAGGCAGATTTCTATTGGCAGCAGGGGGACCGTATAGGCGTCTCAGTAAAAGACTCGCAGACATTGTCTCCGCTTGAACTCGAACAGGAGTATGCAGGCAAGCGGACGGGCACTTTTTCCGGAACCATCAGCGGTGAGGCCGGATCTTACGCAGTGTATCCTTACAATGAGCATCACAGGATTTCCGGGAACACGCTGACCTATCATCTGCCGTCTTCTTATGATTGTCACAGCCAATCGACCGTGGTTTATGATTGGCTCTCCAGCGAGGACGACATCAGTGCATACAGCATAAGTGCCAATCCTGCCCTGTATGCGGAGATTTCAGGATCTGAAGTTTCTGCCTCCGCCCAATTCAGGCAGCTCTGCGGGATGTTGTGTGTGAAATTGGACAATACTCCTTCAACGACATTCACGCTGTCGGTCATTGCCGATCGTAAGATCAGCGGAGATTTCGAGATTGACCTCAGTGCGGACCAGCCTAAGATGGCGGCAGCCTCCGAGTCGGGCAAAGATACCGTTACGTTCAATATGTCCATACCTGTGGGACAACATTCCTTCGTGGTGTATCTTCCTGTGCCGGAAGGTTCATATAATTTCGCGATAAGAATGGGATATTATAATACGGGACGTGTGGCAGAGACTGTTTTTACGTCATCGACAAAATCCGTATCCATAAGCAGAGGAGAAATCAAGAGGTTTACGCTTAAGGAAAGTTCGATGACCAAGGATGCATACCTGATGATAGACGGACATAAGTTTGTGGACCTCGGCTTGTCAAGCGGTATTCTTTGGGCAGATATGAACATTGGCGCCGAAAGTGAAGCCGATGCCGGGGATTATTATGCTTTCGGAGAGCTGGAAACCAAGGAAACTTATAATCAGACGTCTTACAAGTTCTGGGATGGCAGCAGTTATTCCAAATATAATGGGGATAAGACTACGCTGGACCCTGAAGATGACGTGGCCACGCAAAAATGGGGAAGCAAGTTCCGTATGCCTACGGACAGTGAATTTGCGGAATTGAACAGCAGCTGCGTCTGGACATATACTACACGTACCAATTCTGCCGGAAAAACGGTTCCCGGCAGTCTGGTCAAGAGTAATTCTACGGGTGCGTCAATCTTCATTCCGGAGTCCGGATATAAAGATGGCACTTCAATGAAGGATTCCTCGTTCGGATATTTGTTCGGAAGTACAATTCTGGCGACAGCTCCATATAATGACGCGCATATTTCATATTTTTATTTTCTGACCGATGGCGAATACCATCATTCCGGTGGACCAAATAACGTTCTGAAGAGGTATTACGGCTGTCCGGTCCGTGCGATATATAAACCGTAGCCCAAGTGATCGGGTATAATAAAAATGAAGGTGGCCATCTCACGACGGTCACCTTCTTTCGTGTGAAACTATTAAGAATTATTTAAGCCTGTTGTTGATTCTTGAGGAGATTGAGTTGAGAACGCGCTTGTCGTTCTTTGCTTTCACCGTGTCAAGATTCTTCACTGCCAGACTTTCCGTCGTTTCTTCCTCTACGCGTGTGAGTACTGACTCTGAGTCAAATACGAGAACCTTGTATGCATAGTCGGTAGCCTCGCCGTTTTCATCTATAAGAAGGCTCTGAATGTAATAGCTATCTCCTTCTACGTTTGACTTGTTGGTCAGGTTGAGAGTAGTGTAATCGTCGCTGAGAACATAGTCAAAGCTTTTGATTACACTCTCTTCATCCTCCCACCATCCGCCTGTGAGGGCGATTGCAAAGTCGCCGGCTGTGAACGGCCAGAGGCCGAATGAACCATATTGTCTGTTATAAAGAGAAAGCGTCTTGGTTTCTGATACGTAGGCGGCTTCAAATGTGTCGATGTATTTTCCTGATACAGGAGAGAAATTTCCGTCAGGGTAGTATACGAGGTAGGATTCGTTGATATATTCCTGTTCTACAGCCATATTGAGATCTATGCGCACGTCTTTGCCGGCCTTTCTAGAAGCGAAGTAATCGTAAACGTTGGCTTTGTAGGTGCCTACGAATTTGAGATAGGTGTCTTCTGCCACAGGAGCTTCGGTAGTGGTGAAATTGATTGTGGTAGGTGTGGTGTTGGCCTCGAAAGTCTTGTCTGCGTTCTTGTGGACTCCGAATATGATGAGAACATATTCAGTATTTTCGGGCAGTCCACCGAACTGGAGGGTCTTGTCAGTCTCGGAGAAGAAGAGATTAGCAAGTTCGTGGTCTGTCGCATTTGCGTTGTAATCAGTAAGGATACTGGTTATATATGCCTCAGCGCCTCCGGCCTCGTCACCGCCGGCCTTGTCGTAAGCCGCTTTTGTAGTGCATACGTAATACCAATAGTGGTCCTTGCCTTCGAGTCCGCCCTCAGCGGTGACTGTGATGTCGGCATCTGTGTAGGCGTGTTTCTCTTCCGTCACGTTTTCAAGGGTGAAGCTGAGTGATTTCGCCTGAATTACAGGGATGGTAAGGGTCGTGCCATCTCCGGTGAGTACTATCTCTCCTTCATTTTCTGCAGCCAGTGTGTTGGTTTCGAAGTACAATTTGACTTCCTGGTTTACATTTTCTCCGTCGAATGTGTTGGATGCCGGGCTGATTTTCACCCAATCAGGAGTAGTGGCTTCCCAGTTGACGTTCGCGTGGATGTAGAGGGTGATGCTGTCTCTGATATAGTCGGCATTTACGCTGTAGTTCTCATAAGGAGCGAAGTCTTCCGTGTTCCATACAGAGATGTTCTTGGCCTCGGCAGCCTGTGATACGGTAAGCGTTACAGGGCTCAGAGTCACGGTTTCGTCGGTTGGAGCGAATGTGACGACGGCGCTGCGCTCTGCCGGGGCATAATTGGTGGATGCTGTCACTTTGACTATGGTGGAGGTAAGTTCGGTAGATGTTACCTCGGCAGGTGACACCTTGACCCATTCGGCTTCGCAGCTGGCATTCCAGGCTACGTTGGAATTGACTGTGACTTTCTGGGTGCCGCCGGTGGCTGCGAAGGCGAGTCCGCCGTCTGCTCCTGAAATCTCCAGTTTGTTTGGATTCGATTCTTTTGTGGTGTTGCAAGCTGAAAGGCAACAGAGCGCGGCTATGCCTGCGCAAAGAAATGATTTGATTTTCATCTGAGTTTTGGTTTTATAATTGTTACTGATTAATATCTTAGGTAACACTTTGTAAGGTATATAAACTACTAACTAATAGTTATTTGCCTAAATTAGGCTTACTTCTAACTTTACAAAGGTAATAATTTATAATTAAAATTGTTCTATTTTTTCGAAAAAAAGTGAGTATTTTTGGTTTCATTGAACAGAAAACGGATTTTATGAAATTAAGACTTTTAGCCTTTGGCGCATTGGCTTTATTGCTGACTTCTTGCGCAGGTAAGCAGGAATTGAAAGGAAAGAGTGAGGTTCTCCTGTCTCCGGACGGCAATCTGCAACTCTCGTTCGCGGTGAATGAAACGGATGGTACGCCGTTTTATACCTTAAAATATAAGGGAGAGGATGTGATTCTTCCTTCTTCTTTAGGTTTTGAACTGCGTGGTAACCTCAAGGCGCAGAAACTGGTCTATAACAGTGACTCTTCCATAGACAAGACGGATTATAATCCTGCCAATTCTTTCCACGACGGATTTTCTGTGGCCGACGTGTCCAGAAGCACGTTCGATGAGACCTGGTCTCCTGTCTGGGGTGAGGAGTCGAGCATCAGGAACCATTATAACGAACTGCTGGTCAGTCTTGTCCAGACGGAGACTTCACGGAAGATGAACATAAGGTTCCGTCTTTTCGACGACGGGCTCGGCTTCCGTTACGAGTTTCCCGATCAGAAGAATATGCGTTATTTCGTCATAAACGAGGAACTTACGCAGTTTGCGATGGCTCAGGACTGTACGGCCTGGTGGATTCCGGGTGATTATGATACGCAGGAGTACAATTACACGGAATGTAAGTTGAGCGAGATTCCCGAGCATTTCAAGACTTCCATCTGCGGTAACGATTCACAGACGCCGTTCTCCGTCAACGGGGTGCAGACTTCGCTTCAGATGCGTTCTCCGCTTGGCTTCTATGTGAACATTCACGAGGCCGCTCTTGTGGATTATCCTTGTATGCATCTGGAAATCAATCCTAAGACTCTTGTCTTCACGTCCCGCCTGACTCCTGACGCGCAAGGTTGCAAGGGCCGTATACAGACTCCGTTCTCGACGCCTTGGCGTACGGTGCAGGTCTGTGGGAGCGCGACGGCTCAATTGGCATCGCGTCTGGTACTGAATCTCAACGAGCCTTGCGCACTGAGCGATGTAAGCTGGATAAAGCCCGTTAAATATATAGGTGTATGGTGGGAGATGATCTCCGGAATGAGCACTTGGGCGTACACCGACGACTATAATTCCATCCATCTCGGTGAGACTGACTATGTTCACGCCACGCCTAACGGTCGTCACGGGGCCACTGATGCCAATGTCCGCAGGTATATAGATTTCGCCGCGGCCAACGGGTTCGACCAGGTGCTCGTGGAAGGCTGGAATGTAGGCTGGGAGGATTGGGCCAATTGCAATAAGGATTACGTGTTCGATTTCCTGACTCCTTATCCTGACTTCGACATAAAGGCGCTCAACGACTATGCGCACGGGAAGGGTGTGCGTCTGATGATGCATCACGAGACTTCTTCGTCCGTAAGGAATTATGAAAGGCATATGGACCAGGCTTATGACCTTATGAATAAATATGGTTATAACTCGGTCAAGAGCGGTTATGTAGGCGATATCCTGCCTTTCGGCGAACATCATTATGGCCAATGGATGGTCAACCATTATCTCTACGCCGTGAAGAAGGCTGCCGATCATAAGATTATGGTCAATGCCCACGAGGCGGTGCGTCCTACGGGATTGTGCAGGACATATCCTAATCTGATTGGCAATGAGTCTGCTCGCGGAACTGAGTATCAAGCATTTGGCGGAACTCTGCCGCATCACGTCACGATTCTGCCGTTCACGCGTCTCAACGGAGGTCCTATGGATTACACCCCGGGTATTTTCAGACGTGACCTTGAGGTGGTTACCGGGGGAAGGAACAAGTCCTGGGTCAATGCCACTATGGCCAATCAATTGGCTCTTTATGTGACTATGTATTCGCCGCTCCAGATGGCCGCCGATCTGCCTCAGAATTATGAGCAGTTCCCTGAACAGTTCCAGTTCATCAAGGATGTGGACGTGGATTGGAGCAGAAGCGAGTATCTTCTGGCTGAGCCCGGGGATTATATCGTGATTGCGAGGGAGGGAAAGAAAACGGGACAGTGGTTTATGGGTGGAGTCACCGACGAGAATTCGAGGACTCTTGACGTGCCGTTGAAGTTCCTGGATAAGGATAAGGTGTATGTGGCCACCATTTATGCGGATAATGCTGACAGCCATTATAAGAAGCAGGACGCTTGCCAGGTTTATACCAGAGAGGTGACCGCGTCGGATTCGCTGACTATGTATATGGCTCCGGGCGGAGGTTTCGCTGTCAGTTTTAAAGAAATCTAAAGAATCGTGCTATGGGAGATTTTGACGTTAAGATATTAAGCGATGCGACTTCGGAAGACGGCGTGCGCAGCGTGTCTTTTCAGACCTGTCAGGCGGTGTGCTCTCTGCAGATAGACGTACAGGTGAAGGACGATATCATAAAGAGCGTGCTTTTTACTAAGGGATGCAACGGCAATACTCAAGGCATCTCTTCCCTTTGCGTAGGTATGAGGGTGGAGGATGTCGTGGGCAGGCTCGACGGGATAAGCTGTAAGGGCAAGGGAACCTCTTGCCCTGATCAGCTGTCAAGAGCGTTGAAGACACTTTTATAGACCGTAAAGACATACGCTTTTGCGGCAGTGCCCGGGATGGGCCATAACGAAAAAACTCGCATCACTGCGAGTTTTTATCGATTAGTTAGTAGTGTATTACCTATTAAGAAGGTTAATTATTGTTGGTTAGAATACTTACTTATGCAGTAAGTTGAGTTGTTTATCATTTCCGAAGGCAAATATACTACCATTTTTCTATTATGCAAAACTTTTTTACATTTTTTTGCTTTTTTTATTTTTGTTATTAAATTTTTTTAATAAGTTCGGGTCTCAACTTTTTTGTCCTTTCCAGCGTCTGCTCGTCCTGCCAGGCCTGAATCAATTTGGGATTCCCGCTCAGAAGCACGTCCGGGACCTTCCAGCCGTTGAAATCCGCCGGCCTCGTGTAGATGGGAGGGGAGAGCAGATCATCCTGAAATGAATCAGAGAGTGCGGAAGTCTCGTCTGTAAGTGCGCCAGGGATAAGCCTTACGAGCGCATCCACAAGCAGCGCGGCGGGAATCTCGCCACCGCTCACCACATAGTCTCCCACTGATATCTCCCTTGTGATCAGATGTTCCCTGATTCTGTGGTCTATCCCTTTATAGTGTCCGCACAGTATCATTATGTTGCCTTTGAGCGAAAGGGCGTTGCAGATTCCCTGCGTGAGGCGTTCCCCGTCCGGAGACATATATATTATCTCATCGTAATCCCTTTCGCTTTTGAGTTCTTCCATCATCTTGTAGACCGGCTCCACCTTCATCACCATACCGGCATCTCCGCCGTAGGAATAGTCGTCGACATTCTGTCTCGGGCCAATTCCGTATTTCCTCAAGTTGTGTATGTGTATATCTACCAGTCCTTTCTTTACGGCCCTGCCTACGATGCTTGCGCTGAACGGACTGTCAAGCAGTTCAGGGACCACTGTAAGAATATCTACTCTCATTCCATCAAGTGTTGTTTGTCTGCAAAAATACCAAAATAATTGCTATATTTGCCCGATTTCAAAAACCTTTATATTATGACGACAGATCTTGAAAATCTTAACCTTGAGGAATTGATACTTGAACTTAAGAAGATCGGCGCATCCGAAGACAGGATGGACCGTTCCAAGGAAGTTGAAGCTGTTAAATCCTCCTTCTACAGGGTACTTGGCAAACTGAAGGCCGAGGCTGAATCGGAGGGTAAGAATGTGGCTGAGACGTTTTCTTCTGTTGAGGAGAACTTCAAGACCGTGTATACAGATTATAAACGTGAGCGTGCGGAGTACAACAGGGAATTGGAAGCGCAGAGACAGGCCAATCTGGAGAAGAAACTCTCTTTGATAGAGCAGCTGAAGGATCTGGTGGAGAACAATACCGATGTGCAGGCTTCTTTCCCGAGACTGCGTGAGATTCAGGCGCAGTGGAAGGAGACGGGTCAGGTGCCGATCAGCGAATTCCGTAATATAAATGAGACTTATCAGCATCAGGTGGAGAAATTCTACGATATGGTGCAGATCAATCACGAACTCCGTGACCTTGATTTCAAGAAGAATCTTGAAGCGAAGGAGGAACTTTGCGCACAGGCGGAGAGTCTGGCGGCATCGGATGATGTAGTAGGTTCATTCAATACTCTGCAGGGTCTTCACGAACAGTGGAAGGAGATTGGCCCGGTGGAGAAGGATTTGCGTGATTCCATCTGGGATCGTTTCAAATTGGCCACAGGGGTGATAAACAAGCGCTATCAGGACCATTTCGAGCGTCTGAAGGCCGGATTTGCAGAGAATCTGAAGGCCAAGGAGTTGCTTTGCGAGAAGGTGGAAAGCATAGCTGACAGGGAGGATATCACCCAGGCCAGCGTATGGAATGCCCTGGCTAAGGAGATAGAGGGGATTCAGCAGGATTGGAAGAAGATCGGCTTCACGTCCAGGAAGGACAATCAGAGGATCTACGACCGTTTCCGTGCCGCCTGCGACAAATTCTATCTTAAGAAAAGAGATTATTTCCTGGCCGTCAAGGGCGGTATGGAAGAGAACATAGCCAAGAAGGAGGCGCTTATCGCCAAGGCTGAGGAGCTGAAGGACAGCGACAACTGGAAGAAGACGACTGATCAGTTCATAGCGCTGCAGAAGGAATGGAAGGAAGTGGGTGCCGTGCCTCGCAAGAAGTCTGAGCAGCTTTGGAAGAGATTCCGCGCTGCCTGTGACACGTTTTTTGCAGCAAGGGATGCCGCTTCGGGCCCGGAGAATGACTTTTACGCTAATCTGAAAGCCAAGAAGGCCATAATCGAGGAGGTGAAGGCTTATCAGAAGAAGGAAGGCGTGTCAGACCAGCAGGCCAAGGATGAATTCACGCGCCGTTTCCGCGAGATAGGCTTCGTTCCTTTTAAGGAAAAGGACAATATCGCACAGGCTTTCAGGGAGGCTATGGACGAGAAGTTCCCTCCGGTGCTGGGCAAGAGCGATCTTATCAGAAAGTATAATGCATTGCAGCAGGATATAGTAACATACGAGAACAACATAGGTTTCTTCTCTAATTCACGTAATTCTGAACCTCTGGTTCTTCAGATGAAAGAGCGTATCGAAAAGGCTAAGGAAGAGTTGAGGAAGATCGAGCAGCAGATAAGAAGCCAGAAGTAGACAGAATATGGATAAGAATTCGGTAATCGGTTTTATTTTAATGGGTTTGGTCCTTGTGGGCTTTACCATTTTCCAATCTAAACAGGCAGAAGAACAACTTCAGTTACGTCAGGAGCAGGCAGCCGTTTATCAGGCTCAGCAGGACTCTCTTGCCGCCATCGCCCTGGCGCAGGGTGTGGAGCGCAGCGCGGAGCTTAAAAGCGAGGTGAAGCAGGCCGCCAAGCCGGAGCGTATTTACAAGGACGCTTCTCTTGACGCACGCAAGAGCGCGACCGGCGAGACAGTCACTCTTTCCAATGACCTTCTCGAGCTGCAGGTGAACACCAAGGGCGCACAGCTCTGGTCCGCACGGCTCAAGAAATACACCAATTACGGCGGCAGCGATCTGTACCTTTTCAAGGAAGGGGCCAATCATTACGGCGTGAGCGTTTATGTCGACGAGTACATCAACACTTCGGATTTCGCTTTCGACGTGGCTGAGCAGACGGACTCCACGCTCGTGCTCAGAATGCCTTTTGAGAAGGGCGGATATATAGAACAGTCTTACACCCTGTCCAAGGGTTCCTATATGGTTAACAGCGAATTGGCATTCGTGGGTATGACAAATATCCCGCGTCAGGTCAATTCTGTGGATGTGGATTTCCATACCGTCATCCCGCGTATGGAGAAGGGCTATAAGAATGAAAGCCAATATTCCAAAGTCAATTACTATTTCAGCGGAGACAAGAAGCCTGTCGAGATGGGTCGCGGCCGCAGCGCGAACAAGAAGATATCTTCGTGTCTGGAGTGGTTTGCGTTCCAGCAGCAGTTCTTCTCTATGATAGTACGCGCGCCGCAGCAGTTCGCTTCCGGAGACATAAAGATTGATTTCATGGGTGAGGACAATTCTGATCACGACCTTATGTCCTGCGCCGCGAATATGCGTCTGGACATAGAACCTGGCAGGGATACCCGCATTCCGTTGGAGATCTATCTCGGCCCTAACCATTACAAGACCCTCAAATCTTTCGATCACAGCTATGAGAAGGTGATTCCGCTTGGCGGTTGGCTTGTGGGATGGTTTACCAAGTATTTCATCATCCCTATGTTCAACTTCCTGCACAAGTATATCGCGAACTTCGGTCTCATTATCCTTATAATGACATTGATAATAAAGATAGTGGTGCTTCCGTTCACGTATAAGTCTTTCGCTTCGTCGGCCAAGATGAGTGCGCTCAGACCTTACATAGAGGACATAAACAAGAAATACCCTAAACAGGATGACGCTCTCAAGAAGCAGCAGGCTACTATGGAACTATATAAGAGGGCGGGGGTCAACGCTATGGGAGGATGTCTTCCTACGCTTCTCACTTTCCCTATCTTGTGGGCAATGTTCCGTTTCTTCCCTGCTTCCATAGAGCTTCGTCAGCAGCGTTTCCTGTGGGCGGAGGATTTGAGCGCATACGACTCCATAGTTGATTTCGGGGTAAGGGTTCCTCTTCTGGGAGACCATTTGTCTCTGTTCGCGCTTCTTATGGCTGTGGTAATGTGGGTGTACAGCAAGCTCACGATGTCGCAACAGCCTTCGTCAAACGATCCGTCCGCTCAGTCTATGAAGTTTATGAGCGTGTGGATGATGCCTATAATGATGTTTTTCATCTGTAATAACTTGTCTGCCGGACTCAGCTACTATTACCTGGTGTCTCAGCTGATTTCGATGATAGAGATCTTCATCATCCGCAAATGGTGCGTGAAGCCGGAAGCGGTCATAGCGAAGGTGGAGGCTTCGAAAGGCAAACCTCTTCCTAAGAGCAAATGGCAGCAGCGCCTTGAAGAAGTTCAGAAGTTGCAGCAGCAACAGATGAAACAGCAGCAACGCAGAAAATGAAAATAAAACACTTGATACTTATCGCAACAATAACTCTGGGACTTCAATCTCAGAGTTGTTTTGCTTCTATCCTTGAGCATTCGGACGTGAAACGTGTCCTGGACTCCGGAGTATCCGTCTGGAAGATAACGCTTTTGGGCCCGCAGGGCGAGACTCCGGAGTTCAGCGCCGATTATGCGCGTTATCTGGGATGCACCTTGAGTGAGGACGGGACTGCCGCCACTTTGAGGTGGAACATAACGCTTGACAGGATAGAGACCAATGAAGTGGAGGTAAGTGTGAGAGAAGATGGAGAATTGGCACTATGGACTCTTTCTGCCCACCTTCCGAGCGGATGGAAGGTTAGCGAGTTGACGTTTCCCGTAGTGAAGATTAAAAGGGATGAGGGATCGAAAGCCATTCTCCCTATGGGCTACGGTGCGGAGTTCGAGGTGCCTTCGAACGGAACCTCGCTTTCTACACGTTATCCATCGGTAACGGGCGGTATGCAGTTCGTCCTTACTTATTCTCCGCGAGGAACTTATTATTTCGCTTCGCAGGACAGGGAGGGTAATGCCAAATACTTCAATGTGCAGGGGACCGGAGATTATCTTGTGTTCTCTCAAAAGGCTGTGGCTTCTTATGCGTGGACCGTGGACGGGGATTTCAATCTGCCTTGGCCTACGGTGTTCGCATTCAGCGATGATTCCTGGGACAAGACTCTGTTGCGGTGGTATCGTCCGTTTGTTCTGAGCACGGAGTGGGCCGACACTCCTTTGAGGGAAAGGCATATCACTGAGTGGATTCAGAATGCCGACGTGTGGATACGGCCCAAGAATATGTATCCTGAGGTCATTGACGCACTCAGAAAGGCGGTAAGGTATTACGGTAAGGGAACGGGGGTGCATTGGTATCATTGGCATCATTATGCCTACGATACTATGTATCCGGAGTATCTTCCGGCCAAGGACGGATTCGCGCAGATGGTCTCTGAACTTCAGAGCAAAGGAGCTCACGTGACTCCTTACATCAACGGCCGCCTGTGGGATCCGGCCAATGACTCATACAAGCGGGAGGGTTATCTGGCTTCCTGCCGTAAAGCGGACGGAACGCTTTATACCGAGATATATCCTACTTCCAATGTTCCTAATACCGTAACTTGTCCCTCTACGCAGATATGGCAGGACGTTATAAAGAACTTGGCGGATTCCATAGTCTTCGGGATAGGCACCGACGGACTTTATATCGATCAGGTGTCGGCTGCGGCGAGCGAGCCTTGCTATGCGAAGAATCATCCTCACGCTCCCGGCGCGGGGGACTGGTGGCCGAAGGCATACAGGGATCTTTTCTCTCAGTTGCACGAAACAGTCTTTCGTGACGGCAAGGCGGTGACTTCTGAGGAGAATGCCGAGGTGTATATGGATCTTCTGGATATGATGCTCATAGTCAACACTCCGCATTCCAAGGACATAAAGATGCGTCCTGTTTTCCCGCTCATCTACTCGGACAGGGCGGTGTACAGCGGGCTGAATTATTATCATCAGGAACTCAGCGACGGGCATTTCCTTTATAATAATGCACGCAGTCTTTTGTGGGGGGCTCAGCTTGGTTGGATACAGCCGGAGTGGCTTTTTGCGGAAGGGAATGACGTGGAGATAGAATTTTTGCGTAATTTGGGAAGGTTCCGTTCGAGGAATCACGACGTGTTCTACGGGGGAAGATTCATCGAGGAATTGGCATTTCCCGAAGATTTGCCTTCGATGACGGTTTTTGACGGGGAGGTTTTCCCTGTGGTGATGGGTGCGCATTGGCTTGATGTCAAAGGACGTGACGCTTTTATAGTGGTGAATATGAGTCCGGAGGACAGGACGGTCACGCTTCCGGGCGGGAAGAGTGTGAAAGTCAAGGCGTACGGGGCTTTAAGAAAATAACATAACTACAAAACTAATATCCTTTTATTATGAATCTATTCAAGTTTATGCTGGCGGTCGTATCCGCCGCGTCGCTGCTCTCCTGCAATCCCACGTCCGAGAGCGGTACCAAGCATTATGCACCTTTGAACAATCCGACGAAGGTGAAAGTGGAGCAGGTTCCTTTCACTTCCGAGGCCAATCTTACCTGGCAGGACAATTGCGACAATGAGGCCGGTTACGCCGTTTTCATTAAAGGCGGAGCTGCCGAGGCCACGCAGATAGCATCGCTTCCTTCTGACACTCATAGTTTTGAGATTAAGGAAGGGTTGGTTCAAGGCAAGACTTATTCTGTAGGTGTACAGGCCTTGAGCGATGGTCCTATGCTTTCTTCTCAGGTGGTGTATAAGGAACTTGCGATGTTCGACTACTCGTCGCTTCCTTATCCTACGATTACAGGCGATCCGTCATATACTCCGACTTCAGTAGCATTTGAATATACGCTGAAGTCTTCTTCCACTTATCCGGCGTCGGATTGGGGTCTGTGCTGGGCGCAGGGACATACTCCGACTGTTGAGGAGGACTCTTTTGCACACGGTCCTAAGGCGAATAAAGTGCGTCTCACCCAGGCGATTACCTGCGCTGATCTGGATTATGGTGTGATATACAAGGTCCGTGCGTACCTTACCTGCAGTATGGGTACGTTATACAGCGACGAGGTGGAGGTGACATTAAAGGACGAACCTGAGGCCATCACGTTCACCTGGACCAGGATAGAGGAGAAGTCCCTTCCTTCAGACATAGAACTTTATAAGACTTCAGATGTTCTCAACGGACGTCCGATCAATGCCTGGTATGCCATAGCTGACGTCAGCAAGGGGAACGTGGAGTTCAGAATGGAATTCTCTTCCAAGGCCAAGACGCTTGAGAATTTCTACACTTCGGAGAATTACATTATGACAAATGCCGGATATTTCAATATGGCGACCGGAGTGACGGGCGATTATCACGTGGACAAGGGCGTGGTTAATCCTTCCACTTCCGTTCCTACTCTGCGCGGAACCTTCGCCGTGGACGAGAAACAGGATGCACGCGCATTCTGGGCCACCAGAGACGAGAACAACATCACCTATTTCTATGATTCTCCTATGGCCAATATTGAAGGCAAGAACTCGTATGAAGGGGTGAGCGACACTTATCCAAGTCTGGCATTCACTGATTTCACTCCATATTATGCTATGAGCGCCGGTCCTCTTCTCGTGAAGGATGGCAAGGTGATGACGGATGCCACTGCAGAGAGCGGAGTTCTTGTAAGAAATTATGAGATAATCGCTTCTGATATTTTTACCAATAGCGTGACCCCTGATCGTACGGCGGTGGGCTACACTCAGGACGGCAAGATCATTCTTTTCGTCTGCGACGGCAGAATCACCGAGAGCAAGGGTGCCGGCATAGTGGAATTGGCCCAGATAATGAAGGGTCTCGGATGCGTGGGCGCAGTCAATTTTGATGGCGGGGGATCTACGGCGATGACTCTTAACGGAAAGAGGCTCAATTCATTGGTCAGCAGTACGTCGGGCGCCACGGAAAACAGGGCGGTCGGATCCGTAATGGGATTCTATAAGAAAAATTGAATCAGTCAGTATAATATAATATGAAAACTCAAAGCACTTATTCATCAAGCAATTCACTTTTCAGAGCATCGGTTGAAGGGATTTTTTCAAGTTCTCTTTACATCCAGTTTACCGGACTCCCGGAGAACAAGGCCTATGCTTTATATAAGGATATCACCAAGGACCTTTCCGCACTGGAGAAAGTATTCGATTCTTCCAAACCGGACAGCGAGGTGTCTGTTCTGAATGCTTCGAAGGTGGATATAGAGACATCTTCCGAGATGAAAGGTGCGCTTAATCTGTGTGAGAGTTATCTTATTAAGACACAGAGTCTTTTCAACGTGTCGAAAGGGGATAATGACCATCTGGATTTTTCGGGTTTCATAAAAGGTTATGCTCTGCAGAGAATCGCGGCTATCCTCAAAAAGGGAAAGGTCAAAGACGCCTTTCTGAATTTTGGGGATAGCGTATTGTATGCCGCCGGTCATCAGCCTTATTGTGACGGTTGGTCATATACGCTTGAGAACAAGGATACTGAAGATGAACTTCAGGAATATGAACTGAAAAACGAGTCTTTGGCTGTTTCACTTTGTAATGGCAGACTGTGCTGCGTGAAGGCCAAAGACCCGCTTGAAGCCAAGGTGTTGAGTCTTGTTCTCCCTATTGCCAGTCCTTCTCAGCGCCGGGAGATGTCCTTTAATTTCAAAACGCTGGAGGACAGTTATTTCGATCTGTAATTATCTGCGAAGATAATCGTTTACCCACTGCATTCGGGTGTCCGCCGTGCTTTCTTTCCACTGTTTGTGGTAGCGCGGCTTGGGTTCGTCGTGATAGCGGTACGGGCTGCTCTTTATGGTGATATCCTTGCTTGGACAGATGTTGATTCCGGACCATATCGCGGACGGCCGGCAGGTCTGGTCCATAAGTCCGATTTCTATCCAGATCTTGGCTTTGGTGCGCCTGAGAAAATTGCATCCGTCGAAATAACTCATTATCCCGGCCCCTTTTTCTTTGTCTGTGTATTGCTTATAGATATACGGCCAGCTGTCTTCTCCGCCCTGCGCATAACTGCCGGCGCTGTTGAAGCCTGCAGGAACTATTCCGACCACAGCGGTGACTCTCTTGTCAAGTCCCGCAAGGGCTATGCACTGAGCCCCTCCCTGGCTTTGCCCATAGGCCAATACTCTTTTCCCGTCCCATTCTTTCAAAGAGCAGGCGTAATCCAGAGCGCGTACGGCCCTGAGGTACATATTTTTGAAGAAATATGACTCGCGGCTCTCACTCGGTCTGGTGGAGTAGTCTTTGAGCGTGGTCTCGGAAAGGGTCTTATAATACTGTTCATCTCTGTCGTTGAACATTCCGAACGCGTTGATGTCTATGCAGATGGCTCCGTCTCCCCAGGCTGCCATATCCATAGTCTGGGCCGGGTTACAGCGGCACCATCCTCCGGTCACACCTGCGGCGTGAAAGAAAGCCACTATGGGAAGTGATTTGCGCTCCGCCTTGCGTGGCATAGCCACATAACCGCGTACGGGCGTGTCATCCGTGCATTGCAAAGTAATCTCGTAGCACACGAAGTTCACGTTGTCTCTTCCTTCCACGACGATTTCCTTTACCGTCGGATCCATAGGGATTTTTCTCATTTGTGCTATCTCCCTTTTCCAAAAGCGGTCGAAATCTTTCGGGCAGGGCACGCCCTGGCGGTATGCTTCAGGCTTTACCACCCAGCCTATTTCCGTGTCCTCATATTTAAAGATTACGTTCTGCGGCCCTTTGTACACCTGTTCGTGGACGAGGGTTGTCACATTATTTTCAGTAGCGAAGACACGGACCGTGTCTTCGCTCTGATATACTCCGTCGGCCTTGTTCAGACTAAGCAGAATGGTCAGTGCCGACAATATACTTGAAAGAATCATAAATTATTCTAATGGTGGATTTTGAAATGCGTATGTAGCATAGTTATACCCGGCTTTGTCATACAGAGGCAGAAGGGAAGTCTCTATCCTTTGCACGAAACTGTCGTAGTCCGTGCGGTGGGAATTGCTCCAGGCCACTTCGCTCAATGCGGCGAGACGAGGAAGAAGCATATGCTGTATATGTTTGTAATCCGGGATGTACTCTGTCCACAAGTTGCATTGTATTCCCTTTATGAATTCCTTTTCATTTTCGTTCAGCTGGTCGAAAGGATCGAAACTGTAGCAGGTGCGAAGCGGAAGATGACCGCCAATGGCAAGCGGCTCGCCATTGGCCTCGTAATTCTTGGTCTGATAATAATCCAGATAGAAATAAGAAGAAGGGGTCATAATGACGTCATTGCCCAATTTCGCAGCTTCAATACCTCCTTTTGTACCTCTCCAGGACATCACTGTGGCGGTTTTGGTGACTCCGCCCTCCAATATCTCGTCCCAGCCTATGATTTTGCGTCCTTTGCCGTTGAGATAATTCTCTATTCTGCGTATGAAATAGCTCTGGAGTTCCTTTTCATTCTTGAGACCGTTGTTTTTGATGCGCTGCTGGCAGGAAGGACATTTCTTCCATTCGGTTTTGCGTGCTTCGTCTCCTCCTATGTGTATGTATTCGCTTGGGAAGATGCTGCACACTTCGTCAAGCACGTCCTCCAGAAATTGGAAAGTCTCTTCCCTTCCGGCGCAGAACAGATCTGCGTTGACTCCCCAGGTGGTCCATACCTCGTAGTCGTGGTCTTTGCCAAGACATCCCAGCCACGGATAGCTTGCGAGGGCCGCCTTCGCGTGTCCGGGCATCTCTATTTCCGGGATGACCGTTATGCAGCGTTGTGCGGCATATTCGACTATCTCCTTGGCTTCTTCCTGCGTGTAATAACCTCCGTAAGGGATGCCGTCATAGCCTATGTGGGCGTAGAGCGGTCCTATGAGGGTTTCCTTGCGTACGGAACCGGTTTTCGTGAGTTCTGGATATTTCTTTATCTCCAGTCTCCAGCCCTGGTCGTCCGTAAGGTGCCAGTGGAAGGTGTTTATCTTGTGAAGTGCCAGAATGTCGATATAATCCTTGATCTCCTGAATATTGAAGAAATGCCGGCATACATCCAGATGCGTTCCTCTATAAGAGAATGCAGGATAGTCTTCTATGTGCATTCCGCGGATACTTGAAGGATTCTGTGCCGTCAATTGAAGCACGCTCATAAGCGCATTCCAGGCACCTTGTTTTGAAGATACCTTGATATGGATCTGTCCGTCTTCAGGACAACTGTCCAGCACATATCCTTCTGCAGGGACGGAGGCATCTGTCTCTACAGTGAGCGTGGCCTTGTCGCGAGAAGATACTTTGTCCCATCGCGGAGCGCCGTATTTGTCGTTAAGGGCGTCGAATCCTTTAAGGACAGATGCCAATTCATTGTTCTGCAGATAGATGGTATTCTTTCCTTTTATGTCTACTTCCCCTCTTACAGGAGCGATCACTGCCGGTTGAGGAACGATGCTGATATCACCGCCCCCGATGATCCCCAGTTCGCTTGCTATCTTGCAGGCTGTGCGGTAAGTGTCAGATGGTTTTGCAGTCCATTCGAGAGGGTGGTTCGCTTCACCGAAGTCGAGCTCGAACTCGCGTATCCTCTTGTCGAAGGCCGTCTGGTCAAACGCCGGGCCTGTTCCGGCCACGTCGGCGATGATCTCGTCCCAGAACATCTCCCATCTCTGGCGGTAGTAGTTCGATACGAGTCCGCTCCACTGTCTGTTGGCATAGTCGGTTAGCTGTCCCGTTCCTCCCCAGGAGGTCACGATGACCCTCGCGCAGTTTTCGTAGTAGTCCTTCTCCGCGGGAGTGTCACCCCAGCTGCGTGCCTGGTCTATCCAGTTTTGGAAAGAGAAGCTCGGATGGCAGGCGAGGAGTTCCTCCCACAGGTCGTAGAGATGCCGCATCCTGTCGGCGTGAAGTTTCAGTCCTTCGAGATCGCGCTTGTAATAGCACTGCGTGAAGGCGTCCCTTTCCTGCGGGAATGCCAATTTCAGCACTTCCGATCCTATGTTCACTATGTCGAATTCGTACCAGTCAGTCTTGGCGGGGCTTTCGAGAAGCTTGGCCCAGACATCGGCGATCTGAGAGTAGGTGTAAGGCACGTCGGGCAGGGTAGTCCACCTCCAATGTCCTTCCAGACAAGGGTGTATGCTGGCTATAGGGCAGATTCCCGAATAGGTGGTCTTGACATAGATGCTGTCGGCGAGCATCCTGAACGCTTCCTGAATGCTCGGATCGTCCTTGCCTACGTGGCGGTTGGCCAATGTTTTGATCCACTGCCCGTCGCTTTGGCCCAGATTCCAGGCGCGGTCCAGTACATACTCGTAGAGCCATTGGCTTACGCCAAACCCTTCGAGTGTGCCGCCCAGGCCCTTGAGGTTGTCCCCGCCGTATTCGAAGACGTCGCTGATCCTCCGGCTGAGCGAATGGAAATCGCCGGACAGGTTGGTGTTGCCTCCGAAATTGCCCAGGAAGCAGAAATAGTACGGCTGGCCGTAGAAGTTGTCGTTGATCTTGTAGATCTCCGCTTCGTCACAGAAATAGTCGAGCATAGCGACTTTGCCTTGAGGAACGGCTTTGAGGTATGCCTCCACGTTCTCCTTCTTCCAGTGTTTCTGGTCGTAATAGAGCATCCAGCCTACCTGAAGCCATACGGCCTGAGGGTCTGCAGCCTGCAATGTCTCGTATACGTGATGCGAGATCCGGGCGAGAACCTGAGGGTCCCAGTCGTCGCCTTCTATGTCCTCGAAGAAATCCACTTCGTTGAAGATGTCAAGTCCGTAGACGTGGCTGGTCCCGTACATTTTTTCCTGCTCCGTAAGGAATGTCTTCTGGATTTCAGCGAATAGAGGATCTGCAGGATCAAGGAACCAGCAGCCGTATTCGGCTTCGAATCCGTCCCATTTGGTGACTTCCTTTATGTGGGCGCCCGGGTAGTGTCGAGCAAATGCGGCCGGCACCTTGCCGTTGAATGCCGGCAGGACAGGCTTCATATTCAGTTCGCGTTCGCGTTTGAGTATCTTTTTCTGCAACTGCTCCTGACGGTCTATGAATTTCTGCGGAAGAGGGCCTTTCCAACGGTCTATATCCATCATCCTGTTCCACGGAAGGAAAGGAGGACCGGTGAAGGACTCTCTGATGTCGTCCTGACTGAGTCCGAACTTCTCCCACACTTTCATAAGCACCGCTTCTTCTCCCGTGATGTTGAGCGGCTGGGTGACGCCGTTGAGGGCCATCCAGTCTATCATCCAGGACCACTCCTTCCAGCCCCACCACGGCATAGTGTATCCGTAGGTGCAGTAGTTCAGGAAGAACCTGTCCCCGGCCTTCGCTTCTATGGATACTTTTTCAGGAACCGCAGGCAGACTTTCCGGCATATACAGAGGGTCTTCCACATTCCAGGACACTGTCGTGAGGCAGTAGTTCTTGAGGTAATAGTTCAGACCGAATGCCATAGAGTTGGCATTGTTGCCCCCGATGACGATTTTGCCCCCTTTGCTTTCAAGGGTGAATCTGTCCAGGGTGTCGGAAAAATGAACGAATTTGAATTGTGATGCCTGCTCGGGGATCACGCGTTTGGTAAGGCTTTTGGCAGCTTTCACCTCCGGGTCGCCTTTGAAGCTGATTGCCGTCAGAGTCAGTGCCAATGCTGCGCCTAGGCCAAGTAGATGTTTCATATTTGTTAGTGTATGCTTTCTATGATAAAATTACACAAATTTCTATAAAGATCTTTGTCTTTAGGATAGGAAGATTTGCTGAGAGTATAGAAATCGTTGGTGCCGAAATAATACGAGAGTTCGCGTTTTCCGTACAGTCCCATTTCCTTGCACATTGACATATATTTATAGAATCTCTCGCGGTAGGCATCCGACCCGTCGCTGCTTTCGAGTATCTTCGAGTCCAGCTCGAATTCCATAGAGAGGTCGTTGTTCTTGACCATAGACATATAAGTGTCCATATTGTATTCGCTGTGCCAGAAATAGTTGGGCTGCATCATCGCGTAATCGATATGGAATTTCTTCCAATTCTGATGTCCGCCTGATGAATTATAAGGAATCCACGAAAGAGTCTCGTTGCAGGAGTGTATGTAATCGCTTATCTCGGGATATATGTCCTCCCAATGTTTCAGTTCGGGATTCCATCCGTAACCAGGTGTGGCGAGGTCTTCGCTTATAATGTAGAACCCTATGAATTCGAGGTTCTCGAAAGACGAATTGTTCCAGCGTCTGCGCACTTCGTCGATGTACCAGCGCAGTGCCTGACGCCTGTCCGCCGCTTTGCTGAAATCCATCTGCTTCCCGTCCAGAAATCCCCAGTAAGTCGTGCTCGACTGAGTGTCCTTGAAGTTCTGATAGATTATCGGGTCCGGCAGTGTCATCACCACTTTGCGCTTTGTCTGCGGCTTGCCAATTCTTTCAGACGCCTTTCCCACGGCTTTGTCCAGAGCGGAAAAACCGTTAGAGGAATCGAACCAATAGTCCATAAGGGCTGTCCAGGAGGCCTTGTCCGCAGATGGGTTGCCGTGGCCGAGCATATAGCTCTTGCTGCGGGCGGCGTCCACGAATTCTATGGCGAGGAATGCGTCGAACAGCCATTTTTCCACACCCTTGTCGTCTGTATAGGTCACGTGTGCGGAGAATCTGTCCTCGTCCCATAGATATGGAGTTCTGTGGGACGACCCGCCGTAGCATAACGCCAGATTGGAATAGTATGGCTTTTCCGTGCGGCTCTTCTCCCAGTCGTAGAGCACTTCCGCGCCTGCTATGGTGCTGAAATCCAGTTTGCAGATGTTGCTTTCCTGTCCCTTGTCGTCAGTGGCCACCCCGAAAATGGTGTAATGCTTTCCGGATTCCAGTCCGTTCTGCACATATTCTCCTGCTGCGGAACTCACTCCGTTTTCTATGATGAATTCAGCGGATGGATCAGTTTCTTCTTTTTCCTTGCAGAGAATATAGGCCTTGTCCGCGTTGACCATTTCTATGAGAAAGGTGCCTCTCGAAGCAAAAATATCCTGCTCGACGATTCGAAGAGCAGGTCTGTTTTTATGAAGGGGAGTCCCTTCCATTGGCTTGCAGGTGAGCAAGATCAATGGAAGCAGAACTGCCCCTAAAATCAATTTTATTCTATTCATCAGTTCTCCCATCCTGTTGCGTAGAACTCCATAATGTAGCCGCAGTCTTTGTTGTCGACTCTGCTGCTCTTGGTGATACAGAGTTTGATGTAGCGTCCGCGGGTAAGGTTGACCTCGCTTCCTTCTGCTGTCTCGTCGGCCGGGATGACGTAAGAGAAGTTGGTGAGAATCTCATCTATTTTGTCCTCGTTGGTTCCGGTAGGATAATTCTGCCAGCCCTTGGTTCCCGTATTGCCTTTGGCTGCAAGGGTCCAGTCCGTGTCGGCTCCGGCGTATTCGCGTGCCACATAGACCTCAAAGTCCTGGAATTGGCCCTGATACAGTCTGGAATCTACTTTGTAGAATCTGTCGAAGGTATATGTGGATCCCGTGTCGAAGACGAAAACCATAGGGAATTCCACAGGGCTCCAGAAGTATGAACCCCAGTATCCGTTCTTGGTCGCATCATCGGTGAATCCGAATCCCCAGTCCACAAGTTTGGTGGTGTTGTAGTTGCCGTACCAGCTCGGAGACTCGCACAACGGGTCAGCACCTATATGCAGGTCGGCTCCTTCGAGAACTTCCCACGGTCCGTGAAGGATGGTGGTAGGGCCGTCCGGACGTTCTACCGTCTTGTCGTCAGCCACGCTGACTATCACGAAAGTCTGGCCATATTCCCCTTCACCCAGAAGTTCCGGGTCTTTCTTGGAGAATACGAGAGGGATCATATAGTTGACATCCTGTTTTATGAATTCGCCTTTCCCGTTGAAAAGTACGGTAAGGTCTATCTTGTAGCCGAAATGCGCTACCGTCTTTCCCGCCTCGACGGTGACCTCGTTTTTGTCCAGAGAGAAAAGTCCCTCAGGTGCCACTTCGTAGGCTTTACCTCTTGACTCTGCTTCCTTTTCGATAAGGGAATTGTCCGGGACTATCGTCACCTTGATGTCCTGTGACGGAATGGCATAGTCGAGATTGATTTCTCCCTCGTAAGAGTTGATACTCTCGGCATCCTTTATCGTAGGATACACGCTCTTGAGATCACGAGCCTTGAAAGTCACGTGCGTCAGGCGCGGCTGTATGATCACCGTAGACCTGTTCGGGTCAGCATCTATAGACGGGTCGCTGAGACGCAGAGCTATGACGTAATTCTTTCCGTTCATAGCTGAATTGGCGAAGAAATCCGGTGTCCAGCTCACCTTGAAAAGCTGTCTGGTGTCGGAAGCCGCGAAACTCAGTTCTTCAGTGGACAGCTCGTAGCGGCTCTCCGAGGCAAGCAGAAAGTCGTAGCCGTATTCTTTGTTCTCTTCGCTTTCGCACCACGCGGTAAGCTCTTCCTGGGAGAGGCGCTCTATCCTCACTGTGGCGCTGCTGGTGCCTTTTCCGCTCTTTATAACGCTGACATCCATCGAATTGTTTAAGACAGATGGCTGCTGCAGATTCTCCGAGTAGGAGAACCCCAGTTTGTCAGGCACCATATTGTGCTCCAGGTTGTGCTGACAGCCTGAAAGCAGGACGGCCAGCGCACCGAAGGAGGCAAGTATATGTTTTTTGTTCATATTCAATTCTTTTAGAATCCGTAGTTCTGTGTGAAATTAGGCATCTTGGCCAAGTCTCCCGAATAGAACGGGAAGAAATAGTCCTTCTTCTGGAAAGAAGCGTCTCCTCCTATGAATTCGTCGCTGACTCTTTCATAAGAATCCTCGTAATTGTCTGCAGTGCAGTGCAATGTCCAGTTCTCACAAGGATATTCCTTCTCTGCGTCCAGCCAGCGGCAGGCGTCATAGTGACGCATAGCGTCCATAGCGAACTCCACCATTCTCTCCTTCTTGATGAGAGTGCGGAGAAGATCCTGATTGCCGATTACTTCAGGATATGCCTCTTCAGCCTTGTTGAGTCCTACGCGTCCACGGACGAGGTTGAGGTATTTGAGTGCCTCTGCCTCATCGCGGACCGGCTTTTCGTTGCAGGCTTCCGCATAGTTGAGATATACCTCGGCAAGACGGAAAGCAGGGTAGACGTGTTTCAATCCCGTATAGTCGGTCTGCACCTTGAGCGGGTGGTCCGCCGGGTAGAACTTTCTCCACGCATAGCCCACTCTTATGGCACTTCCCGAAGCGGCCCATCTTGACGTGGCTTCTTTGCTGTCGTAGCAGGTGAAGCGTGTCTTTATGTTCTTGTCAGGCCAATAGAATCCGTTAGGAAGCACGCAGGCGTAGTAACGCGGTTCGCGACCAACGGTGGAGTTGTGCGCCTTGAATGCAGGAGCCCAATCTGCGTCGACCGGCTGTTTGTATCCTTCCTTCCATCCGGTAGACTGGTATCCGGACTTGCTGTCCACTATAGGACGGGAATAGTCGTTGTGGCCTTCGTACCCGGTAACAGGGAAGCGTCCGCTTTCCCACATTGCATAGGTGTCCACGAGCTTGAGTGAAGGTGCTATGCCTCCGAATCCCCAAAGTACGATGGTATGAGGGCAGGAACATCCCAGGAGAGCACCGGCGCCGCCCATATAGCTGTATGCACTGGAAGTTCTCTTCCACCATCCGAAGATGGTCTCTTCGTTCCACGGCGTGAAATAGACTTTCTGGTATGATGCGGCGCCGTCCTTGAAAGCATCACCTGTAGAAGTGTCCTTGCAGAGTGACCACGCGTTCAGATCTATGATGGCTTTGTTCGCCTCTGCGGCTTTTTCCCACTTCTGCGGGTCTGCCTCCTGAGGGAAGATATAGTCTCCATAGAGATTCTTCATCCCTTTGAGCCAGGTGGCTCCGCCGTTGTACAGAGGTGATGCCGCCCACAGGAGAACTCTGGCCTTGAGAGCCATGGCCGCTCCTTTGGTGACTCTTCCCTGATAATTGGCCTCTGATTCCAGTTCTCCTACCTTCATAGGGAGATTCTCAATGCATTTGTCGAGTTCTTCAACTATGAAATTGATGTTCTGCTCTACCGTGTGCCTGTCCACCTCGGAAGCGAGGATGTGTTCATCGGCAGGCTCGTCGCCCCAGATATGCACCGGACCGTATTGGCGGAAAAGACAGAAATAGTAGTATGCTCTCAGGAAGCGAGCCTCGTAGGACATATAGTTGCGAATGGCTTCGCTGTCCTTGACGTCGAGATGGACATAGTTCATAAAGGTCGTGCATTGGTTGATGCCGATGTAAAACTTCTCCATATAGTTGAAGTATGTCTTGCTGCTCGGTGTGGCGCTGGAGTAGCTTCCCGTGCGGAAAAGCTCATAGTAAACCCACTGGTACCAGGAGTATCTGGACTCGTCGGCGCGTCCTACCACCCATCCGTCGCTGCCCACGATCTCCTCGTCCAGCGGAATGTAGGAATAGCAGTGTGCCAGGTATTTGTGGGTCGAGGTACTCTGCGAGAAGACTTCCTCAAGTGTGGCCTGGTCTTTCAGGTCCACGTCGAAGAAACTGTCACAGGCGCTCAGGACGCACAGAGCGCCGAGAGCCAATATGATTTTATCGAATATTTTCATCTTTCTAGAAATTAAGGTTAACGCCGAATGTGCAGGTGCGCATTGTTGGGTATACATTACCATAACTTGAATCAAGTTCAGGGTCCCAAAGCTTGAACTCTGAGAAGGTCAGGAGGTTAAGTCCCTGTACGTAAAGACGTACCGTGGACAGGCCAGCTTTCTTGGTTATCTTCTTGGGAATGGTATAACCTATTTCCATATTCTTGAGACGCATAAAGCTCATATCTTTCTGCCAATATGTGGAGGCCTGCTGGTTGTTCTCCACTTTGTTCAGGGACAGACGCGGATATGGAGCGTTCGGGTTCTGATTCTCCAGAGTCCAGCGGTTCAAAGCCACGTCTTCGTAGATCTGACCGAGCTTGTGGATCTGTGATGATGCACCGAACAGGTTCTGGCCTCCTATTATTCTGGTCACGTGAGCCACGCCCTGGAAGAATACGGAGAAGTCAATTCCCTTATAGGCGAGACTTACGCCGAATCCATAGTTGATCTCAGGGATGGTAGTGTAACCTATAGCCACCCTGTCGAATGAGTTGACTACGCCGTCGCCGTTCACGTCGCGGTATTTGATGTCTCCCGGACGCACGTCGCCGAAGTCCTGCTTAGGCCAATTGTCTATGTCCTCCTGATCTTTGAACAGACCTTCCGCGATAAGACCGAACTGCTGGTTGTAAGCGAATCCCGTCAGGTTCTGGTATGACCATATCTGGTCAGGAAGGTCGTCATAGAGTTTCTTGTTGCGGTTGAAAGTGTAGTTGCCTCGGGCTGATACATAGAGATCTCCGAAGGTGTGCTCATATTGGAGACCCATATCCACACCCTTGTTCTCCATCTCTCCGAGGTTGACCCACTGCTGTTTGTTCAGACCCACGATAGGAGGCGTGCTCTGGCGCTCTATGAAGATGCCGCTTCTGTGGTCGGAGAAATAATCTATCTGCATAGACAGGTCCTTGAAGAGCGTCACTTCGATACCGGTGTTGAACTTGAGGGCTTCCTCCCATTGGACGGAGCTGTTGCCGACTTCTCCTGTCGTGATACCTCCTATGGCGATAGGAGTGTTACCGAAGGTGAAACCGGAAGCCGCAGTATTGACCGTGGAGTTATATGCAAATCGTCTCGATCCTCCGATCTGGTCGTTACCGATCTTACCGTAAGACACTTTGAATTTGAGCATATTGACGGTTTCCTTGATACCCTCCCAGAAAGGTTCGTTGCTTATCATATAACCGGCTGCTATAGAAGGGAAGAATCCGAATCGCTTGCCAGGCGCGAAGTTCTCGCTTCCGTTGTAGCCGAAGTTGAATTCTCCGAAATAGCGGTCCTTATATGAATATGTGGCACGTCCGGCAAAACCCATATTCTTGTATGCAAATGACTGCTCGAACGATGCAGGCACGTTGTTGTATTTGTTCCTGGTACTGAACAGCAACAGTGCGCTCACATTGTGGGCGTAGTTGAATTCCCGCTCGTACGTAAGGCTCGCCTCCATATTGGTGGTGGTGTAGCTGGTGTTCGTCTTGTACAGGGACATATAGTTCGTGCCCTCGTTCCACGGCTGATAGATGAGGTTACCGTCATCGTCTCTTCCGGAGGTGTAGTAAAGTGTAGGGTTGAGGTGGCGGTTCAGCACGTTGCCGTTGTCGGCATCCCACGAGTATTTGACATTGGCCTTGAGACCCTTGGTGATGATGTCAGAAAAGTCCTGGGTGAGAGAGATGAGAGACTGTGCCACGATGTTTGTGGTTCTCTTGTAGCCGGAACTGTTCAGCATACGGTAAGGGTTGTAGCCGTTTTCAGGATTGGCAAGAGTGCCGTCCGAGAAGACAGGAGGCGAAGCGATAGGCGTCGAGTACATCGTGTATGCGTAGATGTTGGCAAGGTCTTCGCCCGGGCTTGTCTTGGTATAGTACTGTGTGGACAGCGAGATGGCCATAGTGGTGGACTTGGTGATGTCTATATCCACGTTGGAGCGGAAGTTGAACTTGTCGTAGCGGATCTGGTTGTCGTACTTGGAGTATTCCTTGTCCTTCACCACGTTGAAGATACCGTCTTCCATATAATATGAAGCTCCCACATAATAGCGTACGCCTTTGGTACCGCCTGTGACGTTCACGTTGACCTTCTCGGTGTTGGCCATATTCTTGAAGATGGTCTTCACCCAGTCCACTGAAGGGTAGAGGTCCGGATCCGCACCGCTGAGGTACATCTCCCTCTGGTAGTCGTCGATTACAGGAGTGCTTCCCGCATCGATGTACAGCTCGTTGTAGTAGTCTATCCACTGTTCTGTATTTGCCAATTTCGGAAGCTTGACAGGCTGCGTGAGTCCGTATTCCGCTTTGAAATTGACCTGAGGTTTGCTTTCCTGACCGCGTTTGGTGGTGATGAGCACGATACCGTTCGCACCTCTCACACCGTAAAGTGCGGTGGCAGTAGCGTCTTTGAGGATGGAGAACGACGCTATGTCTTCAGTGTCGACCAGGTCCATCTCACGCTCCACGCCATCGACCAGGATGAGCGGTTTGGAGTTGGCTCCGAAGGTGTTGACACCGCGGATCCAGAAATCAGACCCCGCACCCGGTTCGCCTGTTCTCTGCATTGACACTATACCGGCCAATTTGCCGGCGAGTCCCGTGGAGAGCTGCCCTGCAGGGCTTGCAAGGGCATCGGCTTTGATGGTGCTGATCGAACCGATCACGCTGGCTTTGCGCTGTGCGCCGTATGCGACGAAAGTGACTTCGTCCAGCATATCTTCAGAAGGAACCATCCTGATGACCAGATTGGTCTGATTTCCGACTACAATTTCCTGGTCTTGATAACCGAGGAATGTAATTTCAAGGATGTCTTTGGAATTTACGTCGAGAGTGAACTTACCGTCGACGTCAGTAATAGAACCTCGAGTTTCGTTTTTTACCACTACATAGGCGCCCGGAATACCGAGTCCGGTTTCATCCAACACCTGGCCGGTGATGGTCCGCAGGCTCTGTGCAGCAGCAAAATCAATACTCATTGCGATTACGGCAATAGTCGTAATCCACAACCTTTTGAGATTGTTACACATTAAATAAGCAAGTGGTTTTATTGGTTAGTTATTATCGGTGTCATTGTTATCGGTGAGACAAATCTACGAAAAAAAAGTGTATTCCGGCTCTTTGGAATACACTTTTAAGAGGCTTTTTATTGCAGATTCTTCTTACCTGTCTAATTCTCAGAGGAATAGTTTTCGCTTATTCCACGAGTCTGCTTTTCTGAGAGTTTGCGTATGTTGTTCGCGGTGGTTATTATGCTGGCGCCGCCTTCTTCGAGTTTTTTCTGAGCATTGTCGAATTCATTCTGCGCGTTCGCAAGGGCCGTGCCCACCTTGATGTAGGAATCCCTGAACAGCCGGACTCTGTCCACCATCTGAGCCGCCAGTTTGTACACTTCCTTCTGGTTTTGTGTCTGGGCTATGTTCACCCACGAAAGCTTTATCAGACGCAGAGCGCCATAAAGGCTCTGCTCGTCAGCTATATATATATTATGTTCCGCAGCGTCTCTCCATAAGTTGTTGTCTGCGTTGAGGGCGGCCCAGAGTGCTCCCGTGTTAGGGACGAACATTATCACGTAACCCGCGCTCTGCTTGGGCGGTGTGATGTATGAAGAATAATCCTTGGCCGCGAGTTCCTTGACGTGCTTCTTTACGCTGTCCACGTGCTGTTTCAGATAATTGGCCCTGCTGACCTCGTCCGTGGCGTTGACATAGTCTATATATGCCGTGAGCGACACCTTCGAATCTATGATGACCTCCTTGGTCTCGTCGAGGTGGAGTATGAGGTCCGGACGGAGTATTCCGCCTTCGGCGTTTCTGACGGGTTTCCCGCAGGTGTCGCAGATGGTGGACTGCACGTCGAAGTGTATGCCTTCCTTGAGCCCTTGGGAGCTGAGCAGTTCGCTCAAGATGGTCTCGCCCCAGTCTCCCTGTACTTTCGTGCCGTGTTTAAGCGCATTCGAGAGTTCGTCGGCGCTTTTGCGTGTGTTGGCGCTTTCCTCCATAAGGTTCTTCAGGTGCGCGCGCAGTTCTCCGTTCCTTTCGCTCTGGCTTTTTTCGCTGTCCTGTATCTGTTTCTGGAGGTTTTTCAGCTGCTCCTTGAGAGGGTCCACTATTCCTGAGATGCTGTCGCGGTTGTTTTTGGACAATTCTTCCTGACGGGCCTTGAGAAGCTGCGTCGTCTCGTCCTTTATCTGAGAGTTAAGCGCCTCGATGGTGGCGTCGAATTTCTCCTGCAGAATCTCCATCGTCTTCTCGTGGCTCTTTTCCTTGTCGCGAAGAACCTCCTCCGAATGTCTCTTCTCGGCTTCAAGCGCCGCATCCAGTGATGCTTCTTTACTCTTGTGAAGGCTGCGGCTAATCAGGGCTGCCGCTCCGCCCGCGAGAATGGCTCCCGCCAAAAATGCCAATATCAGTTCCATATAAATGCAAACATACAAATAATCCTTTGACGGTGATAACGTGTCATATTAAGTAATTCCTAAAAATAACTTGGTACTTTTGCTGGTCTTTACAAAACTCAAGTTTCGCAAGTAATAAAATTTATTGTCATTCAGCATTGTGCGGCACTTGCGAAACATTCTTCCCCCGCACACGCTTCGCTTTGAGTCTATTACGTTACCCTTTCCCTAAATCCCTTTCCTCGGGAACGGGACTTGCTTTCGGCCTTACAGTCCGAATATATAGGTGTTTCGCACCTGCGAAACTTAAATACAAAATTTTACCGGCTCAATGCCAAAAGTCCGTGGAGACTTGTTGATTAGCTATCCAAAGATTGTACAGATTCTATAGATAAAGAAGGCTGAAAATCGGAAGATCGCTCATCACGCACTGAAGGGCCTGCAGGGCATATTGCTGATCTTATGCCCCCTTTCAAAACAGGGCCAAAGCACACCGATATGCCACTGAGTGCGGTGTGGGGCATATCCGTGATCTTCCTGTTTTCTGAAATGCTGAAAGACAATGATTTTCATTACTTGCGAAATTTGAGTTATAGGAATAATACTGCAGCCGGTAAGCTTGGCGTGTTTGACGGAGAAACGACTCTTAAAAACCCTCACAATGTTATGACAGAATAATTCGCACACAGGTGTTGGAAATCCAAAGATTATTTATATCTTTGCGAGGTAAACAATTGATACAAAATATGTTTGTAAACTTTTTGTTGACATTGTAAAGTAAAACGTGTCTTTCTCGGAGAGGG
>CAVHGF010000019.1:0-33163 GCA_963635625.1 Treponemataceae bacterium | reverse complement strand
CGTCCCGTTGCGGGTAGGCGGCATCTTCACCGCCACTACAATTTCACCGAGCTCATGGCTGAGACAGTGTCCAGATCGTTACACCATTCGTGCAGGTCGGAACTTACCCGACAAGGAATTTCGCTACCTTAGGACCGTTATAGTTACGGCCGCCGTTTACTGGGGCTTCGATTCAGACCTTTGGATTGCTCCTAAGCCCCCCTCTTAACCTTCCAGCACCGGGCAGGTGTCAGGCCATATTCTTCATCTTAACGATTTAGCATAGCCATGTGTTTTTGGTAAACAGTCGCCTGGACCATTTCTCTGCGCCCTACTCGCGTAGGGTCTGCTTATCCCGAAGTTACGCAGTCAATTTGCCTAGTTCCTTAGCCATGATTCACTCGAGCACCTGAGGATCCTCTCCTCACCCACCTGTGTCGGTTTACGGTACGGGTCGCTATACGCTACGCGAGTCTTAGATTTTCTTGCAAGTCTGCTTACCTGCTCTGTTCGATCAGACGAATCCTCTCGATACTGTTGACTTTCAGTTACCCTACGGTCTTTAACCATCTATTCCGTCAGATGGCGGCAGTGTCACTCCTCGGTCTCTAAACCTCCTGTATAGCGAGTACTGGATTATTAACCAGTTTGTCATCATCTTCCCCTCTCGGGTTCGACTTAGTCCCCGACTAACCCTGATCCGTTTAACGTTGTTCAGGAAACCTTGGGTTTTCGGTGTGAATATTTCTATATTCATTATCGTTACTTATGCCTACATTTGCTTTTCTATACGTTCCAGCGCCCCTCACGGGTACGCCTTCAACACTGAATAGAATGCTCCCCTACCACACATATTGCTATGTGTCCAAAGCTTCGGCGGCAGTCTTGATGCCCGCTCATCATCCACGCAACGCCGCTCGACTAGTGAGCTGTTACGCACTCTTTGAATGAATAGCTGCTTCCAAGCTAACATCCTAGCTGTCACTGCGATGTCACTTCGTTCTGTCTCAACTTAAACTGCGCTTGGGGGCCTTAGCTGTTGGTCTGGGCTCTTACCCTTTTGCCGGTGGATATTAGCACCCATCGACTCACTCCTTGTCTCTAAATTGTACGCATTCGGAGTTTGTCAGGAATCAATAGGCGATGAAGCCCTCTCTTCCTATCAGTAGCTCTACCTCATACAATCATAACAAAGGCTGTCCCTAAAGACATTTCGGGGAGTACGAGCTATCTCCCAGTTTGATTGGCCTTTCACTCCTACCCTCAACTCATCCAAGCCCTTTTCAACGGAAACTGGTTCGGTCCTCCAGTGCCTGTTACGGCACCTTCAACCTGGTCAAGGGTAGATCACTAGGTTTCGCGTCTACTCATACCAACTATTCGCCCTGTTCAGACTCGCTCTCGCTTCGGCTCACAACCCTTAAGGTCTTAACCTCGCTGGTATGAAGTAACTCGTAGGCTCATTATCCAAAAGGCACGCCGTCGCCCTCTCGGGCTCCGACCGCTTGTAAACGAACGGTTTCAGGTTCTCTTTCACTCCCCTGTTCGGGGTTCTTCCCACCTTTCCTTCACAGTACTGGTCCACTATCGGTCTTCTAGTAGTATTTAGCCTTGCGACATGGTCGTCGCAGATTCAGACAGGATTCCACGTGTCCCGCCCTACTCAGGTGGTGCTCTCGACCTATTATGTTTACCCGTACGGGACTTTCACCCACTATGGTCACACTTTCCAGTATGTTCCGGTTCGATAATAGCTCTTTATGAACACTCCTACAACCCCGGTCACGCCGTAACGCCACCGGTTTAGGCTCTTCCCATTTCGATCGCCACTACTTTGGGAATCGATATTTCTTTCTCTTCCTCCAGGTACTAAGATGTTTCAGTTCCCTGGGTTGGCTCACTCCTTAGAGTGTGCGTGACCTTCAATCACGCCGGTTCCCCGATTCGGATATCTCCGGATTACTTCCTGTTTGCAAATCCCCGGAGCTTTTCGCAGCTTACCACGTCCTTCTTCGCCTCTAGAAGCCTAGGCATCCTCCGTTCGCTCTTCTTCTCTTTCTCTTTCGTGAATCATTAAAAAACAAGTTCTCACTCGTCTCAATAACTCTTGCCTTGAAATTGTAGTCCCATATATCCAACTTACGAAAAAACTCGTTGCGTTTTTTATATTAGACTAATCTTTTTCTTCTTTTTTACCTCGTTATCTCTCTCAATAATTCAATGAACTGTTCCCGTACCGCTCATCGCGAAAGGGATTGCAAAGGTAAGCATATTTTTTATATCTGCAAATTATTTTCAACTTTTTTTAAAAATATTTTCACGAAAAATCTATGTGTCCGGAAGAATATTATATAGGTATATATTCCGTAGATTTCAAGAAAATTTTATCTTTGCACACGTTAATAACATCAAGGATAAAATGAAAGAGAAGAAAGAAATCACGGCTTACTCGGTGAGCGTCGGTCTGCTTATGACCGTCATCTTTTCCGCAGCGGCCGCCTATCTGGGATTGAAGGTAGGACAAGTGTTCGAGGCGGCCATCCCGATATCAATCATCGCGGTGGGGCTTACAGGGGCGTTGAAAAAACAGGACGGATTATCTCAAAACGTCATAATACAGAGCATAGGGTCTTGTTCCGGAGTCATAGTGGCAGGCGCCATCTTCACTCTGCCGGCCATATATATACTGGGACTGGACGTCAGTTTCACCCAGATGTTCCTGTCCTCTCTTCTGGGAGGCTTCCTGGGGATACTCTTTCTGATTCCTTTCCGCAAATATTTCGTCAAGGAAATGGACGGAAAATATCCGTTCCCTGAGGCCACGGCCACCACACAGGTGCTTATGAGCGGCCAGGAAGGCGGAAACAGCACCAAGACACTCGTCACGGCAGGTCTTATAGGCGGATTATACGATTTTGCCATATCCACGTTCGGAGCCTGGGCGGAGACGATAAGCACCAGTTTTCTGCGGGTCGGTCAAGTGGTGGCGGACAAAGCCAAAGTCGTTCTCAAACTTAACACCGGAGCAGCCGTACTTGGCCTTGGGTATATAGTAGGGCTTAAATATGCCTTCATCATCTGCTGCGGGTCGTTTCTGGTATGGCTCGTGATCATCCCCGGGCTCAATCTGCTTTTCGGAGGCCAGGTGATTGACCTTATGGGCACAGGCATCAGTCAGACCATAAGCGAAATGAGCGCAGACACCTTGTTCAAGGAGTACGCGCGCCATATCGGCATAGGCGGTATAGCCACAGCCGGTATAATTGGCATAATCAAAAGTGCGGGGGTCATTAAGAGCGCCGTCGGTCTGGCGGTAGGCGAATTTTCAGGCAATGGGGCGAAAAAAGAGGTGACCGAGGAGAAGGACAAGGATCTTCCTATGAAAATCGTGGTGACAGGCGTTGTCATAACACTTCTTGCAGTATTCGCTTTCTTCGCTTTCGGCGGTGTAGTGGATAATGTCTGGCAAGCCATCATAGGGCTTCTTATAGTCGCCGTCATCTCCTTCCTTTTCACAACGGTCGCTGCCAATGCCATCGCCATAGTAGGGTCCAACCCTGTGAGCGGAATGACCATTATGACATTGATCATCACCGCATTGGTGCTTGTCGCCGTAGGGCTTAAGGGAGACCGCGGGATGGCTGCGGCGATGATTATCGGCGGAGTTGTCTGCACTGCGCTTTCTATGGCAGGAGGATTCGTGACCGATTTGAAGATAGGTTATTGGACAGGAACAACCCCGGCCAAGCAGCAGATGCTCAAATTCGTGGGCACGATAGTGGCTGCAGCTACGGTAGGCGGAGTGATGCTCGTCCTCAACAAGACATACGGGTTTACGGGCGACGGTGCTCTTGTGGCTCCTCAGGCCAATGCAATGGCAGCCGTCATACAGCCTATGATGAACGGAGGCAATGCGCCGTGGATTCTTTATGGAATCGGTGCGCTCATAGCCCTCGTCCTGAATTTCTGCGGGGTGAGCGCATTGGCATTCTGTCTGGGAATGTTCATTCCTATCGACTTGAACCTGCCTCTCCTTCTGGGCGGTGCCATCTCGTGGTGGGTAGGCAGCCGCAGCAAAGACAAGGCAGTCAATGAAGCGCGCGTAAACAAAGGAACACTTATTGCATCCGGATTCATCGCCGGCGGTGCGTTGATGGGAGTGGTCTCAGCCGTGCTCAAGTTTGCCGGGGTCGACGCTTTCCTGTATGATTGGAATACCTGCAAGGAAGGAGCCCTGTGCAGCGGAGCTGAAGCCATCGCGATTATCCCGTTGATTCTGCTGGTTGTATATATGATTCGGTCTTCCATTAAAAAATAATTGAATATGAAGAGAATACTATCTTGCATTTTAGGCGTGGCGGCATCGTCACTTTTCCTTACCGCCAAGAACTATACCGTAACGAGCCCGTCGGGAAACATCACGGCCATAGTCTCAGTGGACAAGACCACTACTCTTGCAGTCAAGGTGGGAGGAGAGAAGATTATGGAGAACTGCAAGATCTCGATGACTCTTTCGGACGGCCTGGTGCTTGGAGAGAACGCCTCCATCCGAAAGGATACCAGGGGAAGCAGGACGGAGAACATCAACGCCCCTTTTTACAGGCAAAGTTCCTTCCAGACATCGTACAATTACCTCAGCCTGCGTTATGACGGGAACTACACGCTTCAGGTAAGAGCTTACAACGACGGTATAGCCTACAGATTCGTCACATCCTTCCCGGACAACATAGAGGTGACGAATGAATGCGTGCAGTATAATTTCGTCGGGGAGGCCCAGGCCATCATTCCGTGGAGAAGGAATGACCCTCAGACCGTAGACCCGTACGAGAGCAGTTTCGAGAACCAGTATTCCGTTCAGCAGATAGGTGAATACGGGGAGAACAAAGACAGATTGGCATTCCTTCCTGTGGTGGTGCGCTCCGAAAAATGGGGAAATATCCTTTTGAGTGAATCAGACGTGGAAGATTATCCGGGAATGTTCGTCAAACTTTCGGACCGCGGATTCGAGGCCGTCTTCCCTCCTGTTCCTGAAGGGAAACAGGTCAATTTCAGAGGCGTGGAAAGACCCGAGAAATACACGGATCATATAGCCAAAACGACAGGGTCGAGAAGTTTTCCGTGGCGAATCATCGCATACGCCGCACAGGATAAAGACCTGCCCGTCAACAATATGGTATACCAGACCGCATCAGCGAGCAGAATAGATGAGATGGAGTGGATAACTCCGGGTCAGAGCACTTGGGATTGGTGGAATGCCAATCTTCTCTACAACGTTCCTTTCAAATCCGGCATCAATACCGACACATATAAATATCATATCGACTTTGCGGCAGCCAACGGAATAAAATACGTGATTCTGGATGACGGCTGGTACAAGGATTTCGATCCGATGAGCGTCAATGACAACATCAACCTCAAATATCTGTGCGGTTATGCACAGGAATCGAATGTAAAGATCATTCTCTGGATGGCTTGCACTCCTTTCTATAACAACGCACAGCAGATTTGTTCCTACTACTCCAAACTTGGCGTGGCGGGCTTCAAGGTCGACTTTTTCGATGCACAGGACCAGAATACGGTGAAGAGGATTTATGAATTGGCAGAGATAACAGCCAAACATAAACTTATTCTCGACCTCCACGGAATGTACAAGCCTACGGGAATCAACCGCACCTACCCCAACATCTTGAATTTCGAAGGTGTATACGGCCTTGAACAGATGAAATGGAGCACTTTGGAGGAAGCTGATATGCCGCTGAACGATATGTACATACCATATCTGAGAATGGTGGCCGGTCCTGTCGACTACACGCAGGGAGCTATGAGAAATGCCCGCAAATCGGAGTTCATCCCGGTATTCGAAAGGCCTATGAGCCAAGGCACCAGAGCACATCAGATAGCGCTGTACGTCATCTATGACTCCCCTCTCAATATGCTTTGCGACTCTCCTTCCGCTTATCTGGACGATATGTCTACCACCGATTACATCACCTCGATCCCGACGGTGTTCAATTCCACAAGGATTCTGGACGGCAAAATAGGCGAAAGCATAGTGACGCTGCGCGAAAAAGACGGGAAGTATTACGTCGGAGGAGCCACCAATTGGAGCGAGAGAGACACTCAGGTATCCCTTTCATTCCTCCCGGAGGGCAAATGGAAAGCTAAAGTTTACAAAGACGGCGTAAATGCCGACGTGACCGCAACGGATCACGTGATAGAGACTATCGAAGTGGATTCAACCACCGTACTGAACCTGCATATGGCACCCGGTGGCGGATTTGCAATCATAATTGAAAAATAATATGTCTAAAAAAACAGTTCTTGTCTCCGGTGGTGCCGGATACATAGGAAGCCACGTCACCGTGGAGCTTGACGCCGCAGGTTACGACGTCTTAATTGCAGATAATTTTTCAAACTGCGACAGAACCAACTACAACGGAGTCTGCCAGATTACCGGGAAAGAACTCCCTTTGGTCGAGATGGATTTCTGCGACCGCGACAGCGTGCACAAACTTTTCAAAGAGAATAAGATAGATGCCGTGATCCACTTTGCCGCCTTCAAGGCAGTGGGAGAATCCGTGACAGACCCTCTCAAATACTACACGAACAACCTCAACTCCTTCCTCAACATACTTTCGGCGGCAAAAGAAAACGGATGCAACGTACTCTTCTCTTCTTCTGCCACCGTGTATGGAGAACCTGAAGAACTTCCTGTAAGCGAGACATCACCGCGTCAGCCAAGTACGTCACCCTATGGTAACAGCAAGCAGATTTGCGAGGATTTCCTCAGAGACTGCGTGAAGGCATACCCGCAGATAAAAGGCATCGCGCTGAGATACTTCAATCCTATCGGCGCACATCCGTCTGCGCTCATCGGCGAACTGCCTCGCGGAGTCCCTCAGAACCTCGTGCCTTACATCACCCAGACGGCTGCCGGCAAGAGAGAATGCCTGAGCGTATTCGGCAACGACTACCCTACAGAGGACGGCACCTGCCTGAGAGACTATATAGACATAGTTGACCTGGCCAAGGTTCACGTGTGCGCCGTTCGCAGAATGGTCGAAAACCAGATGAAAAAGGACTACGAGATATTCAACGTAGGAACAGGACGCCCTGTTTCAGTTCTTGAACTCGTAAACACTTTCGAGAAAGTCAACAACTTGAAGCTGAACTACAAGATAGCTCCTCGCAGACCGGGTGACGTATGCTCCGTATGGTGCGACCCTACCCTGGCCGAGAAAGAACTCGGCTGGAAGGCTACACGCAGTCTGGACGAGACCCTGCGTTCCGCTTGGGCTTGGGAAAAAAGATTACTCGGCGAAAAGGCTTAGTATATTGAGAATCACCTTACTTGCCTTTTGCATAGATTCTACCGGAACCCACTCGAATTTTCCGTGGAAATTGAGTCCTCCGGCGAAAATATTAGGGCAAGGAAGTCCCATAAACGAAAGATTCGCTCCATCAGTGCCGCCTCTTATAGGCTGCACTTTTGGTTTTATACCCTCCATCTCCATTGCCTTTATGGCTTTGTCTATAATATGTTTGTGAGGCTCCACCTGACTCTTCATATTATAGTATTGGTGACGTATGTTCAGCTTGGCCGTACCTTCTCCATATTTGGCATTGATAAAGTCCACGCACCGGCTGAGAGTCTTCTTCTGCGCCTCGTGTTTTTCGAGATCGTGCTCGCGAAGGATATATGAGAAGGCGCACTCTTCAACCGTCCCCTTGAATGAAACGATGTGGAAAAACCCTTCATAACCGCAGGTGTATTCAGGACGCTGCTCTACAGGAAGCAGAGAATTGAACTCCATACCTATGAGAATGGCATTTTTCATCTTGCCCTTGGCATAACCCGGATGAACGTTGCGTCCCTGGATGGTCACGGTTGCTCCGGCAGCATTGAAATTCTCGTATTCAAGCTCTCCCACTTCACCGCCATCCATCGTGTAGGCATAATCGGCGGCGAACTTCGACACGTCGAATTTAACGACACCTCGGCCAATCTCCTCGTCCGGGGTAAACCCTATGCAGACTGGTCCGTGCTTGAATTCAGGATGAGAGACAATATACTGCACCGCGTCCATAATCTCCGCCACCCCGGCCTTGTCATCCGCCCCCAGGAGTGTGGTTCCATCTGTGGTGATGATGGTTTCTCCCTTATGCGCCAATATTTCAGGGAAGTCCTTAGGGTCAAGATAAAGACCCTCGACCCCTTTCAGAGCGATGGGGCTTCCGTCATAGTTTTCAATAATCTGAGGCTTGATATCCTTTCCGCTCGCGTCCGGAGACGTGTCGACGTGTGAGATGAAGCCCACTGCAGGCACATTCTTGTCCGTATTGGACGGAATATGACCTATCACATAGCCATTCTCATCGAGTGTGGCCTCGACTCCGAAAGATATCAGTTCATCGCGAAGCAATCGGAGAAGATCCAACTGCTTGGCAGTACTTGGTTGACTTTGAGATTCTTCATCGGACTGAGTGTCTATAGCGACATAGCGCAAAAACCTATCTGCTATCTTTTCCATTTTCTTTCTCCTTTTGCTTTTCGTAATACTTAATATAACTGTCGAGAATCTCCTTCTCGCGAATATCTTGTTTCTGTTTTTCTATCAGCTCCTTGCGAGTCTTTTCACGCTTTTTCTTCAGAGCCTTTTCCTGTTTGATGGCCGCTCGCTGCGCATCCCTCTCATCAAGGCGCTGCCACCTGGCTTCCCTTCGTGCGCGCATTCTGTCAAACCAATCTCCTATTCTCTCGAGAAATGACTTTCTCTGCGTGTTCCGGGAAGAAAGCGTATCGCTTACCTCAGTGGACACGGACAGAGAATCCAATGGAGTAGAAAGCGAATCCGGCGGAGTCTTCAAAGAATCAATTGCGACTGCCGTAGAATCCAACTTGACATCGTCGGATATTTCCATCTTTTTCTCCGCCTTTCCCGAATTCTTCTCCGCTTCCGATTTGGCTTTCTGTTTCGCATCTATGGCCTCATATACGGATTTGATATATCCCGGGAAATAAATGTCAGTCTGTTTGAATTCGACGCCGGGTCTTGACGCATAAAGCGCACGCTGTGAAGGCCGTACCGTAAGAGTCGTTATATCCTCCTTGCCCATAGGCCTTTTCTCCGGTTCCCACTTGAAGCCTTTCAGGAATCTGTCGCTTTCAGGGAATTGGACCACAGGATATCCGTCATTCTTAGGGGTATCGTAATAAAATACCCTGTCCAACTGACCTCCGACAAAATTACCCGACAGCATCTTGCATTCAACCTTGTTGACCGTCGCCAAGTGCCCGTTTTCGTCCAGATAGAACACCGCCACGGCATCTCCCAAAGCATCGAAGCGCTTCAATGCAGCAGTAGAGTCGAAATAAGCCATTATCTCCGCACCTCTTATCTGGTCAAAGAGTTTTTCATCCTCCTTCGTGACCACGAAGGCATTGGACATCAGCGAAGCCCTGTCTACAGAATTCCCCTTGACCAGAAGGGCCAATGAATCAGAATAATACTGCCTGTTCTCCTCGTTCCAGACGATAGGATTCTTGTAGAAACGTGCTATGCTGTCCAAATCGCTGTAGCGCATCGAATCGCAACGCACCTGAATATCCTTGCGGAAGACCTTCACATTCCCCAAGGCATAAGCAAATCCGACCTTCGTAGTGTCCGGAGCCGGCGGAATGCTGTCCACGGCCACCTTCACGCTGTCTACAACAGCACCGTCAACCCCCAGACTGTCAACAGGAACGTTTCCGACGGCCAGGCTGTCCACAATGATATTTTCATCCTGCTCAGGCATAGACAGAGAGCCCTGCGGGGCTTTACTGTCGGGCCGCAAATCAGGACGAGTACCCGCCGCCTTGGCCTTTGCTTCCGCAGCTGCCTTGGCAGCCTCCTCCGCAGCCTTCTTCCTATATTCTCCGACCGGATCGGTCATTATCTCCTCGGAGCGCGATTTCGATGCGGCAATCTCGCTTTCCGGTATGTCGCAATACCTTACCGTGTAATAGACAAGCGTATCTGCACCGAAATAAAGAGTATCTTTCTTATGATCCGCATCCTCTGTCATTATAGCCACCGCGGCTTCTTTGCGTAAAGTGATGGTAGACAGGCTGTCCTCATAATACATATACTGAGACACGGCGGAAGTATTGCGGACCGTATCCTGAAGCTGGACACGGCCGAGCATCAGGACATTGTTGGGAACCTTATAAAAATACAAGGAGTCACACCAGGTCTCCTGCTCCTCGGTAGTGGCGTGGACATCAGAAGTAAAGAAGAATTCCTCCCGCTCCCTGGCGTACCATCCGCGACCTGCAGAAAGCATATTCCCTTCTTTCCAGAAATCTATCTCGGTTTTGAAGATGGCTTTCTGAGTATCGGTATGATAATCAAGCGCATTTGTCTTGATGAACACAGAATCGGTGAACATATTGACATTCCTCTCGAAAGAAAAAAGATTCTCCTTCGAACTGTAGGTTCCGTCCATACTCTCGATTATCTGCCCGTCCTTGTCCTTCATAGACGCACCCTGGGAAAACACGGCCACACTGTCAGCCGTATTATAATCAAGATAATGCGTGCGCAGGATATTGTTCTCCTTATCACGGAGCTGGACTACACCTCCACGGAATTGGGCCAGATTGTCATCTACGAAATAATCGAGTTTCTGACTGGTGAGTTCAGTCCCCTCCTGGGACAGACGGACATTGCCTATGGCATTGATAATATTGTCATCCACCCGCCAATACGCGGTATCGCACACCAGATAGGTATTGTTATGGAGGAAAGTGGCCTCGACGGCCTCCCTGAAAGTCTTCCCCGAATCGTCGCTGATGATTTTTACGGATTTAGCCCTCACCAACCGGACAAAGCGGTCTTCGGAATCACCCTCATCCGCACGGGCAAAAACGAAAACCGACAAGCCTGCAAGAAAGGCAAGCGCCAAGGCTATTTTCTTACCTTCTCTGACCATCCGCTTCTGGAGAACTCACAATCAGCAAACATCGGATCAATTACTATATATGTCTCCTTGATTTTTTGGGATATGAAATCGTTAATAGCCTCGTTCTGCTTGATATTCTGCACCTTATTATAAAGGACGTCATAATCCTTCTCGAACGAAGCCGTGTGGGCCGGCAGTACCTTATCCAGACGGATAATCTTATAAACAAGATTTCCTCCGTCCACCGTATACGCGCCGCGTCCCTCATTGTCCGTAGACGAGAACGGAGTGGATATCTCTCCTTCCTTAAGAACTGAGACGGCCTTATAATCCGCAGGTTTCATCTGATCTACAGCAAAATATGACGAACCAGTAGAAGGATCGGCCATCTGTCCGCCGTTGGTTCTGGTAGCAAGATCCTCGCTGTACATCCTCACCGCCTTCTCAAAAGTGATAGTTCCGTTCGTTATCTCCGTCCTGATGCTGTCAAGCTTGGCGAATCCCTTCTCCATATCCTCGGAAGTATACTCAGGCTTGATAAGAATATGTCTCGCGTGGAACATATCACCCTTCTTGCTTACCATCTCTATTATATGGTATCCGTCAGGAGTCTCCACTATGTTGGAAACCATACCCGGTTTGAGAGCCATAGCGGCATCCGAGAATGACGTCCAGAAAACTGACTTGTTCGCCATACCCAGATCTCCTCCGCTGCGGGCGTTGCTCGGATCCTGAGAATAAAGTCGTGCCAATGTTGAAAACCTTTCCCCGGCAACCACTCTTTCACGTATGGTGAGAAGTTTCTCCTTAGCCGCCAGTTTCGCCGCCTCCCTGTCCGGATACACGCAAATCTGGCTCATCTGATACTGTGCGGGAATCTCGGGAAGATTATGCACATTGGTCGTATCCATATATTGCTTTACGTCATAAGGAGTTATCTCCGGAATTTTCTTGGCGATCTCCTGCTGTTCCTGCTGTGTGAGAGACATCTCCTCAAGCTGCTTGCGCCACTCTTCGCGCAATTTGCTTACGGATTTGCCGAAATAAGACTCGACTGCCTCTTCCCCGCCAAGGTCAGTGAGAAGACTGCTGATACGGTCGTTAAGATTGGCAGACACCATCTCCTGATTCACCGTAAGCGAATCGACTCTCGCCTGAGAAAGAATGAGTTTACTTGCCAATATCTGCTCAAGGATATCGCACCTGAGCGCCTTGTCAGACGAATAGCCCCTCGTCCGCATCATCCTCACCTCCTGTTCTATATCGGAAAGCATCACAAACTCACCTCCGATGACAGCTACAGTCTTATCTGCCAGACCATTGTATTTTTGAGCCTGAGCACAGAAGGCACAAAACAGGCAAACGATAACTAAAACTTTCTTCATAATTCTAATAAATAACGAATTGACCTTTATCGGAGGCCTCATCCAGCAATCTCTGTTCCAAAGCGATCAGGAGTTCGCGCTTCCTTTCGCTGAGGATATATTCCTTAATGCGTTCCTCGCAGAATTCGAATGGCGCGATTCCTGACTTTTTGTATTCCCTGACATAAGCCACCTTAACATCCGCCATCTCCGCCGATTCAATCGTTATGTAATTGTTCTTCAGTAGAGAAAGCATAGTCAAATAATCCGTTCCGAACTCCTTGGCAAGAGATGACGCATCCATCCAAGTCTGGGAATTATCGAAATATCTTATGGCATAGACCCGTGCAAGACTGTCCATTTCCACGACATCGGAAGGACGGTTGGACGACATTTTCTTTATCAACGCATCCTTGCGCTCCGAGGTTTTCACTATATCCATAAAGCGCACCTTCAGGATAGGACGTTCAAGATTGAAAAGACTCTGGTGCGACTTATAGAAATCAAGCATCTGATCTTCAGTAATGAGAGTGTCAAGTCTTTCATTGACGAACTGCTGCTCATAACGGAAGCGCAGAAGCGAACGCTTGTAGGATTCGAGCTCGGCGCTCACGTCCTGGTCCGCCTTGGACAATTGGCTTGCAGCCATATCGCTATAGATTTGCCCGGATGCCCAGGAATTGATATACTGCAAGGCGAGATTGGTACTGTCCGAAGACGACACGCCTGAAGGAATATATTTTCTTAACTCTGATCTGTACAACTTATGTTTTCCGACCTTCGCGACCACCACGTCGTCGTGAATCAGTCCCTGAACCGCATTACACGAGGACAATGCAAGAATGGATAAAGACAGCAATAAAGCCCATTTTTTACTCATAGCCTACAAATATAACACTTTTCTATCTTTTTAAAGAGTTCACAGGACATAATAAAAAAGAGACAACCCTCAGAAGGTCGTCTCTTTCAATTATATGATAGTATTAAGGTTATTCCTTAACAGTATCTTTCACAGTGTCGCTAAGTTTGGTGTAAAGAGCATCAGTCTTCTCGAGAATCTCTTTACGAAGTGCTGTAAAGTAAGCTTTCTTGCTACCTTCAGCCTTAACATAAACCTTATCCTTAAGTTCGTTGTAAAGGTTAACTGCCTCTTCCATCAATTCAGCCACTTTTTCATCTGTCTGAGGACGGACCGCAGCCACTACTGAGCAGTCTTCGATAAAAGCACCAAGAACGTACTCAATGTCTTTTTTTATGTCTCTAAGATTCATATCTGTGTTAATTAGAGTGAAAGTAGCGGGGGCGGGGCACGATCCCGCGACCTCCGGATTATGAATCCGACGCTCTAACCAGCTGAGCTACCCCGCCTCATAACCCCCGAAGGGGTAGTTGAGATAGAAGGATTCGAACCCTCACTGACAGAGCCAGAATCTGTAGTGCTACCATTACACCATATCTCAATGGTTATTTCAATTCCCCGCAAAGGGAACGCAAAGATATGAATAAATTTTTAATTTGACAAAAAAATCTTCTCCAATAATACAACTGACCAAACTTCGCAGCCTTCACCCCTGCCGACAAAGCCAAGTCTTTCTGTCGTAGTGGCTTTTACGCTCACTTTGGACACGTCGAGATCCAATGCACGTGCTATTTCTTCCCTCATCTTCATTATATGTGGTGCAAGTTTCGGAGCCTGGAGCGCAATCGTAATGTCGATATTGGCAGGAACATAGCCCATATCGCGAACCCTCAAGGCGACCTCCTTCAGAAGCAGAATGCTCGAAATCCCCTTGTACGCAGGGTCGGTATCAGGAAACAGATGCCCTATGTCGCCAAGCGCCAGAGCGCCAAGCATCGCATCACAAAGCGCGTGAAGCGCCACATCGCCGTCTGAATGAGCCACAAAGCCCGTTTCCGAAGGGATACGCACGCCGCAAAGCCACATTGGCAAACCTTCGCGAATCTGATGCACGTCATATCCCTGGCCAATTCTGAATTCTGTCATATCTATCATTACCTTTTTTCCATATTCGGCCTTGCGGTCCGAATATATTTAATTCCAATTCGCAAAGGTAAGTTTTATTTATTTTTAATCATTAAGTAATGATGAAAAAACAAGTTGGTAAAATTTTGTAAAGGATTTTTGTAGATAAATTTGTTTGTGAAGAAGGAGCGTACCGGGGTACGTGACTGATGAACAAATGGATTTAGAACAAAAAGACCAGCAAAAGTACCAAGTTATTTTTTAGGAATTACTAAATTTGTGCGGATTTAATACCGGAGCATTATGGCTATTTTTAATTGGTTCGGAGAGACCGAGCACAGAGTTTTCAATTATAAACCACGCTATTACGATCCCCAAAAGGAAGAGCTGAAGAAAAAATTCGGGGATGTGGACGGATCCCGCGAAAAGGAGGACTATGCTCCAGGCTCTTATGTCAGAGGGGCATTCAGAAACGGGCATTACAGCAAGGAGAGAAGCCACGCCACCAAGGCAGGAAACATCATAGGCATAATAGGGCTTCTGCTTATCGCCGTGGTACTCATATATATAGCTAAATTCTACGCATTGTTATAATATGGAAAGCATACTGAAAGCTGTCGAAATCCTAAAAAAAGGAGGCCTCATACTCTACCCTACAGACACAATCTGGGGAATAGGGTGCGACGCCACGAACGAGAAGGCGGTAGAAAAGGTCTACGACCTTAAAAAGCGTTCCGATTCAAAGGCATTGGTCTTATTGGCAAGCGATATGGATATGGTGGCGCGCTACATCAAAGAGATTCCGCAGATGGCCATCCAACTGGTGGAAGTCAACGATGCGCCTATGACCGTGATCTATCCGGGAGCTATGGGATTGGCCCATAATGCGATAGCTGAAGACGGCACCGTGGGGATACGCATTCCGCTCCAGGGCGCGTGCATAGACATAGTGCGCAGACTCGGCAGGCCGCTGGTATCCACCTCGGCCAATATCTCCGGCCAAGCTTCTCCGAAATGCTTCGAAGAGATAAGCGACGAGATTAAAAACGGGGTCGATTACATAGTGGACCCAGCTCTGGACACGGCAGAGACAGGAAAAGCAAGTCAGATAATCAAAATCGGACTTGACGGGGAAGTAAAAATAATCAGGGCATAATGGGCAATATTCAGAGACTTTCTTCGCAACTTTCGAATATGATAGCCGCCGGAGAAGTGGTCGGAAGACCATCATCCGTGGTTAAAGAACTGCTCGAAAACGCAGTGGACGCCGGGGCCGGGAAGATTCAGCTTTTCGTGAAGGATTCCGGACGCACTTTGATTCAGGTGATAGACAACGGCTGCGGAATGAGCGAAGAAGACGCCCTTTTATGCTTCGAAAGACACGCCACGTCCAAAATAGCGACCCCGGAAGACCTTGAGAGGATATGCACTTTCGGATTCAGGGGGGAAGCGCTGGCTTCCATCGCGGCCATAGCACAGGTGGACCTCAAGACCAGAAGAGAAGAAGACGAGGTGGGAACGCATATCACCATAGAAGGCGGCGAACTTAAAGACAAAAGGGCTGAGAGTTGTCCTAAAGGTACTTCCATAGAAGTCAGGAACATCTTCTACAACACTCCTGCACGAAGAAAATTCCTGAAATCGGACTCCATAGAATTCAAACACATCGTAGAGGAGTTCACCCGCGTGAGCCTTACGAAAACAGATATCGAGTTCACTCTGAACCATAATGGAAAAGACGTTCTGGTACTGAAAAAATCCCAGGGACAGAAATTCAGGATACTTGACCTTTTGGGAGGCGGAGTCGTGGGAGAAATCGTCGACATCTCCGCCAAGACCAGACAAGTCGATATCTCCGGCTATATAGGACGTCCTCAAAGCGCCAAGAAAACACTTGGTAATCAATATCTTTTCGTGAACGGCAGGTTTTTCAAAAGCGCATACCTGCACAAGGCCATAATGAACGCTTACTCGGAGATGACACCGGACGGGCTCACCCCCTCGTATTTCATCTTCCTGACCGTAGACCCGCAAAGCCTTGACGTGAATATAAGCCCTACCAAGACGGAAGTCAAATTCGAGAATGACTCACTCATATTCCAGACATTATATGCCTGTGTAAGAGAGACTTTGGGGAAAAACGGATTCGGGCGGATGATAGATTTCGATGCCGCCGGAGCGATTGACCTGCCTCAGATAAATGACGACGCCCCCGTATTCAGACCTTCTGAAATCTCTGCCGGAATCGATTTCAACAGCAATTATAACCCTTTCGATACGCCAAGCGCACCTTCCGGGCAGTCACGATACCCATTCGGTTACGAGACCTCACGTGTCGTGGACAAAAAGCAGAATTACGGGGCTCTTTTCGAAAAAGAGGACCCGCAGGCAGGCATTCCGGTCAGCCATTTCCTTCTGGGCAAAAAATACATCTGCACACCTATGCCGACGGGAATAATGATTACAAATATCGGCAGGGCTCAGGTCCGTATCCTTTACGAAGATATGCTTGAGGCCCTAAAAGGGAATAAAAATGTCTGTCAGACAGCACTTTTCCCCATTCAAGTCCAGATAGGGGCCGCCTATACCGGCATCATAGAAGAAAACTCCGAGATGCTTTCAAGGCTGGGGTTCGATGTAACCGTCTTCGGGAATGACACCATAGTAGTGGCCGGAGTCCCTCAGGGATATGACTTCGACGAAAAATCGATACAGGAAACGGTGGCAAGTTTATTGCAGATTCTCTCGGAAGAAAAGCACTCCCTTCCTGAAATAATGCAGGCCAATATAGCCAAAAAGCTTTCTGAGGCGGGAGGTTCGAAAGGCGCAGGCCTTAGTTCCGCCGCAGCGGCACAAAGCCTTCTCGACAGACTTTTCGCCTGTAAGAATTCCGAACTCACCCCGTCGGGGAAAAGGATTTCAAAACTTATCACCATAGAAGAATTAGAAAAACAACTTTAATGCAATACAATTTCTACAACCGCTCTTCGGGATTTATGAGCAACGTCCCGCCAGCCACGAAGAACCTTATCATCATCAACACCTTGGTTTTCGTGGCGACACTGATCAATCAGGAGTTTATGTACAGCGCATTCGCCCTGTTCTATCCGAGCTCACACTATTTCCACTGGTGGCAGCTGTTCACCCATATGTTTATGCACGGAGGTATCTGGCATCTGTTCTTCAATATGTTCGCCCTCTACACCTTCGGATGCGTGATTGAAAGAACCATTGGCACGAAAAAATTCCTTATCCTGTACTTCGTGGCAGGACTTGGCGCCGTAGCATTGCATTTCGGTGTGATGAACATACAGCTCGCCACCCTCGAAGCCCAGATTGCAGACGGAAGCACCTCCGCACTTTCCACCTATGCCAATCTCAAAAGAATCCCTACCGTAGGAGCATCCGGAGCTATTTACGGACTGCTTATTTCCTACGCCCTGATATACCCTCAGAACAAGCTGACACTCATATTCCCTCCTATAACTATGAGTGCCAAGACCTGGGTGATAATATTCGCGCTAATCGAACTTGTCACCGGAATCCACGGGATTGCAGACGGCGTAGCGCATTTCGCCCACCTCGGCGGTATGCTTTTCGGATGGATGCTGATATCATATTGGCGTAAGAAAAGAGTGCTTTTTGACGACTATATGAACTGATGGAGCTCTTTTACGGACAACTTTCAGACGATAATCTTCTCACCTTCGACAGCGAGGAAAGCACGCATCTGGTAAAGGTGATGCGTCACCGCGAAGGAGACGAGATCTTCGCGATGGACGGCAGCGGGACACTTTTCCGCTGCACGCTCATAGACGCCTGCGTAAAAGGGAGTTCTGCGCATATAGACTCCAGACAGGAAGGATGGGGTGTGCCGGCTTATCATCTCACGCTCGCGTGCTGCCCGACAAAGAACAACGAAAGATACGAGTGGCTGGGAGAAAAGGCCACCGAAATGGGAATAGACACTCTGGTGCCAGTAATAGGAGAACGCTCCGAGAGAAAAATCTACAAGACTGAACGTATGCGAAGGATCGTGCTGAGTGCAGCCAAGCAATCGCTCAAAACGGCCATTCCGCAGGTTAGAGAATGCATCAGCGTGCTTGACTTCATCGCAGAAGCTCCCAAAGACAGTCTGAAGCTTATAGCCTACTGCTTCGACGGAGAAAAACTGTCCATAAAAGATGCGTTGCAAAAGTTTTCGGGAGACAGGATATGCGTTCTGATTGGCCCGGAAGGTGATTTTTCTCCGAAAGAGGTGGCCGAAGCCATCAAAGCCGGATTCAAGCCAGTGCATCTCGGAAGTTCGCGTCTGCGGACAGAGACCGCGGCGATTTTCAGCGTGGCTTGCGTATATGAAAAGTACACAGTATAAATGTATATAGGTCTTATCAGCGATACTCACGGGGTGTGGAGTCCTGAATTTCAGGACTTTCTCAAGGATGTGGACATAATCTGGCACGCAGGCGACTGGGGCGGGGATGTCGACTTCACCAGAAAGATATCTTCGTGGAAAAAAGTAATAGGAGTCTACGGCAACTGCGACGGGCAGGACATACGTTTCGACTATCCTTCATACCAGTTCTTCGATTGCGAAGGGATGAGCGTGCTGATGACCCATATCGGAGGCTATCCGGGCAAATATGACAGCCGGGCCAAAGCCCTGATTGAAAATCTAAGACCGCAGATCTTCGTGTGCGGGCATTCGCATATACTTAAGGTTCAATGGGATGAGCATTATCAGATGCTGACCGTCAATCCCGGAGCCTGCGGTCTGCAGGGCTGGCAGACAGTGAGGACAGCTCTCAGATTCAAGATAGCAGACGGAAAAATCTCCGGTATGGAAGTATTCGAATTAAAGCGATAACCCTCTATGGCTAAAGCAAAAACACTTTGGTATTGCACGAATTGCGGCAACGAAAGTCCCAAATGGATGGGGCAATGTCCGGCTTGCAAAGAATGGAACACTATGGTGGAGGCTCCCGTGAAAAGCACTCCTGCCAAAAGCGTGATGATTCCCGGGCGAGAAACGGCCAAGGCCGTGGCACTCAATTCCATATCTTCGGATCTGGAGAAAAGGAGGAGTCTTGGCAACGCCGAACTGGACAGGCTCCTTGGAGGCGGAATAGTCCCGGGGTCGCTCGTTCTGATAGGAGGGGAGCCGGGAATAGGCAAATCCACCCTTTCTCTTCAGATTCCACTGCACAGCAAAGGTTTAAAAACGCTCTACGTCTCGGGCGAGGAAAGCGAAAGGCAGGTGAAGATGCGTGCCGACCGCCTGGGCGGAGACCAGAGCAACTGCATCATCTACGCACAGACCGGGATTGACGACATACTTTCAGAAGCCCTTTCCTTAATGCCTGACCTTATGGTCGTGGATTCAGTCCAGACTATGTACTGCGACAACGTGGATTCCACAGCAGGTTCCGTGTCTCAGATAAAGGAAGTGGCATCGCGGCTGCTTCGTTTCGCCAAAGAAAGCGGAATACCGGTCATCCTCATAGGGCATATCACCAAAGACGGATATATAGCCGGGCCTAAGATTCTCGAACATATCGTGGATGTGGTGCTTCAGTTCGAAGGGGACGGACGCGGGGCATACAGGATTATGCGATCCATAAAAAACAGATTCGGTTCCACCTCTGAATTGGCCGTATTCGAGATGACGGGCAACGGACTTACCGAAGTGGCCAATCCTTCCGAGCTTCTTATCCCGGTTCACCAGCAAGGACTTAGCGGCACGGCAATATGCGCTATGCTGGAAGGCAACCGGCCTCTGCTTTTTGAAGTGCAGGCCCTGGTGGCAAGCGCAGCCTATGGTACGGCCCAACGTTCCGCAACGGGCTTCGATGTAAGAAGACTCAATATGCTCCTGGCGGTTCTGGAAAGAAGGGCAGGATTCAAACTTGGAGCGAAAGACGTCTTTCTCAATATGGCTGGAGGCCTCAAAATCACCGATCCCGCCTGCGATCTGGCGGTGATTTGCGCAATTCTGTCGTCCAATTTCGATTTCCCGCTGCCTTCAGACGTATGTTTTGCAGCCGAAGTGGGGCTGAGCGGGGAAATCCGCCCCGTAGCCCAGACTGAAAGGCTTATTTCAGAAGCATCAAGGCTTGGATTCAGGAAGATATATATAAGTTCATATTCTTCCGTTTCCCCTACGAACGCGGACATTCAGATAATAAAAGCCGAAGACGTGCCTTCTCTTATCAGAATTCTTTTCAAATAATCGGAAATAATCACTACCTTTATAAAGGTAATCACGGGATTACCAAGTTTAACTTTTAAAACACGGTAACTATGGAGATTAGAATCAAGTCTTTAAAGTTCGATGCAAGCGAGAAACTGCTCGCATTTGTTGAAAAGAAAGTACAGCGGATCGAAAAATTCTTCGATGACGCAACTCAGGAAGCCGAAGTTTCACTTGAAAATGCCAAGGAAGGGAAAAAAGCTAAACTGAAAGTTCACATTCCTGGCGACGACCTTATCATCGAATGTGTCAGCGATACTTTCGAGAACGCCATCACGGCTTGTGTCGATGCTATGAAAGAAAAACTCACCCGAGCTAAAGAAAAAGCACAAGGAAAGTAGCTGAAAAATATTTCTTTCTTTAAAAAACCGCCATCAGGGACAAAACAGTTTTCGTATAAAGCAAATATTTCACAGTTTTGCAGCAAAACTACAGACTATGAATTGCTTTGCGAAATCAATGTTACCGCTGATGGCGGTTTTTTCCATTCTCTCCTGTTCCGACCTCTCCCCTTCCCCGATTCACACGAACCGCGGCAACGATACCGCCGGAGATGAGCCGAGAAGTGACATCACAACACCGGGAGACGAAGGAAAACCGGAAACTCCTGAAGGGAAGAGCGTCTATGTCAGCGCCCTGCTCTCGAAAGACGGGGAGAACAAAAAATTGGCCGTGTATAAAGACGGGTCGAAAGTATTTGAAATCAATTGCTGCACCGAGAAGCGGGTCAGCGAAGAACCCGACTCGCATTTTCTGCTGGACGGAACTCTTTTCACCACGTTTATAGACAAGGATACGACATACATACTGCAAAACGGAGAAATATTCTCTAAAATAAAAGGAAAGGAGTATGTCAAATCGCTGCTTTGGGACGGAAGAGACCTGTGGAGTCTCAGCCTTCCTCTGGAAGATACGGGGTTTTGCGTAAGAAGAAACGGCCTCCTGTTTTTCTCTAAAAAGGACGGAACTCCTCTCTCCTTCTACCTCGATATGGGGGACATCTATCTTTCATATTATGCGATGCTGGCGGGATCGCGTGTGACTTATCTTATGAAAAACGATTATTCGGTACAGGTGAAAGGCCCGCATTCCCTCGATGTGGAAAACATTCGCATCCATAACGGAAAGACATGCTTCCTGGAAAGATCCGGCAGAGACTTCCTTATGAGTTATGACGGACAGGACTATCCTCTTGCCTGCCAAGCAGGATTCGATCCCATAGACGCTAAAGTCATACCTTACGGAAAAGATGATTTCACTCTGATCCTGCATATGAAGTCCAACTACTCCTCTATGCCGGTGGACATAATCCACAATAAAGACACGACTATACTCTCCGGTGCTGGAATAGCCTGTCACTATTATTATGACTCATCTTCATGGTGGCGTGTATGCCTTACCAAAAATGCAGACAAATGGTATGTTTATGATGCGGCCACAGATACGGATACCGTTCTTGAGGGAGCGTCCATCCCCACGGAAAGATGTGTCTGCATAGACGATGGCATTCTTTACGCAGCCATTTCCAATACGGACCCGACCATACAGCCTTATGTGTGGTCAAGCGGGAAAACTATGACTTACAGAATCACCGGAACACTGACCGGAATATGTGTCAGTCCTCCCAAGTGATGGTGCGAGACAGGTCGGGATTGACCGAGATATACACCTTGAGAGTTTCTTCGGGAAGGAGTGCTTCTATATTATCGGGCCATTCCATCAGACACAGGCTGCCGCTGTCAAGATAGTCGTACAATCCTATGTCCAGAGCCTCTTCGAGGCGCTCGATACGGTAAAAATCAAAATGATAGATTGACTGCCCCGCGGAAGTCCTATATTCATTGATTATAGAAAATGTGGGAGAAGAGACCGCATCTTCCTTGACTCCCAGATGAGAACACAGAGCCGTGGTGAAAGTAGTCTTTCCGGCACCCATAGGGGCATAAAAAGCAATAAGATTATGGCCTTCCACCTGTCTGAGAAACTCCTCGGCGGCCTTCTGGATATCGCCCAGATTCTTTATCTCTATACTTCTTTTCATACAAATACTCAACGAACTCACAAAATTACTAAGTTTTACTCAAGTTTCTATTATGCTCGTTCATATTTTTGGCGCCAAGTGCGTAGGAATAGACGCCGTGAAGGTGACTGTGGAAGTAGACATCTCCAACGGAATAGGAATACACCTGTGCGGACTGGGCGATGCCGCCGTCAAAGAAAGCCTTCTGCGGACAGTCACGGCTCTCCAGGCTCTCGGTTACCATATCCCGGGGCGCAAAATCGTCATCAACCTCGCTCCGGCCGATCTGCACAAAAGCGGAAGCGGATACGACCTTCCCATAGCCATAGGAATAATCGCGGCCTCCGCACAAGAAGATTTTTCCCTGCTCGCCGACACCCTCATAATGGGAGAACTGGGCCTGGACGGCTCCGTAAGACCTATAAAAGGCTGCCTTCCAATGGTTGATTTCGCCAGGCAGAACGGATTCAAACGATGCATAATGCCCTACGACTCAGCCGTAGAAGCGGCACGGATTCAAGACATAGACATCTACGGAGTCCGTTCGCTAAGTGAGGTCGTCGACATTCTCCGCGGCCTGCCACACGAGACCATAAGACCCTGCGAGCCGGCCGCCAATGAACAGATTTGCCCGGATAATGTGGATTTTGCCGACATAATCGGTCAGGAAGGCGCGAAAAGAGCTATGGAGATAGCCGCCTGCGGAGCTCATAATATGATAATGATAGGGGCGCCCGGCAGCGGGAAAAGTTCATTGGCAAAGGCTATGGCGGGAATTCTGCCTCCGCTCACTGAAGACGAACTCCTATTATGCGACAAGATCTACTCCATAGCCGGGATAAATCCACCTTCCGGCCAGGGCTCCGGGAACCGGTCCTTCCGCAGTCCGCATTACAGCGCTTCCCTTGCAGCCATCATAGGAGGTGCGGGAGGAACAGACAACATCATACCCGGTGAAGTGACGCTTTCGCATCTGGGCGTTCTCTTTCTGGACGAGTTCAACCTTATGCCGAGGAACGTAATGGAGGCTCTCCGCGCCCCGCTCGAGGATAGGAAAGTCGTAATCTCAAGACTTAGAAGCAAAGTGGAATACCCGGCATCCTTCACCCTTATCGCCGCTGCAAACCCTTGTCCCTGCGGATACTACGGAGAGCAGGACAGATGCACCTGCACGCCGGGGCAGAGAAACCAGTATCTGTCCAGACTAAGCGGACCGCTTATGGACAGAATGGACCTGCAGGTGTGGGTGCATCCGTTGAGCGTAACCTCACTTAAAAGCACGGCACCAAGAGAGACTTCAGCCCAGATTGCCGCCCGGGTGCTTCGTGGCAAACAGATGCAGGTGAGACGTTTCGAAGGAACGGACATATCCTCCAATGCCGAGATGACAGTCAAGCAGATAGGGAAATACTGCCCATTGGAAGAACAAAGCGAAAAACTGTTGTCCGATATGATGGAGAATATGCACTTTTCAATGCGTGCCTACTACAGGATAATAAAAGTGGCGCGCAGCATAGCTGACCTCGAAGGCAGCGAAAATATTAAAAACGAACATATTATGGAAGCAGCCGGATACAGATTCCTGGACAGGACTACAGATTGAGCCTGAGGCCGAAATCAAAGCTCATCATCAGCGGATGTTCCGTGCGCAAGGATTTAGGCTGCGAAGAGGATACGTAGTACCCTACATACGGATCGAAGAACAGGGCGGCGACATTGCTTATCTGGAAAGAAATACCGAATCCGGCCTTCAAACCCAGCTGGAACGCCGCGTCCTTGTCGCTGTACACGGGCGAAGTGGTCTCGGAGAAAATGTAATACTTGCTGTTCACGCATTTTTCGAGACTTGCCCCCGCGAAAGAATAAATCCTGAAGTTATTCCACGGATTGAACGTGTAATACAGATTGACAGGAACACCTATGTAATGCACATAGTGAGCAACTTCCCCTTCCATAGTGTTATACGCCCCCTGAAAATAGCGCGTCATCAGTGTCCAATCCAGTCCTACGGAATAAGAGAAATGAGAATTGATAGGGAAAGAGAAAGACAATCCCACGGTAACCGGGATACTGAACGTGGATACGGACTGCTCTTCCATACCCTCAGGACTATACCCGCTTGTCCACTGGGCGCCGCTGAATGCAGTGTTGCTGTGTGCATCATTGGCCCCGATAGAGCCTCTCAGTTTAAATGAAGGTTTTTCCTTGATGTTGCGGGCGGCTCTGTTGTCCTCCGCCATCATCGAAGCAAACGGATCCTCCCATTTACTTTCATTATCAATAGTTTCCTGGTTAAAAATGGAGGATACGGACTCTGTTTCTTCAGACACTCCTGTCCCTCCTGATATTTCCGGCGCCACCTCGGCGAGGATTTCGCGTCTGACAAGACTGCCGTCAAGCGGGCGAACGCCATCGGCAAATGCCAATCCCGCGCATTCTATGCTGTTATCAGCCGACGCCACTATATTGAAAATGTCCTGCCGCTGCGTAAAACCATCTCTGTCAGCGCGATGAAAAACGAAAACCGACAAAGCCGCCACCGCACCGCATAGAGCAGCACCATAACAGTACCACCTCCTGTCTTTGTAGCGGCGTGACTGTGCGTAAGAAGAACCGATTCGGCCGGCGATACCTTCCCAAGCATCTGCAGGGACTTTCACTTTAGCCGAAAGAAGACTCTCTCTTATATGTTCATCGTATATTTCACTCATTACTTTCTCTCTCTAATTCTTTCCTGCAGGAGCATACGGGCTCTCTGCAACTGCGATCTGGACGTGGCCTCCTCTATCCCCAGCTTCTGAGCTATCTCCTTATGCGAGAACCCCTCCACCACGTACATATTGAAGACTGTCCTGAACCCCGACGGCAGCGATGCGACTATGTCAAGCAATTCCTTATAACTCATCGACTGCACCGCATCCATCCCTTCGTAAGAAACCCCGAAAGCCTTCTCTATGTCTTCAGTTCCCGTCATCACATCCTTCTTACGCAAAGACATAAGGGCGGTATTCACAAAAATGCGCCTCGCCCATCCCTCGAACGAACCTTCCCCGGAATAAGTGTCCAATTTGCCGAACAATGTCACAAACCCATCCTGCAACACATCCATGGCCGATTCTTTGTCTCCCATATATCGCAGACATACTGCATACATCTTGGACGACAAGGCATCATAGATAGACTTCTGCGCTCCGGGATTACCGGACTTCGCTTCTTCAATCCACCTATTAAGATGCCTATTTTTGTCGAAAAGTTGCATTCAGCGTAAAAACTTGCCCAAATTTAAGGTTTACTTTGCTTAATACAATGTTTTTTGGTTAATTTTGCCTATAGGCTTATCTTTTGCAAAACACGGATTTGCAAATTTCAATTATGAAGGTTAAATATCTATTTCTGCTCTTAATACTGTTTTTTTCAAGTAAAGCTTTCTGCGTCAACGCCAGAGACGATGTAAGCATCGTAGATATAGCCCAGCTTGTAAGCGACTCTTCCTTTTCAGAAGCCAAACGCCTGTCGCTCAAACTTTTGAAAACCGAACCGGAGAATGATGCCGCGTGGTATTACCTCGGATTCTGCTATTTCTATGAAGACAACCTCCAAAAAGCTATGGAATGCTGGGAAAAGGCCTCCATACTTGACCCCGGGAACAGCTATTACCTCCTCCCGCAATACAATATCTGCTCGTTTTTTCCCGCCCTTCAAGAATATGCCGATTCATTGGCATTGGTAATGTCGGAAAAATGGCCCAAGCAATACAACACTCCTTATACGCTTTGCCTTAAAGGAACCAAAGAATCCAAGAACGGACAGGACTCCCTGGCCGCCCTGCATTTCCAACAGGCGCTTACGATGGACCCGGAATTCACTCCGGCAGTATTGCCATTGGCAGAAATTTACCGTGTGCACGGCAATATGCCCGCATATTTTTCCATCATTCCGCAATATCTCACTTCCACTGACGAAAATGTGGAGGATAAAGTCTCTTACCTGCAATACATTCTCAATCACATTGACGGAAGCGACTACCGCATCTACAACAAGAATCTGGACACTATGGTGGATACCCTTCTCGCCACGCATCCTACAGATTCGCTTGCCATAAAATTGGCAGGGAGCTGGGATATGGCGACAGGAAGGGATTCCCTTGCAAAAAGGCATTTCACAGATCTGGTGTCCCTATATCCGGATTATTCTGCCGGATGGATCATCCTGATGGCTATGGAACCCGACTACAATAACAGGATTTCCATAGGAGAATCGGCCCTGAAACACATCAAAACTCCAACAGACAAGGCTTTTTTCTATATGGATCTCGCCAACATATACTATGAAACGGGCAGCAAGAAGAAATGCTTCGACTATCTGGAAAAGGCCAAAAGGATCAAGCCGCACTCACCGATGGTTCTTAACAACTACGCCTATTTTCTCAGTCTGGAAGGCAAAAACCTGAAAAAGGCGGAAAAAATGTCACGCGAGGTAGTGGCGAAAGAGCCTGAAAACGCCACTTATCTGGACACTTACGCCTATATCCTCTACCTGTTGAAGGACTATGAAGGCGCCCGGGCGTATTACAAGAAATGTATGGTCTACGGCGGGAAGACCAGCAAGGTCATTCTCGAACATTATGCTCTGACTCTCGACGCTTTGGGCGAAAAGGACTTGGCCAATTTCTACAGGAACCTCGCCGCACAGGCCAAATAAGCACCGACGCAGATGAAACGATACCTCTTGATACTCGTACTTTTCTTGGGGCTCATTCCGGCCAGCTACGGCCAGGATGCGCAGAAAAAGGAAATCGAACGCCTCAGAAAAGAGATTGCTTCTCTGGACAGGCAACTCAAGGCCAATGAAGGCAAAAGCGCCGACGCCACGGCGCAATTGGCACTGACCAGAAAGAAAGTCAGCACGAGCAGAAAGCTGGTGGCCGAATCCGAGAGCGAATTGGCATCGATTAACAGGAAAATCAAGGCAAAGTCAGCTGAAATAGACCGCACTCAGGCCAAGCTGGATGAAAATCTGGCTTATTATGAAGCACTTATCAAGAGTGCTTATCTGAGCAGAGACCCGAGGCTCCGTTTTCTGTACGTGTTGTCCGGTGAGAGTATCCCGCAGGTAGTCAGAAGGTTCAATTATCTGCGTTCCGCTTCGGATGAGCTGCGCGATGAGGCCCGAAAGATAGAAAAGAGAAAGGCACAGCTGTCTCTTGAAAAAAACCAGTTGGACTCGCTGCGAAAGATAAATGTCGCTCTTCTTTCCGAAAGGAACCAGGAACTCGGACGGCTCAAGGCTACGGAGAAAAAGGAGCAGCAGATAGTCCAGGACCTGAACAGAAACAAGACCCGCTATCAGGCCGAAATCAAGAAAAAACGGTCGCAAATCGATGCGCTGAACAAGAAGATAGCGCAGATGATAGCCCAACAGAACAAAAAGCAGAAGGCGAAGAGCAGTCCGCAGAAAAAAGTGGACATACAGCTGTCCAATGAATTCGCCGCGAACAAGGGCCGTCTGCCGTGGCCGGTAAGCGGGACGATAACAGGCAGATACGGAAAGCACAAACATCCGGTCTACAAGAACGTGGACCTTCCGTTCAACAATGGCGTGAACATATCCACCGGGGCCGACGAAAAAGTACACGCAGTGTTCAACGGTACCGTCTGTCAGGTAGTGGTGATGCCGGGATATAACCAGTGCGTGCTTATTCAGCACGGAGAGTACTACACTTTCTATTGCAAACTCAAACAGGTTAACGTGAAAGCCGGAGACAAAGTGAGTGCCGGAGATGTTCTGGGGACGGTAGACACGATTTCCGGCGAGACACAACTGCATTTCCAGCTCTGGAAAGGGACGTCGTCCATAGACCCGGAACCGTGGCTTCTATAGATTATCAGCGCGGTTTTATCAACGACACGGCGCCAGGGCAGATATCTTCCTCCACAGGCGTGAGGTGAATTATTCTCTGATTGGCCGATCCCCGGAAAAGAAGCGTGGTGTCCCTCTGGGCGAGGATGAAAGGCCCGTCGACCAAAGTGTCTATATATTCGAGCAACTGAGCCTTCTGCGGATCCTGACGTATCTTTTCTATCGTAAATCCTGTCCAGCACCAGATGTTTTTTCGCGTCTCCGTCTTGATTCTGCGCGCAAGGGCGGTGAAAGCCTCCACCTGAAAAAACGGATCCCCTCCGGTGAAAGTCACATTGGAAATCTCATCGCCGACTATCACTTCGAATATGTCATCTACCGACATCCAATGCCCGTTTTCAATATCCCACGACTGGGGATTATGACACCCCTGGCAGTGATGAAGACATCCTGCACAATAAATGGAAGTACGCAGACCAGGGCCGTCGGCCATAGTCTGCTGTACTATATCCAAAACAGATATTTTATTTGTGAACGACACGGTCTTTGAGTTCCGCAAGTTTTCCGCTGTTCCAACGGTTGGTAGTACCTACAAGATAACCTGTTATGCGCTGAAGAGTGTCTATGTTGGTCGAATGGCAGTGAGGACATTCCTTGAGATCTTCCGTAGCATCCTCATAGCCGCAGTCCAGACACCTGTTCCTGTTATGGTTCACGGAACCGTAGCCTATGTTATACTTGACCATCAGGTCCACGATATTCATTATAGCCTCTGGATTGTGCGTGGCATCACCGTCTATCTCCACATAGAAGATATGACCGGCCCCCTCGTAAGCGTGATACGGGCCTTCGATCTTCGCCTTATGCTCAGGAGTGCAATGGAAATACACCGGCACGTGGCTCGAATTCGTGTAGTAATCCTTGTCCGTCACACCCTTGATGACGCCGAACTTCTTCTTGTCCATACGTGTGAAGCGTCCTGCAAGACCCTCCGCAGGAGTAGCGAAAAGGCTGTAGTTGTGCTGATAGCTCTCGCTGTAGCCATTGATGCGCTCACGCATATGCTTCACTATCCTCAGTCCAAGTTCCTGCGCTTCCTCGCTCTCTCCGTGATGATGGCCGACAAGTGCGATAAGCGTCTCTGCCAATCCTATGAAGCCAATGGCAAGCGTACCCTGATTCAGGACACTCTCTATCGTATCATTCGGGCCAAGATTCTCGGAGCCGAGCCACAAACCGTTCATCAGCAGAGGGAACTGCTTCTTGAGCGCCGTCTTCTGGAAATTGAAGCGGTCGTCAAGCTGCTTGGCAGATATGTCGAGAGCCCTGTCGAGCTTGCTCATAAAGGTGGCTATCCTCTCCTCCTTGTCTTCTATATCCATACACTCGATGGCAAGACGTACGATATTGATGGTCGTAAACGAGAGATTACCGCGGCCGATCGAGGTGCGCGGACCGAACTTGTTGTCAAAAACCCTTGTTCGGCAGCCCATAGTAGCCACCTCGTGTATATAGCGCTTGGGATCGTCAGCCTTCCAGTCCGGATCCTGATTGTAAGTGGCGTCCAGATTCAGGAAATTAGGGAAGAACCTGCGCGCGGTGACTTTGCAGGCAAATTTATAAAGGTCGTAGTTAGGATCCCCCGGAAGATAGCTGACGCCCTTTTTGAGCTTCCATATCTGAATAGGGAAAATGGCTGTGGAACCGTTGCCCACTCCTTCGTAAGTGGTATTGAGAATCTCACGGATGATGCAGCGGCCTTCTGCAGAAGTGTCCGTTCCGTAGTTTATGGAACTGAACACCACCTGATTGCCTCCACGCGAATGGATGGTATTCATATTGTGAACGAAAGCCTCCATACTCTGATGGGTACGTGCAACCGTCTGGTTGATACACTGCTGCACGGCTCTTTCGTCACCTTTCAGCCCTGTCAGGTCACGCTTGAGATAGTCCTCGATCCTGACGTCGTACAGATGAGAGTAATCGCAGTTATCATACTCGCCAAGCTTTCGGAGTTCCTCCTGGAAAGTTTTTCTGACGAAAGGTGCGAGATAGAAGTCGAACGCCGGGATGGCCTGACCTCCGTGCATCTCGTTCTGCACCGTCTCCATAGAGATGCAGGCGAGCACGCTGGCCGTCTCTATCCTCTTGGCAGGACGGCTTTCTCCGTGTCCGGCCTTAAGTCCGTGTTCCAAAATCAGATCCAAAGGATGCTGGATGCAGGTAAGACTCTTGGTAGGATAATAGTCCTTATCGTGGATGTGGATATAACCGTTAACGACGGCCTCCTTCACGTCTTCCGCGAGCAGACATTCGTCCACATAGGTCTTGGTCGCCTCCGAGGCGAATTTCATCATCATTCCGGCCGGAGTGTCAGCGTTCATATTGGCATTCTCGCGGGTGATGTCATTGGCCTGGGCGTCTATAATCTCCTGGAAGATTTCAGTGGTCTTGGCTTTTCTGGCCAAGTTCCTCTGATTGCGGTATGCGATATAGCGCTTGGCCACTTCCTTGCGTGGGCTCTTCATCAGTTCCAGCTCCACACAATCCTGTATCTCCTCCACGCTCATCTGCTCGTGGTGTTTTTTTGAGATGGTGTCAGCTATCTTGGCAGCGAGAATGATGTCTTCTCCGTCCTCAGTCACATCCATAGCCTTGAGGATCGCGGAAACTATTTTCTGGTTGTTGAACTCGACCTTACGGCCGTCTCTTTTGATTACGTATTTAATCATGGCGTTTCGGTTTAGTGAGTAAAAAAACTCTCGTCATTTTTGGCGAGAAGTAACTACTGCAAATATAGAAGATAAGAAATAAGAATGTGCGTTTCCGGGCAAATAAAGTTTTCCACAAAGAAAAATCCTCTTGCCAATCTATTGCTTAGCAAGAGGATATAATTTTATGTCGGGCGTCGTAACCCGAGCGTGTTAACAAAAATGTTACTATGCGGAGACGCACACAACAACGTGGCGGTCAAATGTAAAGTAGAACAGGTCAAGCTCCTGCTCGTAGTCGTCCTTATCAGTATAAGTGGCGCTCAATTCCCCTTCATCACGGAAACGGAACGAGTCTATCTTTATCTGTTCGGCGAAGTCAACATCGTACTGGGACGTGAGCTTGTAGATCGCTTCTTTCGCACACCACATAACGGCCAATTGTTCATTACGTGTATCGTCATCCAGAGATTCGATCTCTTCCGGGCTGAACACCCTCCCAGCCACTGCGGAGAAATCCCTGTCCAGAGACTCGCAGTCCACACCCACTTCGTCGTCATCATTAAGCATTACGGCGACATAATTCTCCGTGTGCGTGATACTGATGTTGATCGCGTTGTTCTCTATGTATGGTTTTCCGTTATCGTGATGTGACAGATATACTTTCTCCTCGAACAGAGCGTCGAGAAGCGCCCTGACTGCAAGCCTCTGCTTGCGAATTGATTCACTTTTAATGTAGGAAATCTCCTCAAGCTCGTCTGAGGGAATGGACGTCATCGCGCGAAGCTCCGCCTCGCTCTCTGAAATTTTCCAGACACCTACGCGCGAGTGCGCGGGGTCATCAAGATCTTTTGTAAGAAATAGTGCCATATATTTTTTCGACAATTGCAAATATAGTACAATTTCATTTGAATTTTGCTAACTTTGCGCCGAAATTGTGAATTTGACAATTAGAACTCATTTAATTTTAGTAATATGAAATATCTAACTAACGAAAAACTGACCATCGTAGGTGCCGGCGGAATGATCGGCTCAAACATGGCTCAGACAGCTCTTATGCTGGGTCTCACACCTAACATCTGCCTTTACGATATCTTCGAGCCGGGTGTTCACGGTGTAGCGGAGGAAATGTACCACTGCGGTTTCGAGGGTGCGAACATCACTTGGACCGTTGATCCGAAAGAGGCATTCACAGACGCCAAATACATCATTTCTTCCGGTGGAGCTCCACGTAAGGAAGGTATGACCCGTGAGGATCTTCTCAAGGGCAACTGCCAGATCGCCGCTCAGTTCGGCGACTACATCAAGCAGTACTGCCCGGACGTAAAGCACGTGGTGGTCATCTTCAACCCTGCTGACGTTACGGCTCTTACAGCCCTTATACATTCAGGTCTCAAGCCTAACCAGCTCACCTCCCTCGCAGCTCTCGACTCTACCCGTCTGCAGAGCAACCTTGCCAAGGAGTTCGGTGTACCTCAGAGCGCTGTTACCGGAGCCCACACTTACGGCGGACACGGCGAGCAGATGGCAGTTTTCGCATCTCAGGTCAAGATTGACGGCAAGCCTCTCAGCGAGTGCGGTCTTTCTGCCGAGAGAATGGAGGAGATCAAGCACGATACCATCCAGGGCGGTTCAGCCATCATCAAGCTTCGCGGACGTTCTTCATTCCAGAGCCCTGCATACAACGCAGTGAAGATGATCGAGGCCGCTATGGGCGGTGATCCTTTCACTCTGCCTGCCGGATGCTACGTAAACTGCGACAAGTGCGGTTTCAAGAACGTAATGATGGCTATGCCTACGACAATCGACGCTACGGGCGTTCATTTCACCGCACCTAAGGGAACGGAAGAAGAGATGGCAGCACTTCAGTCTTCATACGAGCACCTCTGCAAGATGAGAGACGAGATCGTGAGCCTGGGAATCGTTCCTCCTGTAGAGAAATGGAAAGAAGAGAATCCTAACCTTTAACAGTAGGATTACATATAAAAAAAGCAGGGCCGTTTCGACCCTGCTTTTTTCGTTTGTTAGCGCCGCTTGGCAGAAAGAATTGGC